>PGXW01000035.1 GCA_002839355.1 Spirochaetae bacterium HGW-Spirochaetae-2
CGACATAGGCGTAGGGATTCACGACCAGTCGGGTCATGTCACCCCATCCTTCCAATTTCAGGTCGATGGTCTGTTCATTGATCGCCAAATCGGCATCGGATAGCGTCATGGCGTTGTAGCTGCGCACCATACCGCGAAGATCGACGTCCTTCGCACCAAGGGTGGCCAATGAAAGCAGCACAAGCGTGCCGACAATTAAAACGGACTTTAAACTATTGTCTCTACCAGTGTATCTTCTCATGATCGTGATTCCTCCTACAGGTCGTATCAGGTTCGGGGTCCAATGCGCATTTGCCGTTCGGAGAAGAAGCTGTCGGCCAGCTTGTTGTTGAAGGAAACATCCTTCATCTGGATACGGGTCGACGTATTCTTCTGCACATTGGCCATGGTCATGTCGGTGATAACCCAGATATCGTCGATTTTCTCAAAGGCATCGATGCTCAACGTTTTTCCGAGTTTTCCATCAGCGGTGTAGAACTCCTTCTTCAGTCCGATCCACTCGCCATCGACTATCCAAGAAACGGTCCGGGTATAGGTTTCCTTCGGGTCCACAGGAATGCTCTCGACCACGAGGACATTCCATCCGTCGACCGTTTCCTGGCGTAGGACCGTGTGCCGATCCTCGGAAGGGTGACGCTCCCCCATATCGTCATAGGTGAAGTCGGATCCCATGAACGAGTCGCCTGTGTTGTCGCTTGCGATCCGTTTCACCCGCTTGAGGGCCGGCAGATAGATCCACTGGTCGTCGCTGCGGCCGTCCGAATAGCTGAAGTTCAGGAAACTGGTGTCCCTCACATCGGCAGGAGCGGTGAAAAACATGAGCTTCTTCTCTGTGGCACCATCATCCTGTCTGAATTGGACGATGCTCCGCTCCCTGGTCGATCCGCGGTTGTTGGTCAACGTCATGATCAGATTCGCCGACATGTTGTTCCCGTTCGGTCTGGTATACACCTCTTGCATCACTTCATTGCCGGTCATGGTAGCTCCCACAGGGGCGAGGACAACGGCGCCCAAACAGACCAATCCGATGATAATTTTTTTCAAACTGTGTTTCATGATAATTTCTCCTTCAATCCAGACGTGGATTTTATTCGTATGAACTTGCCTTTCCTGTCCAATGCCACAATCGCGACGAGCAGGATGGAAAGCGTTCCAATGGCACTTGTCGCCATATTCAACACGATGAGTCCGCCGACTTGACGGTTTGGCGGGAAAACACTGAACATGAGGACCGCAAAGCCTCCCATGACGGCCACCGCATTGTAGATGATCGCCCGGCCGGTATGTGCAAGGGTCTCGAACGCGGCGTCGTGGATCGAGACGTCCTCCAACCTGCGGTTGCGGTAGTGCTCGATCAGGTGGATGGCATAGTCGACTCCGATTCCAACCGCGATGCTCGAAATGAGTGCAGTGGCGGAACTGAGCGGAATATTGAGCAATCCCATGACGCCGAAGTTGACCACAGCCGTGATCGCTATGGGAATCGTACCCACTATACCGATGAGCAGATTCTTGAAGAGCAGGGCAAGCAGCAGGGCGACAATACCGAACGAGAGCACGAGGCTGATTATCTGGCCTTCGAGCAGGAGTTCGGAGAATACGAATGCCTTGTATCCGCTGCCTGCGTATCGGAGCGTGACACCAAGTTCGGTCAACGTCGCCCCGTGGACCGCAACCATATCGATGACTTCGCTCATGACCGCCGAACTGTCGCTCTTCAGCTGGAAGGTGATGTTGGCGTTCTGGTAATCGTAATCGACTACTTTGGCAAGTGTCTCGGGATCTCCGGAGAACTCGTATAGCAATAGGTATTGGGCGATGAGGTCCTGGTTGTCCGGAATGGTATCGTAGGCAGGATCATTGTCGAACATGACCTTGTTCATGCGTTTGATGAAATCGGCGATCGAAAAGCTGTTACCCACCAGGGCATGGGTCTCCACATCGGTCTGCAGTGCATCTATGGCCCTGAGGACCTCGGGATCCTTGAAGGTATCGGGATCGTCGGCGGACAACACGACGTTGAGCGACGAGGTTCCCCCGAATCTGGTGTTCACGAAATCGTCGGTGATTACGATATCGCTTCCCTTTTCGAAGTTGGCGAGAAAGCTGGTATCGATCCATACGTTGGTGGTTCCCAGGATACCGAGGACAACGACGATTGCGGCTATGGCGGCAACCCGCAGGGGACGATGCATTATGGCAGATCCCCAGGCTCCGTCCTTTCTGGAGACGTGGCCCGATTCGCTGCCGTCCGTCAACCGCTTCGGAGCAATCTTCGGCGGACCGAACAGATATATCGATGCCGGGAAGAGGATGAGTGCCAAAACCATTTCGGTCATGACGCCGACCGAAGCGAATAGTCCGAAGTACCGGACCGGCAGCACCTGGCTTGTCATGAGTGCCATGAAGCCGATCGCTGTGGTGATCGCAGCCATGGACACCGGACGGATCATGGCGGTAAGGACCTCCTTGACCAGCTGGTGTTTCGTGATACCGGGATTCGTCTGGACACTGTGGTGGATGCTGTTGTGCATGTGTATGCCGTACGCAACTCCGATGGCTATGAGCATAACAGGTATCATGGTATCCACTGCATATATGGGGACTCCCAGTACCGCCATGGCTCCGAATGGGACTATCGTTCCGAACAGGACTATGACCAGGTTGATCACCGTGTCGCGGATACTGCGCAGCAACAGCAACAGCAGTATGATAATGACGACCATGACAATGGGAACCATGCGGGTCATGTCGGCGGGTCCAAGCTCAGCCAAGGCCCCCTCAACGATCGGTCTGCCGGCGACATAGAGTGTCTCGGGCCCTTCGAATGAAGCAGCGTAGGCTTTGAGGCGCACATGCAGGTCGGCCGCATCGGCATCCGGATCGATTTCCGCGAGAATCAGGGTGGCCTTCGAATCGAGGCTGACATTGCGGCCGAACACCATTTCGTTCGATTGCACACGACGCTGCAGTGCAAGCAGTTCCTCTGCCGTCCGGGGAATCTCCTCGTAAAACGGTTCGACTTCCAGATCTCCATCCGTACCAGTAATGTTGTCGGCGGTATACAGGGAGGTTATGCCGCCAGCATATACTTCCGGAAATAGTCCGGGCAGTTCCTCGGTGATTGTCTTGATCTTCTCCAAAGTTCCGGCATTGAAGATCGTATCGGGGTGTTCGATGGCTATGAGCACCGAATCGGTGATGCTGAACATTTCCTCTGCCTGGTCGCTGAAGACGAAGGCCGGGTGGGTTGCCGGCATGTATTCGTCCAGATCCGTCTCCAAGCTTGCGTTTTGGGCAATACTGGAGATCAACAATATGCTGACACCCAAAATGAACAGTACGATCAGCAACGGTTTTTTTGCAATTCTTGCTATGAAATTCATAGATGCTCCTTGTTTATTAGTTAACGATAACTAACGTTTTTATCATGCGATAGCGGTACTGTGTGTGAACGTGTCGTCTATGCCGGGGTGAAAAGGGTGGCCATGCTCGCTGCGAGTGGAGCTGCCTGGGTTTCCAGTGGAGTTTCTCCGCCTTGCAGATGCCAATGCGTTACCGTGAGGCGGATCGTTCCCAGCAGGGTCATGGCAATGTGTCGGGCCGAGAGGTCCGTTCGGCACTTGTTGGCAGCCTGGGCTTTTTGCATGAGGCTCTCCATCAACGCGATCATCTCCGTGAGCATGCGTGACAACAACGGCCGGAGTTCCTCGTCGGCATGGAAGGCTTCCTCGGTGAATACGAACAAGGCAAAGGCCGGGTTCGCTTCGATACGGGAGAACAGCGAATGGAAAAGGTCGGCGAACAGGCTGTCGAGCGTGCCGGTATTCCCTTTCGCTTCGAGGAAAACCGGAAGGATCGATTGTTGGAGTGTCTCCAACAGGCTCACCATCAAGGCATGCTTGCTCTCGAAATGCCGATACACAGCCGGTTCGGTTACCCCGATAGCCATGGCTACATTCCGTATGGTCAGTTTCTGCGTTCCCTGCCCCACGATGATCTCCATTGCCGCCCTTATGATTTCCTGTTGCCGATCGGTAAGCATCGCTTGTCTCCTATAATCTAGTTATCGCTAACTAACATACATCCGATTGGAAGGTTTGACAATAGGTCGGTACGCAATTTTGAAAAATATGATCGTGGGTTTCCATTTACATCCGGAATGCCAAGTCCTATACTTGGACAGCGGCCATCCCCCCTTGCAACACAATGGAGTGACGCCTATGCGACGTTGGATATTCCTAGCGCTACTCATTGCATCCACCTTGGGCTCCCTCGGTGCAGCGCCGTCTCTTGCACTGAGCGAGTCGGAGCAATCGTTTATCCAAGCACATCCCACGATCCGGTTGGGAATCGACCCTGCCTTCGTGCCATTCGAATTCATAGGGACCGACGGGACATACCAGGGCATATCTGCCGATATCGTCCGGATAATCACCGAGCGAACCGGATTGCGCTTCGACGTGGACACGGACCTTTCCTGGCAGGAGGTGGCCAACCTTGCCTCGACAGGAAAGATCGATGTCTTGGCTGCGGTCGGAAAGACTGTCGACCGCGAGCAGTACCTGCTCTTCTCAAAACCCTATATCACATTCCAACGGGTGATCGTGGTCAAGAACACCAACCAGAGCATCGACTCCTTCAACGATCTCGAGGGCCGGCAAGTCGCAGTCCAGGCCAACAGTTCCCACCAGGGGTTGCTCATGACCTATCCGACAATCGGCATTCGTGAATACGATACCGTGGAAGCTGCGTTGCGCGCGGTGAACCAAGGTGATGAGATCGCGTTCGTCGGCAATGAGGCGACCACAAGCTATATCGCTCGGGCCAACGGGATGACCGAACTGAGTTTCATCCCCATCGATACGGGAGGAGTCCTCCAACTCCACTTCGCTGTACGCAACGATTGGCCCGAACTGATCGCTATCATCGATAAGGCGTTGGCTTCGATCTCGGAAGCCGAATTCTCCCTCATCTACAACCGGTGGATATCCTTCGAACAACGGATTGACACGACACCTTTCATAGCCGCGGGTATCGGAATGGTGGCGTTGTTGCTTATCGTGTTCATCGTTTCGGGATTCTGGATTGTCCGGCTGAGACGGGAAGTTGCGGCCAAGGCCGCAGCCCAGCGGGATATGGAGCAGGCCAAGGGCCAGGCCGAGTCGGCCGACCAAGAGAAGAGCCGTTTCATGGCCCGTATGTCGCATGAGATCCGCACCCCCCTGAACGGAATCAATGGAATGGCCTATCTGCTCGAAAGCACGCCATTGGATGCAACGCAGAAACGGTATGTCTCCACCATCGCACAGGCATCGAAAAATATGTTGATGATCATAAACGATATCATCGACTATTCCCGCATCGAGGAGCGGAGTATCCCGTTGGAGCGAGCTCCCTTCAAGTTGGACGAGGTCCTCCAGCATGTCCTCTCCCTCGACGGGTATCTGGTGAGGCAGAAGAAACTGAACCTGCAGTTCGAGTGGGATCCCGCGCTTCCCATCCACGTGGTGGGCGATGCGAATCGTTTCGGACAGATTGTGACGAACCTGTTGCACAATGCGATAAAATTCACCGAGACAGGCACGGTGGGCCTTCGTGTGACGTGCCGGGAGCATCTCGGACACACCTGCCGTATCCAATTCGAGGTACGGGATACCGGTATAGGAATGTCGCCACAAGTGCTCGAGAACCTGTTCAAGCCGTTCAGTCAAGCAGATGCGAGCACCGCGAGGAAATATGGCGGATCCGGATTGGGACTATCGATTGTCAAGAGTCTGGTCGAGATGATGGATGGTTCGATCACCGTCGAGAGCGAATCGGGTATAGGATCGGTCTTCACCGTCGAACTTCCGTTCGACCTGGATATCGAGGGAGCGGTCGCGGATACCCGTAAACTCTCATCGGTCGATTTTTCCGCACTGAACATCCTGGTGGTCGCGAAGGATGAGGAGACCCGGAAATCGATCGAGGTCGCTCTCCGTCGATTCGGTTCCCCTGGCGATTATATCGGGTCCACGCGCATGGCCTGGACACTTCTGCACAATGACTCGGACCATAGCATTCCCCGCTACCAGTTGATCATGATAGATTCCTCGGTCGATGGGGCGGTACAGGATCTGTTGAAGGATGTACAGGAGTCGTATCCCCCCGATACCCGTCCGAAATCGGTGGTTTTCGTCGAACAGGATGCCGGGGAAGCCGGACAGCACTTCAGGAACTCGGGTGCCGACCTGGTCATTCCGAAACCTGTCTTGCCGTCGATCATGTTCAACAGCATGCTCGAACTGTTCAGCGAGAGCGTTGTGGATAGGACGCTTTCCGATCCGAGACAAGATGTAGCCATCGATGGCCAGGCTTTCAGGATACTGGTTGTCGAGGACAATCCGGTGAACCAGATGATCGCTCGGGAGGTGTTGGTCCAGGCAGGCTTCGTTCCCACGATCGCGGAGAACGGGAAGGTTGGATGCGAGCTTTTCGAGAAGGAGGGGAATACTATCGACCTGATCCTCATGGACCTGCACATGGATGTCATGGACGGTTTCGAGGCGACTCGGATCATCAGGAAAATGAACACATCGATTCCAATTTTTGCCACAACCGCCGATGTGGTCGGGGATATCGACCAGCAGTGCCGGCAGGCGGGATTCTCCCGGATCGTCCCGAAGCCCTATGATCCGAGGCAACTGGTGGAGGCCATTTTACAGGCATTGCGGGGAACGGGACCCAAGGCGGACTGGTCGAAGGGAAACCAGCATGGCCTGCAGGTCCTGCCAGTGCTGGATATCGACAAAGGGCTTGGGCGGGTCGGCGGGAACGAAGTGTTGTATCGTGAGGTATTGGAGACGTTCCTCACCGAGCATGCCGGGACTGTGCGGATGATACATGAAGCCATGGATAGGCAGGATTGGACAGCGGTGGTAGGGCTTTCCCATAAGGTGAAGGGTAGCAGCGCGACCATTGGGGCGGCAGCGGTTTCGGCTTTCGCCGCTGAAATGCAACGGGCGGCGGCAGGGGATACCGGAATCTTGGCAGGGCTCTTGGATCGTTTCGGTGCGGCATTTGGTGAGTTGGAGCGGGAAATCACGACATTTTTACATACTTGAAGTATCGGGATGGCATTTTGGAGGTGTCGTTATCGCGTAAACATGGTATGGTAAGGATACCAAATACCGAAATGGTTCGGAAGGAGGCTTCATGAAGAATTACAAGAATTTCATACCCCTGGTGGGGGCAAAGGTTGACCCCGTCGCATATGGGGTATATCCGCTATCGATCAACACTGTCGATGGCGGTACTGTTTTTATGGCAGAGGATGCCGGCGAGACACTTATTGTCGCAGTCGGCAAGGATTGGGATTTCAACGGCGTGGAATTCGATGTCGACGGCATAGAGTGTGTCGCGGCTCCCACGACCCATGCGAATGCCAATGTGCTACGCAAATTGTTTCCGTTCACAGCTCCCGTGCGGGTCTTGCAGAAGGACCGGACAGTCGGAGTCGGTGACCGCCTCGGTATCGCGGCTCCCGGCCATATCAGAGTGTTCCAGGAATACGATGCGTATCCTATCCTGGCCCAGCAGTCGATCCGTGAATTGAACCTGACCCAACGTACCTATGAGGATGTCCTGGATGCTGCGACCTTCGCCGTGTACCGGGATGGTTATCGCAAGGGATTTGGAGCAGATGGCGACCATTTGAAGAAGCCCGAAGAAGTCGCTATGGCGCTCAAGCTCGGATTCACCATGATCACGCTGGACTGCAGCGAACATATGCACAATGAGTTCGAATCCATGTCCGTTGCGGAACTGGACAAACGCTATGTTCCGAACGCCGAATTGGAGAAGAAGTATATCGGCAAGACCTTCGATCTTGGCGAGAACGTTTCGGTCAGTTTCGATGAACAGTCGTTCAAGCGGATGTCCATGGTCTATGGGGAAGTGCTCGATTTCGCTACTTCCATCTACACCACATTCTTTGCCGACGGTACCTACGATGCCGATTTCGAAATCTCGATCGACGAGACGACCACGCCGACCTCTCCATTGGAACACTTCTTCGTCGCCAACGAATTGACCGCCCGAGGTGTGAAGTTCGCGACAATCGCTCCCCGTTTCTGCGGTGAGTTCCAGAAGGGTGTCGACTATATCGGAGATATCAAGCAGTTCGAAGCCGAGCTGGTCGACCATGCCGCCATTTCCCGCCATTTCGGGTACAAGATCAGCCTCCACTCCGGATCGGACAAATTCATGGTGTTCCCGATCTTCGGTCGGTTGACCAGGGGTCGGTTCCATGTGAAGACCGCTGGAACCAACTGGCTCGAGGCCATGAAGGTCATTGCTATGGTCGACCCGAAATTCTTCAGGGAAATCCACGCGTTCGCCCTCTCGAAGTTCGACGAGGTCACCAAGTACTATCACGTATCAACCGATATCACCAGGATTCCCGATCTGGACACGCTGTCCGACAAGGCGCTGTTGAAATTGTTCGAGCACAATGATGCGCGGCAATTGATACACATCACCTACGGACCGATCCTCTCCACCAAGGATGAGAAGGGCGAGTACGTGTACAAGGATCGCCTCTACCGGTTGTGGAAGCTCCATGAAAAACACTATTCCGACCTGCTGTTCCACCATATCGGACGGCACTTGGAAGAGTTGTACAAGCACATGCGAGGATAGTGGATGGTAATTGTCATTGCTTCGGATATTCATGGGTCCGCGCTCTGGACCCGACGTCTTTTGGATGCATGCGAGGCCGAACAGGCCTCGCAGTTGCTTCTTCTGGGGGACCTGTTGTACCACGGTCCACGCAATCCGCTGCCCGACGGGTATGATCCGAAGGTAGTGGTGGAACTGCTCAACGCCCAAGCCGAGCGGATCATCGCCATTCGCGGGAATTGTGATTCCGAAGTCGATTCCATGGTGTTGCGCTTTCCGTTGGCCGAATCGGCTTGGATAGTGGTGGACGGGCACCGTTTCTACTGTTCGCATGGGCATCGCTACCATGACGGGAACCCCCCACCCATGGCATCCGGGGACACCTTGCTCTTCGGCCATACCCATATCCATCTTCTGCAGGAACGTGACGGCGTCTATTTCATGAATCCTGGTTCCGTCTCGTTGCCGAAACAGGATCGGGCACATACCTATATGGTCTATGGTGGACACGAGTGTCGAATCAAGGATTTCAATGGGGTCGTGCTCGACTCGATTTCTTTTCCAAACAGAACTGAATGAAAAATGGGGATAGGTCAAGCATGGTGACACATTCCGTTATAACAGGACTTGATAATAAAAGGTGGTCGCATTACTATTGATATACCATTTATGTATACATACGGGGTGAAACGATGCAATTGAAGTACCAATCGGTTTTTATGGATATCCAGAACAAGATATTGTCCGGGTATTGGCCCGAGGACGCGATGATTCCGACCGAACTTGAACTATGCAAGAAGCATGATGTAAGCAGGATCACCGTGCGGAGAGCGCTCGACGACTTGGTACAGATGGGATTGATCCGACGTGCACGGGGAAAGGGATCCTTTGTCTGCAAGACCAAACAATATTCGGAGTACCGCAACGGATTGGTGAGTCAAGACGGTGTCGAGTACGATACGCGGATTTTCAACCGCATCCTCGAGGATGCGACCTATGGTCCCAAGACCGAACTGGCGAAGACCATGCTGCCGCTGTTCAAGCGGAACCTGGAGAGTGGGGAAGGAATTGTCAGGTTGCGCCTGCTGCGCCTGGTCGACGACCACCCGTACGCCGTCATGAGCATCTTCATGCCGGAAAGCATCTCCAACATCATAGACAGGGACATGTTGGTAAGACGGTCCTTCCTGGATGTGTACGAGTTGTGTACCGGGGTCAAGATCGTGACGTTGCACCGTTCGGTATCGGCTGTGATTCCCGATGACGAGCAGTGCAATCTGCTCGGAGCACGCAACGGGACGGCCCATTTGTGGATGAAGAATACCGCATGCCTGAAGGACGAGACACCGGTTGCGATCAACTATGCGCTCTACAACGGCAATCTCTTCGACTTTGCCGTGAGCATAGACTTGGACAATCCCCCGAAGGCCGCATTGTAGAAAATACATGGCTAATTCATACCTTTTATTTCCAAACGAAGCGAGAGGAAAGGTACCTGCTTGCTGGTACCTCTCCCGAGCGAGTGCAGGAAACGTAAGGTGCGATACTTTACCCATTGGGGGCAGTTTGGAAAACAGAGGCTAATTAAAACTTGGTTTACTCTGGAATTTGATACCTTTTATTTTGACAACGCCCTTTTTTGTGTTAAAATTCTCACCGAGAGGACACACGCCACCCATGGCGTGTGTTGTCCTGTATCACAAGGAGTGAGACAATGAGAACAATAATACGGATGCTACATGAGGCGGCCCAACGGTTTCCGTCGCGCGCTTATGCAACCAAGAAGACCGATGCCGGGTGGACCCCCTATTCCTATTGCCAGGTCGACAACGATTCGGACAAGATTGCGGCATATTGCATTGCAAAGGGGATAGAGCCCGAATCTGCCTTCGGCGTTCTGGCGGAAGGGCGTCCGGAATGGATTATCGCCGAGCTGGGTGTTATCAAGGCCCGTTGCATCTCTGTCCCGCTCTCCATCAAGTTGAATCCCGAGGAGATCGCGTTCCGTCTCACACATAGCGAAGCCAAGGGAATCGTGGCCAGTTCCAATACGCTGGACAATGTCTGCAAGGCCATCGCGTCCATGGAGAACAAGCCGGTGCTGTACTATCTCGATTCGCCCGATGATCGGCTGCAGCGGCAGATCGAGGAGAACGGGTGGAAAGAGGGTGTCGACTATGTCACCTGGGATGTCCTGACCGCTTCCGGTGAAGACATCCTCATGCGGGTACCCGACATGGTCGACTCGGTTGTGGCAAAGATCGATGAGAACGATACGGTCAATATCTGCTATACCTCGGGTACGACCGGGAACCCCAAGGGCATCATGCTGACGCACCTCAACTATTGGGCCAACAGCCACGATGCCGTTGAATTGTTCAAATTACCCGAAGAGACATTCGAGACGCTGATTGTGTTGCCGGTAGACCACTCCTTCGCACACACGGTCGGTATCTATACCTCGATGCTCAAGGGCATCACCCTCCACTTCGTGGATGCGCGGGGGAGCAACGCCGCCATCATCCGCAATTTCCCGAAGAACCTGGGAGAAGTGAATCCGGTGTTCCTTATGACCGTTCCCTCGATCAGTGGGAATTTCATGAAGAAGATGACCCAGGGAATCGCGGAGAAGGGGCCTTTTATCGACGGAATTTTCCAACGCGGACTGCAAGCCGGCATCAAACGCAATGGCGACGGATTCAACAAGCCTCCGTTCGGTGTCCAATTGGCTACATTCGTTCCCTATTCGATAGCATCGCTGCTGGTGTTTCCCAAACTCCGCAAGGTATTCGGTAACCGCATCAAGTATTGTGTCGGAGGTGGTGCGTTGCTCGAAGCCAGACAACAACACTTCTTCGCCGCGATCGGCGTACCGGTGTACCAAGGCTACGGCTTGACCGAAGCCGCACCCATAATCAGTTCCAACTCGCCCGAACGCTACAAGTTCGGAACCTCGGGTTCGGTCGCCCCCACGGTTATCTGCCGTATCATGAAGAGCGATACCGAGGAGGCAAAGGTCGGGGAACGCGGGGAGATCGTCATAAAGGGCGACAATGTGATGAAGGGGTACTTCAAGAATCCCAAGGCAACAGCCGAGGTATTGCGCGAGGAGAACGGGGAGACCTGGTTGTGGACGGGTGACCTCGGTTATTACGACGAGGACGGGTTCCTGGTGGTCACCGGTCGGGCAAAAGCCCTGTTGATCGGCAAGGATGGTGAGAAATATTCACCGGAAGAGGTTGAGGAGGTCATGGTCAACCATACCGAGATGCTCAACCAGCTGCTGGTCTACAACGACCACAAGCCGACGACATCGGCATTGGTTACCCTGCAGGAAGATCTGGTGAGGAAGTTGATCGCTGAAGAGCATCTGCAGACTCCCGAAGCCACATTGCGACGGATTCTCGACGTCTTGCGGGCATATGAACCGATAGCTATGAAAAGCATTCCATCGCAATGGATTCCGTCGCGGTTCTCCCTTATCGCGAAGCCGTTCAGCGAAGCCGATGGTCTGGTCAACTCGACCATGAAGCTGGTCCGCTACAAGACGATCGAGTTCTACAAGAAGCGGATCGACGAGATGTATGAGAGCGAGCAGCTCAACGAACAGCGGAACCTTGAGGTGGTGAAGGAATTGTTCTTCTCCTGATTGTCAACGGATAGCTTTTACCGAACACTCGGCGCAGATGCCTTTGAGCACGATGCCATGTTCGGATACGGTGAACCCCATCTCTGTATGCAACCTGGTGTCGATCGCGGCGAACATGCCGAGGTCGACATCTGTTATGTTGCCGCAGGATGAGCAGATCAGATGGCAATGCTCGTCGTTGCGTCCATCGTACCGGACTCTGGTTGTTCCCGCTGTCTCGAGCTTGCGCACGTTCCCCAGTTCGACAAGCAGGCCGAGGTTCCGATAGACGGTGCCTAGGCTGATGCTGGGCATGTGCTTCTTCACGGCGACATACACTTCCTCGGCAGTCGGGTGGACTTCGGATCTTCTCAAGGTCTCAAGAATCAATTCCCGTTGGCGCGAGTATTTCATCGGGATTCTCCTTTTGGGTTTTGATCAGTATCAGATGGATGGTGACGATAGTTCCGATTGTTCCCAATACGATAAAGACAAGCGGTGTTCGGACCAGCGCCGCCGAAATGCCCAGGCCGAGCCACAGCCAGATGATTGCCCTGACCTTGGTCTTGCGGGGCACACCTTCATGTGTCCTCCAGTGGCGCAGATAGCTACCGAACAACCTGCTCTCCTCCAATCGTTTCGCCATGCGTGGGCTGGAGAGGGAAAAGCATGCCGCCGACAGCAATACAAACGGGGTTGTGGGGAGGATAGGCAAAATAATACCTATTGCTCCAAGCAACAGACTGATGCTGCCTGCTATGGACAGGGCAATACGCTTTACGGTTCCTTTTTTCTTGGTATGTTTCATGGTCCTCAACTAATAATGGTTACTATTCCGAAATAGCATGTTTTTAATTGTCATGTCAACTCTTTGGTGTTACATTTGCAACCTAGAGGTGTTTACGTAGGTAGATATAGTGGAAAATTTCAATATTTATCATGTGATATGACGATAATATGGGTAAGAAGACGTTGCCACTAGCCGATTGTTATAGAAAGGTATACCCTGTAACTAGGGGAGATACCCTTTTCAAGGAGGACCAAGTATGAGAATGAGAAAATTGGCGTTCCTGTTAGTACCGATTCTATTGCTCGCCATCGTTTCGTGCGATGGGGATATTTTTGGCACTCTGAGCGATTTCATGGGGCAGACAGGTACAAATGTATATGTGGAAGGTGGTCTGGTGACCATAGACACCTCGCAAGGCGCTGCTGTGGTGGATGCGACAAGCAATTTATCTTCCATCGATACAGATACAGATGACGGTAAAGCAGAATATGCGGCTGAAGTGGAGACAGTAAAGAATGCGATTACCGTGGCTCTGACTTCTCCGCAAAAGACAGAAGCCTTGAAGGAAGAGTTGGCAAAACCGCTGACTTCAACGGTTCCACCCAAGGTTACAGACGCAGTCACAGATATTCAGACTGACTTGGGGATAACCATCGCTGCTCCGGTTACAGAGGGGGATCTTGTAACATTGGTGTTGCTTGTGGAGGTGTATGAAAAGGCACAAGCGCTTGAGACTGTGCTGGCGAAGGATCCTGCTGCACTTACCCCGGAAGAAAAGTCCGATTTGGATGCCTTTGTTTCCGATGCGCTTCAGGTAATCGACATGGTAAATACCTTATCATCCACAGGCTCCATCAGTTTGGACGACATGCTGACCAACTTGATCGACAATCCGGATCTTCTGAATCAGATCATGGGTAGGTCCTCTTCGACGTCGAGAGATGTGGCCCGGCTTGAAGAAGAAGATGTGGACGATGCGATGACATTCATTGAACCGATTTTCAATACTGTGATCAATGCAATCGGAAAAGATGAGTCCGGCGATATTGATTCCGGTAAGCTCGCCCAAGCAATCAATAGTTTCAAGATTACGCGTCTCTCATATGAACAATTGGCACCAGCACTTGTTGGTAGCGGTGCGGAACTCGAACTCACCGATGTCATCAACTACGTGCTGAGTGTCGTGTTCACCGAGGCGGATGCATTCTTTGATTCTGTTGGTACAGACCTGGATCTGGAAGATGCTATCAACGATGTAATCGATTGGATAGATGGAGGAAAGGAAGGAGATCCTACCTTCGTTGGTGACATCGAGGACTGGGGAGCCGCATTCGAAGCTTTCACAGCAGGAAAGGACAGGTTCAGTGAAACAGGTTCTATCAAAAGTACCCTGGATGCGCTGGTAGGTGCTTTGTCCGGTGACAACACACTCATAACCGAGGCCCTCGAAGACCTCTTCGCTGGTTCGGACGAGTAAGGGAGGTTGAATATGAAAAAGAAATTGATTATCAGTCTGTTGGTATTGCTTCTGGTCGGTTCAAGCCTCTTTGCCTATACCTTTCCAGACTTCTATTATCCGTTGACCTCCTTCCGGCCGATCAGTGCCAGGACGGAAGCCATGGGTGGAGCCGGTCTTTCGACCGCCACAGGTGCGGATGCGTTCTTCATGAACCCGGCCAATCTTGCCTCGCGCAGGTTCAGCCTCTATCTTCCCGCCGTATCGGTGACAGTCTTCAACCCGAAGGCAATCATCGACTCCGGTATCATCGAGGATATCCAGGAGAATGAGGATCCCGATACCCTCGCCACCACCGTGGTGAACAAGTACATGGGTATCGTGAGCGCGGGTAGGGGTGAAGTGGTGACCACCGACGTGGCCATGTCTTTTACCGGCGGTGGATTCGGAATCGGCATGCAGGTACAGGAGCAGTTGCACACCTATAGTACCGACGGCCAGTTGACCTCCGACAAGATCATTGCCGAGATCAACGCAGCGGCCTCGATCGGATTCGGCTTTAGGCTGGACTTCATCCCGGAAGTCCTGTCGGTCGATGTCGGAGCAACGGCCAGACCTACGTACAAGGCCTATTCGAACAAAATCGGAGCAAGTGAGATCATCAACATCGCCGATGACGATGATCCAGCACAGAAGTTCATGTCGGAGTACCCGGTCGCAGCCGGTTGGGCCGTTCCCATCGATGTCGGTGTGAACGTGAATCTTCCTGTCGGTTTTCGGGTCTCGGCGGTAGCGCGGAACCTCAACGGCAAGTACACCATGACCCAGTATGAAAAATCTGGGGATTGGGTAAACGAAATGATGGAATTGCTGGGCTCTGAAGCCGCATATACCGGAACTTCAGGTGCAACGACCGAGTATGAGTACACCGTTCCGTGGACCCTCGATTTCGGATTCGGTTGGATTCCTGAACTGGGTGGACTCGGCAGGCTCCTGAGACCTTCATTCGCTTTCGATCTGGTCGATGTAGTCACCCTGGCCGAGAGTATGGAGACCGATGAGGATGCATACCTGAATCATATTCGGGCAGGTGCCGAAGTCAAGTTGTTCTCCATGGTCGATGTCCGAGCCGGTATCAACCAAGGCTATCTCTCGCTCGGTGTCGGATTCGACTTGTTCGTCATCCATATCGATGCTTCATACTACTGGCGTGAATACGGTGCTGAAATCGGAGACAAGCCGATCGATGCGCTGACCGTCAGGTTCAACTTGGGTGTCGACGGAAGATAGTTCCTTTCAATTCACGGATTATGACCTCTCCTTCGGGGGAGGTCTTTTTTCTGTGGTAAGAATGAGTATCAATATGTTATTTAAGTAACTACGAAGCTACTCATACGAACACAATGTGAAATTATTACTATACCTGTGCATATAGTTGTGGTATGCTGACCGGTGGAAACACACTTGCCGCAAGGCTAAAAAAGGGAGCGTATACTATGACTGATTTTGGACTTTGGGGACTCATTCCCCCAGTTCTCACGATCGCATTGGCGTTCATCACCAAGGATGTCGTCATCTCATTGTTTCTCGGAATCCTTTCGGGGACACTCATCGTTGCGGGCGGGAACCCGTTTGCCGCACTCGTCAACCTTTCGGACGTGGTCGCCGGTTCCCTGAACGATGGATGGAATATCCGCATCTTCCTCTTCTGTGCATTGTTGGGAGGATTGGTCGGACTGCTTTCCAAGACAGGGGCAGCCAAAGCTTTCGGCCGTTGGGCAGCCTCCAGGGTCCGCACCGGAAAAGCCAGTATGCTCATGACCTGGGTGTTCGGCCTGATCATCTTTATCGACGATTACTTCAACAGTCTCGCCGTCGGAACCGTCATGCGGCCCATCACCGACAAGAACGGGATCCCCCGGGCCAAGCTCGCCTATATCCTCGACTCGACGGCCGCTCCCGTGTGTATCATCGCACCGGTCTCCAGTTGGGTCATCACCGTCATGTCTATTGTGAAGGGATCGGAAGGATTCGAGCAGTTGGGAATCACCGAGTTCGAATTTTTCATCCGTTCGATTCCCTACAACCTCTACGCATTGCTTACCATCATCATGGTGTTGGTCATTATCCTGACCAGCCGTGACTTCGGTCCCATGGCAGCCTCCAACCGCTACCACGAGACCACCGGTAGCCTTTACAATGAGGCCTACGGCGACGCACCCGGTGAAGTCGCCGAAATCGGTGGCAACGACCGTGCCAAACCGCTGGACATGTTGTTTCCGATTGTCGTCCTCATCATCTCGGCCGTAATCTTCTTTCCTGTCACCACGTGGCTCGGATCCATCGATGGGGAAAGCATCATCAGCATGTCCCAAGCTATGGGAAGCATGTCCTTTGGAGATGCGTTCGCCAATACCGACGCGTCGTACGCCCTGTTCTATTCGGTCATCTTCACGCTGACCATCACCTTCGTCTACTATTTCGCGCGTCGCCTCTTTACCATCAAGGAGGCTTCCGAGGCGCTCAAGGAAGGAATCGGTTCCATGGTTCCCGCGTTGCTGATCCTCACCATGGCTTGGACCATCGGGAGCATCATCAAGTCTTCTCCCGAGGATGGAGGTCTCGGATTGGCCTCGTTCCTCTCGGAAGCGGTCGTTTCTGGTGGATTCCCCCTCGCATTGGTACCAATGATCGTGTTCGGGCTTTCGGCACTCATCGCGTTCTCAACTGGAACATCCTGGGGCACCTTCGCCATCATGATCCCGATCACCATGCCGATCATCGCCGGTCTCGCTAAAGCCAAGGGTCTTCCGGTGGAAGGCATGTCGCACGCCATGTTCCTCGGTGTCAGCGCTGTGTTGGGAGGGTCTGTGTTCGGCGACCATGCATCACCCATTTCGGATACGACGATCCTCTCCTCGACCGGTGCGAGTTGTCCCCACCTCGAGCACGTCAGTACCCAAATGCCCTACGCCTTGTTCGTTGCGGTGTGTTCCCTGGTAGGTTTCCTCTTCGGCGGCCTATTCCTGAACGCTATTGTCGCTTGGATCGGTGCGATCGCATTGTTTGTCGTCGGAATGGTCTTTTTGCCTCGTATCTATCGCAAGGCGTGATACCATGGTAGTATAGCTCTATGAAAATGCCCATGGAGTTATCTGTGAACATGGTAAAGATCACACCAAAAGTCCAACCGTACCCATGGGGGGATGATTCGTTCATCCCCTCGTTGCTTGGGAGGCTGCCCGATGGGAAACCCCAGGCCGAATTGTGGTTCGGGACCCACCCGGGTGGAGAGTCCGCAATGCCCGACAGCGAACCGCTGGGAGATTTCCTACGGGACCACAACAAGGCCTTCTTGGGTGAAGAGCAGGTGAAGCGGCATGGGAAGGAACTTCCGTTCCTGTTGAAGGTGCTCGCGATAGCCCAACCATTGTCATTGCAGGTACACCCGAGTGCCGAACAGGCGTTGCACGGGTATACCGAAGAGTTGCCACGGCATGTCGATATCCCCCAGGACCAATGGAACTACAAGGATGGTCGACAGAAGGCAGAGGTGCTCTATGCGCTTACGCCGGTAACGGCGATGTGCGGGTTCCTCCCGATCGCGAAGTTGTCGGCAAACCTCATGCGATTGCTGCCATACCAGTTTCCCCTGGTGTTCCCCTTCCTGCAGGAACCGGAGGAAAAGAACGAGGCCCAACTGCTTCAGCGGTTTTTCACCACGCTCTATACCTTGGAGCAGGAACAACGGAACCTGCTGTTGACAGAGTTCAAGGAGAGTCTCGAGACTCTTCACGATGATTCCTACACCGCCGACGGTAATTGGCTGACACCTGGCGGGATCGCCCGGTTGTGCCTGGATTCGTACCCCGATGACCTTGGGGTGTTCGCACCGTTCTTCCTGTATGTCCTGCATCTCAAGCCGGGAGAAGCGGTGTACCTCGAGCCCAGGACCTTGCATGCCTATGTCCGGGGGCATGGAATAGAACTCATGTCCAACAGTGACAATGTATTGCGGGGCGGACTGACAAACAAGAAGGTCGATGTTCCCGAATTGTTGAAGACCCTTGCCTTCAAAGCCCACAATACCGGTCTGTGTCCGCAGATCAGGGATACGAACAATCGCCTGAACATCCTTGCCCCGACCGACGATTTCCTCCTAGGCGTATATGAGCGGGGAACCTATCATGTGGGCAATCGGTTTTCGATCGAGTTCCTCCTCTGCACCGAGGGTACGGCGGAAATCGTGAAAGACGACCAGACCCACAAACTGGCACAAGGGGAGTGTCTCGTCGTCGCCTCTTCGGTCGATTCGTACAGGATCACCGTGAAGGGGAAGGTGTTCAGCGCTTCGGTTCCCGGTTGACCGTCACGATAGAGCAATTGCGCCGAATCGTGGTATACTCGCCGTATGGATGCACAACAATTTTTGCAGCTACTTAAGAAAGAGTTGATGATCGCAATGGGATGCACCGAGCCGGCGGCAGCCGCATTGGCCGGCGCCAAGGCACGCCTGTTGCTCGACGAGCCGATTGTGCGGTTGGAAATCCGAGCCAGCCGGGACATGGTGAAGAATGCCATGGGTGTGGGTCTTCCCAATTGTACCCTCCGGGGTATACAGGCAGCCGTCGCTTTGGGCGCAGCCGGAGGAGATGTCGCCAATGGGCTGGGGATCCTTTCAGAAATCTCCGAGGACCAGAAGCGTATCGCAACACGGTTCGCCGCCGAGAATACTGTTACCCTGGCTTTGGCAGACGATGTACCGCCTGTCAATATCGGAGTAACAGCATACGGGGCTTCCCATGTGGCCGAGGCGGTCATAAGCGGGGAACACAACCGGTTTGCCAGGCTTCGGCGTGACCAGGAGGTGCTCGGGGAACTTCCCTTGGTCTCCTCCAACCACCAAGAGTCCGAAAACGATGTCACCAGCGATATGATCGCCCACCTTTCCCTGTCCGAAATCGCAGAGGCGGTATCCAAGATAGATACGTCCGATTTCGATTTCGTACTTCGTGGTGCCGAAACCAACCTGGCGATCGCCAAACATGCCATGGTCACCGATTTCGGTCTTTCGGTCGGCAAGACCATGGGCGAGGGCTTGCCGGAACTTCCGACCTCTCTCAACGAAGCGTATGCGTTGGGCAGTGCCTACGCTGCGGCCGCTTCCGATGCGCGGATGGCGGGGTGCCCCCTTCCGGTTGTCATCAACAGTGGGAGTGGAAACCAGGGCATTACCGTTTCCGTTCCGCTGCTGGTCATGGCCCGATACCTTGATACCGATACTGACCACCTTGTCCGAGCCCTGTGCACGAGCCACTTGGTGGCATTGGTCCTCACCGCCAAGAAGGACCGGCTGTCGGCACTCTGCGGTGCCTTCACCGCCGCCATCGGAACCGCTTGCGCCCTGGTGTACCTGCAAGGCGGCAGCGTCGAAGCCATGGATCGCGCGGTGAATACCATGGTGGGAAACCTCACCGGTATCATTTGCGACGGAGCGAAAGGGACGTGTGCCCTCAAGATCTACTCCAGTGTGGAAGCGGCGGCGATCAGTAGCCGGTTGGCACTGAAGGGCATTTCTCCCAGTGATGAATCTGGAATCGTAGGAAAGGATGCATTGCAGAGTTTTTCCTATCTGACGCAAATAAGCCATGAGGGCATGGAACAGACAGACCGGACGATACTTGCTATCATGATGGGAAAACAGGAGCTTTGCACGAGATGAGATATGTAGCCATTGATTTTGAAACAGCAAACAATGACCCGATCAGCGCATGTTCGGTCGGGCTGGCAAAGATGGATGATGGAAAGGTTGTCGATTCCTATTATACCCTGATCAACCCGCCCTCATCCTATTTTTCCCCTATGAACATTTCGATCCATGGCATTCGCCCCGAACAGGTCGCCGATGCTCCGACTTTCGAAACCGTGTGGCCCGACATGCTCATGTTCATCGGAGACGACCTGCTCATAGCGCACAACGCACCGTTCGATATCGGGATTTTGCGGGCAATGTTGAATTGGTATGGATTACCGATCCCTTCGATCCGATATACGTGTACGGTGCGGATTTCGAGAAAGGTATGGCCCGAGTTGCCCAGCCACAAGTTGACCGACTTGTCGCGGCATTTCGGATTCGACTACCAAGCCCACCATGCGCTGGAAGATGCCGTGAACTGTGCCCTGGTCTTCCACAAGGCCTGTCCATGTCCCACGGAGACCGAGGCTGTGGAGTACCTGATGGAGAAGGGAATACGGTTCCAGCGTATGACCGGTGGGCTGGCCCCACTCGAGCCACCCCCGCAGCAAGGTGGATTCCTGCTATAAAGAATCTGATACTCCTTGCGGATATTTGCGAGCGATGGTATCATAATTTGAAATCAATTCAGAGAAATTATCATAGTAGTGGAGGCACACATGGAACTCAAAGGATCAAAAACCGAGAAGAATCTGCACGATGCGTTCGCAGGTGAATCTATGGCCCGCAACAAATATACCTACTGGGCAAGCAAGGCGCGCAAGGAAGGGTATGAGCAGATCGCAAAACTTTTCGAGGAGACGGCCGACAACGAACGGATGCACGCCAAGTTGTGGTTCAAGGCGCTTCAGGAGAATGGCGATATCGCCGATACCGCGACCAACCTGAGAATGGCAGCCGAAGGAGAGCACTACGAGTGGACCGACATGTATGCCGGGTTCGCCGAAGTTGCCCGTGAGGAAGGTTTCAAGAAGATCGCAGCATTGTTCGAAGGTGTAGCAAAGATTGAGAAAGAGCACGAGGCACGCTACCTTGCACTGTTGAAGAACGTCGAAGAGGGCGTGGTATTCTCCCGCGATGGCGAGCAGATCTGGAAATGCGGTGTTTGTGGACATATCCATGTCGGCAAGAAGGCTCCCGAAGTTTGCCCGGTGTGCGCACACCCCAAGGCCCACTTCGAAATCGCTGCCCGCAACTATTAGAGTTACGTCCGGTGCGAACATGCAGGGGCGTTCCAAACGCCCCTTTGTCATGTCCGGAAGCTTGAAACCGCCCGATACAAGGAAAGACGACCCGTCGTGGATCGTCTTCCAGACAATAATCCTACACCAGCTTACATCATATTCGGAAGTGTCATGGTGAGACCTGGCCAGAAGGTGACCAGCATGAGGGTCACAATCATTGCCACATAGAAGGGCAACATGGCCTTGGTGGCCTTCTCGATCGAGATCTTACCGATCGCACTACCCACGAAGAGGGCCGAACCGACCGGTGGTGTACACAAGCCGATAGCCAGGTTCAAGATCAACATGATACCGAATTGGATCGGGTCCATGCCCATCTGCCCCACGACAACGGGGTAGAGGATCGGTGTGACGATAATGATCAGGGGGGCCATATCCATGATTGCCCCGAGCACGAGCAGCATCACGTTGATCAACAGCAACAGTACGACCGGATTGTGCGATATGCCCAACAGGAACGTGGTGACGGCCTGGGGAATGCGGAGATAGGCTAGGAGCCAACCGAATGCGCTTGCCGCGGCGATCAGGCTCATGACCATGGCCAGCGTCCGAAGCGAATGCAGCAAAATTTTAGGGATTTCCTTTATCGATATCTCGCGATAGACCAGGAATGTTATGATGAATGCATAGACAACAGCTACGGAGGCCGATTCGGTTGCGGTAAACACACCCGAAACGACACCACCGATGATGATCACGACCGTAAGCAAACCCAGAATAGCGTCACGGGAGACCTTCAAGGTCTTCTTAAGACCGTAGCGCTCTTCCTTGGGGTATCCTCGCTTCACTGCGATAACATAACTGACCACCATGAGAGCCACTCCCAGCAGGATACCGGGAACGATTCCACCCATGAACAGTTTGCCGACTGACACTCCGCCACCGGCGGCCAACGAGAATATGATCATGTTGTGGCTTGGCGGTATGATGACGCCCTGGCAAGAACTGGTGACGGTGACGGCTACCGAATAGTCGTCGTCATACCCCTTGTCGACCATCATGGGAATCAGCATGGTACCGATCGACGAGACATCGGCTACAGCGGACCCCGAGATTCCTCCGAAGAACATGGAGGCCAGTACATTGACCTGGGCAAGACCACCTTGTACCCGGCCGACCAATGCGTTGGAGAACTCGACCAGGCGCCGGGAGATTCCTCCGCGTCCCATGATCTCTCCCGCGAGAATGAAGAACGGGATTGCCAGCAACGAGAAAGAATTCACTCCGCTGACCGTCCGTTGCACAATCGACATCAACGGTATGTTCAGGTATATGGCGGTGAACACGGATGATATGAACAGTGTGAAGGTGATGGGGAACTTCAGCAACAATAGGATTACGAAGGAGCCCATCAGGATGGCAGTTGCCGTTGTTGGATCAGACATGTGATGCACCTCCCGTCATATCGGTCTTCTTCGCGTTGGCCACGCGTCGCAAATCGGCGATGGCGACATACAGGAAATAGGCGGCATACAGGATGATGAACACGGATGCGATCGGTACTATCATGTAGTTGACCGCGTTGGACATACCGGTTGCAGGCAACTTCGAGCGACTCGCATTCTGTGTCAACCCGATTCCGAAATAGAACAGGACTATCCCGATACAGATCTCCAGGATGTATTTGATCAGATTCAGCGAATCGTTGAACACCCGGGGAAGCTTTTTGGGTAGGACCGTGATGTTGATATGCAGATTCTCCTTCACACCCAAAGCCATGGCTATGAAGGTGAACCAGATCACGATGACAAGCGATACTTCCTCGGCCCAACGTATACCCGAGTTGAAGCCGTACCGCATGACTACATTCATGAACACGATAATCACCATGGCAACAAGCAGGACCATGGCAAGAATCAGCGCCCAGTTGAACACCCGATCCAGATACTTCTTGAACACTTTCATGTCCGGCACCTCCTTGGCAGCCTTTTTAGCATGGAAGAGGGGTATTCCCTGCGGAATCCCCTCTTCATGATACACGACGGATTCAGTATTTCACAAGCTACTTCACAGCCTGGATCTTCTTCACCCACTCCTTGCCTTCGGCGTTGAGGAAGCTATCGTACAGGGGCTGCATCGCAGCTGCGAACTCGGCCTGGTTGGTGATCGCGTTGATCTTCGATCCGGCTGCGACAACCTTGGCTTCCGACTTCTTCTCGAAGTCTGCCCAGGACTTGATCTGTACAGGAGCGGAATCCCGTGCGGCCTGCTTGATCAGTGCCTGGTCTGCTGCGGAAAGCTTGTCCATGGTGACCTTGGAAGCGACGATCATCTCGGGAACACGGGTGTGCTGGTCGAGGGAGTAGAACTTCGCGACTTCGAAGTGGCTGGAGGTGTCGTAGGAAGGCCAGTTGTTCTCCGCACCATCGATGACCTTGGTCTGCAATGCACTGTAGACATCACCATACGGAAGTGGGGTGGGAACAGCGCCGAGAGCGGAGACAAGTCCCATCATGAGTGAAGATTCCTGGACACGGATCTTCATACCCTTGAGGTCGGCGACCGTATAGATCGGCTTGACCGAGTTGTAGAAGTTGCGGGCGCCGCTATCGTAATACACAAGACCGACAAAACCGTGGCTGGTCATGGAGTTGAGGAAATACTCACCGATTTCTCCGTTGAGCACTTTCCACATGTGGTCGGCATCGCGGTAGAGGTACGGCATCTGCAGGGCATTGAGCAGGGGGTTAAAGTTCGAGAGCGGGGAAATCGATACACGGGTGAAGTCGATTCCACCGAACTGGACCTGTTCGATCGCAGACTTCTCGTCACCGAGCTGTCCGTTGTTGTAGACTTCGATCTTGATACGTCCGTTCGAACGTTCGGCAACCAGACGGGCAAATTCAAGGTCTCCTACGACTGTAGGATAATTGTCGGGCTGGTTGTCTGCGAGTCGAAGCACGATCGGTTTCGCGGCGGTAGCACTTTCAGCTTGTCCTTGGGCGAACAACGGGGCTACCAACAGGCTGACCATGAGCATGGCGAGCAATACTTTCTTCATATTTTTCCTCCTGGAAATCATTGTGATGTCCAAAGTATACGGTGGTGGTTTTCAAGCCGATAGATAGACAATCGTACGAATGGAGGAATTTTTCGCAAGATAATCCAAGTCTTGTGATAATTTGAGGAATCAGGTTGGAATTTTATGTTCCTGTTGGAATTCCCTAGGGGACAAACCCACCGTATTCCGGAATACGCGGGAAAAATAGCTGTAGTCCGAGAATCCTGTCAGCGCCGAAACCTCCTGGATCTTCATGCCGGTGCGGATCATCTGTTTGGCTACGCGCATGCGGATCTCGGTAAGGTGGTCGGTGAAGGAGGATCCGATATAGTCCCTGAACAGTTTGCTGAAGTAGGAGGGACTGAGGTTGGCGAATTCGGCCATGTGTTCCAACGAGATCGGCTGGGCATACTGGGCGTTCATATAGTCGTCGACCTCCTTGAACAAACGGACATACTTGTCTTTCCTGTCCATCCCCACAACTGTGCATGCCGTATCCAGGAAATCCATGAAATAGCGCTCGAGTTCCATGAGCGAGCCCTTGTACACCGGTTCATGGGAAAAGTGTGAGATCTTTCCCCTGATTGTCCGTGTCACCACCAACACCATCTCGTAGGTCCGGTCCAGCGCCAGCTGCCGGTCTTCCCCACACGTGAAGGCCAGCATGTCCTGGATCCGGTGGGCGAGCCTGCGTGCGTCGGGCAGCCTGGTATCCATGACAGCCTCCACAAGCTCCCGCTCGTTCTGCTCGATCTCCGATTCGGAGGCAAAGAAGCGTTGGCTTTCCAAGCCGTCGAATCCGACCAGCACCTTGTTGTTCCGGATAGCAAGAAAATAGGCTTGGGAGGCTTGTCGGAGCGCCCGTGGAATATCCTCGAGGGAGTCGAATGGGCGACCGATACCGATATGGCACAGTGGGCAGGAGACGAGGATCTCTTCGGGATTGAACTTGGCTGACAACACTTCGGCCTTGCTGGAGAAGAGCAGGACGCTGATACGGTCGACAGACGGGAAGTAACAGGCCTTGAATTGTGTCGACTGCACACACCTCTCGAGAAGCGGCAACAATTCCAGGTCGTCGATACCATCGAAAATCAACGCCAAGCCCTGTTCCTCGTGGATTCCTTCCAATGCGAAGTATGCATGCATCGCTTCGGCGGGTACCATACCGTACTTCAGTGAGGCGAAGAAGCTCCGATTGAATTGCTTGAGGATCTTGCGGATATCCTCAACTCCCCGGGTGGCGGTATTCTCGGCGGCTTTTCCGATTTCGGAAACAAGACGGGTGAGCAGAGAGACGACTTCACTTGCAGATGCGGGTTTGACCAGGTAGTCCTTTGCTCCGAGCCGTATCGCTTCTTGGGCGAAATCGAAGGTGTTCCAGGCTGTAAGGAACACCACGCGGCAATCGGGTGCGATCTCGGCGATACGCCGTGCGGCTTCGATGCCCGAAAGTCCCGGCATCCTGATATCGAGCAAGGCGATGTCGACCTTGGTGGACTGTACGATCTCGACAGCTTCCCTTCCGTTGCGCACCTTGATGGTATGCAATGCCAAGGAACTCTTGGTGACCAACAGGTCTATGGCATCGCGCTCCAGCTGTTCGTCGTCGGCAATGAGCAACGTATACATGTCACACCGCTCCCAACCGGTCCTGCTTTCGGATCGGCAAGCTCAGGAGGATTACCGTCCCGCTTGGTTCGCGGGGCCTGACCTCCATATGTGAAGTACTGCCGTAATACAGCTTGATGCGTTCCAACACATTCGCCATACCGATATGGGTGTTGTCGTTCGCAACCTGCGAGCCCAGCGCGATTTCTCGCTGGGCATCGGCAATACCGACTCCTGTGTCCTCGATGGTGATGAAGAGTTTCCGTTTGATGCTCTCGATGGAGATACGCACAGTCCCACCCTCCTCCAACGGTTCAAGTCCATGGATTATCGCATTCTCGACGAACGGTTGTATGATCAACGGTGGGATAAGTATGGTATGCAGTTCCTCGGGACACTCGAGTGCGTATTCGAGGCGTTCGCCAAACCGGATTTTCTGGATCTTCAGGTATTTTCCTATGAACTCGAGTTCATCACGCAAGGAAACAGTCGTGCGCTGGTCCAACATGTAGCGGAATATTCCGGCAAGGTCGGTCACCAGGTCGGCTGTATCATCGGCATCCTCGAACAATGCGGTACGGGAAATGGTATTCATGGCGTTGAACAGGAAGTGGGGGTTTATCTGGGCTTGGAGTGTCAGCAAGCGGGCTCGATCGAGTTCCCGTTTCACCTTCACCTGTTGCAGTTCCTGCAAGTGTATCCGCTTCTCGAGTTTGGCATTCTCATCCAAGGTTTCGATCCGTTCCTTGAGACTGGCCTTCATGGAATTCAGGCTTTGTTCCAAAAAGCGGATCTCGCTTGGCCCGACCGCCGGTAAATCGGGGGTCTCCAGGTTGCCCTTCGTGATCTCGCGTGCGGTATCGACCATCGACCGCACCGGTTGCACCAACGATCGTACGATCATGACAATCGCGAAAGTGTAGATGACGGCGAACAGGAGGACCAGCAGCATGGCCAGGGTCCTGATATGGGAAATCGAGGCCTGCATGCGTTCGACCGCTTCGGCATCCTGGGTGACCGCACTCGAGAGGAATCGTGCATATACGTAGTTGTCCAGGTAGTTGAATGTCGTGTCGATCATGTAGTAGCGGGTATAGCCGGCGACATCGAGCGGCAGATTGTCCAGGACCAACGGTTTCTGCTGGGAGATGAAATCGAGGCCGTTGCGGATACCCCTGAGAAGGAAATACTGGTCCGGACTGACCTCAAAGGCTATCTCCAGGCGTTGGAGCATCAACCGGGCTCTGATCTCCGCTCCGGACAAGTCGCTCAAGGCCTTGATCTTCTGTTCTTCGGTGGTGGTGTTGAACACCAGTCGGTTGAAGGCTTCGCGCTGCGCGGACAGGTGCGAGGCCAATTGCATGACCGTCGCGTAGCGGGAGGTCTGCTGTTGGACCGTGGAAAGCTGTGCGAAAATGATGGCGAAGAGGATTGCGCCCAGAACGAGCAGGGTGGTCACCATCAGCACGCTGTAGGTGACCAAAAGCTGTCCGAAACTGTGCACACGCTTCTGCTTGCCCTCTACCATATCCTACCGACCTAGTGTCTACTTGCGTTGGCGATATACTCCAAGCGCTCGATGATGGGCAACTTTTGCGTGCACAAGGGCTCGCATTGACCACATGCGATACACTTTGCCGCGAGTTCGGGATCGACTCCCCAATGGTTCTTCATGCGGGCAAACATCTGTTGGTCGTCCCCACCACTCAGAATGTGCATGTTGTAGGAATCGAGCAGTTTTGGGATAGGAACTTCCTCGGGGCAGGAGTCGCAATACGAACACGTCGTGCAAAGGGAATTGAGTTCGCTGGTCAGATGGGCAGCCATATCATCCAGATACCCATCGGGAACCGGTTGCAGGTCCTGTGCGGCAAGGACACTCTCCTGCACTTCCTCGACAGTACTGAAACCGGGTATGGCCAACGTCGCCTTGTTCTGGGACAGGATGAACCGCAACGCCGAGACTGCAAGGGAGGAATCTCCTTGCTTGAGGAAGGAGAAGTAGTCGGGGTGCGCAGGAATGATGCCCCCTCCGAGGGGATTCATGGTCACAATACCCAGACCGGCATCGTGACAGGCATCGATTCCCTTCTGCCGATAGGCGAAGTTGATCGCATTGTAGCCGAGGGTCACTGCTTCGAAAATGTCGTCGTGGGCTACTTTCGCGATATCCTCTCCATTGAGGTGGGTGGTGAAGCAGATATGGGATATCAGCCCTTCGCGTTGGGCCTCCAGCGCACCTTCGTACACGCCTCCCTTCTTCAGGTATTCCCGATAATCATCCAGTGTCTTCACCGACCACATGTTGTAGAAGTCGATCGTACCGACGCCAAGCCGTTCGAGCGACTGGTCGATCATCTTGCGCCCTTCCTTGGCGGTCCGGGCGTTCCAGAGTCCGCATTTGGTCGACACATAATAGGTGGAGCGGTCCATGGTCTTGAAAGCTTCGCCATAGATCTTCTCGCTGGTATCGTCGCAATACCCCGGGGCAGTATCGAAATAGTTGATTCCCATTTCATGGGCCTTGTGTACGACTGCCACGGCTCGCGTGTAGTCGCCTTGCGCATAATCCTCTTTCTTGAACCGCATGCCGCCCATGCCGATCACCGATACCGATTTTCCGGTCTTGCCAAAGGGCCTATAGATCATTCGAAGATACCTCCCGGGAGAATTTGGCAAAAAGGGGAGACCCGAACCGGTCTCCCCTTGGTTGCACCGAATGTGCAGTATACCACACGGAAAATCAGATGAACAGGTTGACTCCACTTTCCGAGGCGGCTTCCATGTAGGTCGCCACACCACCGATCTCGACTCCATCCAACAATTCGACCGCCGGTATCCCCATGATATCCATGGACATCTGGCAGGCTACCATGCGAACCCCTGCCATACGGGCCTGGGTATACATGGACCGCAACTGGTCGACATGCTTCTGATGCATCCGCCTTTTCATCAGCTTGGGCCCCATTCCGGCGAAGTTGATCTGCGAGAGGGACAGGTCGTCCATTCCCTTCGGCAACATCATGCCGAACATCCTACCCATGAAATCCTTCTTCACCTTGCCAGTCTTGCGGGTCCGCAATACGGTGAGACCCCAGAAGGTGAAGAACATGGTCACCTTGCGTCCGGTTGCGGCCGCACCGTTGGCGAGGACGAACGCCGCAAGTACCCGGTCCATATCATTGGAGAACACGATGATCGAGGCACCATCCTGGATGAGAGCCGCGGTTGTACCCTGGGCATGGCCGACAGCACTGCCCTGTCCCTTCTCCAATACGGCTTCTATCGTACCATCCTTGGTTTCCAACGATACCAGGCGGTTGCCCGTCAGCCGGGCCCAGGACTGGACGTCCTTGTTGAACCCCGGATCTGTGGCCAGCACGCGCAGGAAGTCTCCCCGGGTCAAGGCATCCATGGACCTCTTCATGGTCAGGATGGGGCCAGGACACTGCAAGCCACAGGCATCGACCAGTGTGATCGACTCGGATTGCGGGGAACGGGGACTGCCATCCTCCTCGCCGACGCTGGTGGTGAACAATGCCACCTGGGCCTCCTGCGGGTGCAGCAAGGCGTCCTGTTCATTGTCGACAGCATGCCAGGTGCGATATCCGCCGGTGAGGTTGTATACGTCGGCAAAGCCGTGTTGGCGAAGCATCCGTTCGGCCAGATACCCACGCAGACCAATGGCACAGTAGACGACGATCGGCCGGTCCTTTGGAATCTCAGACAGCCGGCTGCGGATTTCCGTATGGGGAATATTCACGGCACCCGGTATTGCTCCCAGGTCGAACTCCTCGGTGGTACGGACATCGAGGAAAACCGCCTGGTTCGCGCGAAACTTTTCGATCGCTTCCCATGTTGTCAGACGGCTGATGCCATCCATGGCGTTCTGTGCCACGAATCCCACCATGTTCAACGGATCCTTTGCACTGGAATAGGGTGGTGCGTAGGCTTGTTCGAATTCGGTCAGGTCAGCAATGGTTCCACCTTTCTTGATGTAGGCGGCAAGCACATCGATACGCTTGTCCACGCCGTCGTATCCGACCGATTGTCCACCATACAATGCTCCGGATTGTGGATCGTAGAGGATCTTGAGCGCCAGTTGGAGGGAGTTGGGGTAATAGCCGGCGTGGCTACCCGCATGGGTGGTCACTTCGGCATACGGTATCTCAGCCATCTTCAACTGCTTGCCGGTCATTCCGGTGGAGGCTGCGGTGAGTTCGAATATCTTGGCGATGCTGGTCGCTATGGTGCCGGTGTAGGGTTTGCACCTGCCGTGGACAATCGCCTCCGCACAGAGCCTGGCCTGCTTGTTGGCTGGTCCGGCAAGCGGTACGGTGACCGGTTTGGCGGTAAAGGGGCTGGGGAATTCGATCGCATCGCCGACTGCCTTGATATGGGGGTCGCTGGTGGTGAACTGGTCGTCGACGAAGATTGCGCCGCTGGTTCCCAGCCGCAGACCGGCATCGTGGGCGATCTTGGTGTCGGGACGGACACCGATCGAGAGGATGACCATATCGGTGGCGATCACCGTACCCGAGGCCAAGGTGACCAGTATCTCGCCCTTCTGGCGTTCGAAACTCTTCACTCCGTCCTTGAGGTACAAGTGGATACCCTTGTCCCGCAAATGTTGCTGGACTATGGCGGCCATATCGTAGTCGACCACATTCATGACCTGCTCGAGTGCCTCCACGAGGGTAACCTGTATCTGACGTTCCTTGAGATTCTCGGCCATTTCGAGGCCGATGAAGCCGCCCCCGACAACCACGGCACGGGTAGTCTGCGAGTTTTCGAGCTTCTGGACAATCGCATCGACATCGCTCACCGAACGCAGGGAGTAGATGGCGGGATCGTCGATACCGGGAATCCGGGGACGGATCGGTGCGGCTCCAGGGCTGAGCACCAACGTATCGTAGTACTGGTCGAACTCCGTTCCGGTCTGCAGGTCCTTGACCCGGACGAACTGTTCTTCCTTGTGGATCGAGACGACTTCATGGCGAGTCTTGACTTCGACTCCGAACACTTCGTTGAAACGTTCGGCGGTCACGACAAACAGGCGAGAGCGTTCGGTGATGGTACCTCCCGCATAATAGGGAAGGCCGCAATTGGCATAACTGATATGTTCGCCACGCTCGAACATGATGATGCGGGCTTGCTCGTCGAGTCGGCGCAACCGTGCTGCGGTTCCGGCACCTCCGGCGACGCCACCGACGATAACGTACGTCTTCATATGGTTTCTCCTGGCTGCACGCTGTTCACGTGCAGAATTTCGATTGCTTTTTCAAGATGGTGGGGAATGGCGATATCCGTGCAGTGCAGGGTCGCCACCAATTGTTCTCCCGCTTCGGTGAGATGGATTGATACCGCCCGACGATCGTCGGGGGACATCGTCCGAGTCAAGAGTCCCCGCTTTTCCAACGAGTCGAGGATTCGGCTCAAGCGTGACGGGGAAAGTTCCAATTCCTCCGAGAGGCTACCCGGATCCCCTTTGCCTTTACCAGTCTGGCACAGGCAGAGTGCTTCGTTGAGCGAAAGGGCGGTGGTATCCTTCAAAGTCTGTTCAAAATGGCGGAGGTCCAGGACCAGCCGGCGTAGATCGCATAAATCGTACAAGACGGACTCCTTCATATTCCTTTGCGTATGGCAATATTTTCCAATGGCAATAATAGGGAAGTTCGGGTAGTGCGTCAATATATCGATGAATTTTTCTCGATTGAATTTACAATGGTACCTGGCACCAACTTTGTTTTTTGCATCACTACTGTCCGGTTATAATTCCATGAATTGTAGTTGTTTATTTTCAGAGTCGTCGAAGTCTTTGATGCCACACTTTTTAAGTATATGTTC
>PGXW01000036.1 GCA_002839355.1 Spirochaetae bacterium HGW-Spirochaetae-2
CAAGGACGTCTTCCATCCGGGCTACGAATTCCGCGTCTTCTCTGCTTGGGATGCACCAGTATGCATTGCGGTGAGGTCGAATCCAGTTTTTTTTAGTGTCCTTGCGATGGTGTTCTTGCTCACAGGCACATCCAGCTCAATCCTCGCCTTGTCCTCCAGCAGGCGGAGCGTCCACCTGGAATGTCCTTCCGGGACCGGCCCGCACGCAATCTTGATGATCTTCGCTTCCGCCCTGCCATCCATCTTCCGTTTTGCGTTGTCAGAGTTCTCGTGGCGCTTGAATGTCAGCACTCCCGCAAATCCATCCTCGGCATAGATCTTGGATACGTTGGTCACCGTCGCGAGACAGACCCCGGCAATATCCGCAACCTGCTCATGGGAATACCGCTCCCCATGATTCTCATCGAGCAGGAGAAGCAATCTCCCCCGGTCGATGATGGTGCTGGAGACTTTCCTGTCCTTGAGCATCCTCTCGATTGTGTCGACCTGATCCTCGGTCAGCCTGACTTGGTATTTCCGTGTTCGTTTTCTTGCCATATCCACCTCTATTCTCATCTTACCAGAGGCAAATGGCAAGTGTTAATATTGTCTAAATATCATTGGGACAGAATACTAGTGGCCTGTAAACTCTATTACTTTACTTTCCTTCGGTCTAAGCGGTGTGTGGCGGCGTTCGTGTCGAATCAGATAGCTTGCTATCCTCTTCTCCTTGGCCTAGCCACGCTCCGCTTCCACTCGAAGTCAACTGACAAGTCTGAAGCTTTACAGACCACTAGTCATCCAATTATGAAATTATCTCATGCAATGCTTTCATAAGCGCAAGATTCTCTTCTTCCCGCTTTATTGCAATCCTGACATACTCGCCAGTAATTCCCTGCTTTTTAGAGAGGTCCTTAATAAGAATGTTCTTCTCAAGAAGTTTTGTTGTAATTTCAGAAGCACTGAATTGAGCAGTTACCTCACACATCATATAGTTTGCTTGGGAGGGAATAGGTCGTAGCATGGGAAATGTTTCCAATAGTTCAAAAAACCTTTCACGTTCCGCTCTGAACCTATCCATCGCCAGATAATAGTCGGAACGATATTTTTCCCAGATCTGGAGGAAAAATTCTGCAAATGAATTGATGTTCCAAATGGAGACGTCCCGTTTGAGGCTTTGTATGAGTTCCCTGTCTCCTGAAAACAATACACCAAGTCTGAGTCCAGGAACTCCGTACGACTTGGAGATGCTTTTTATTATGACAACATTGGCATATTGTTCAAGGATTTCCTGTTTCAAGATGGTTGCCTCGGACCAACTATCGGAGAAATCAATGAAAGACTCATCCACAATCAAAGTGATATTCTTCGATGCCGCCCAAGAGAGAAGTATGAGCATATCGTTCCATGGTATAAGGTTGCCTGACGGATTGTCAGGATTAATCACGACCAGGGATCCGATTTTCTTCTGAGAAAAGAAACCGATAATATCTGATACAGAGTAACTAAAATCTTTCTGTTCAGGAGTATAGGTGACTGTTTGATCGATATCGAACCTGTTGCGATATTCATCGAATGTGGGTTGAATTATTCCCATGGGGCCTTGGAGTTGGTTCATCAAGGATCTGATCAGTTCAGCAGCACCGTTACCGACAACAGTCTGCTCTTTGTTTGTATTGAAATATTTTGCTGCCAGCAGGGCATTGGTCTCCTGGCCAGAGGGATAATCGTGAATCAGACGTTCGAAATTGGCTTTTATTTCATCTAGTAGTCTAGTAGGGGGATAATATGGATTGACCAGATAACAGAAATCCAAGAGCTTTGGATATCGCCAGTATCCCCCAAACCGTTTGGAAATTTTCGTCAACCTTTCTTCTGTGGTGTTGGTAAACAAGGATTCCGCAATGTCGAGATCCTGGATATCGTCGATTTCATACCAGAGTTGCTCACCCAATATCTTTGCTTTGATTCCAGTATCGTCGAGAAGCGATATGACTTTCAATACTTGTTCGTAATACTCGTTGTTCCCAAGGGCTTTGCAATATGCTTCCAAGAACGGAACATAATGGCTACCGGAAAATCCCTTACTGAATTTATAGATATTCACTGTCTTGTAATATGTTTCTGTATCACAGAATTTGAATTGGGTTTTATTCAGGAAATCCGAAATCTTGTTGTCCTCACCCACAGTCACCACAGTGCCATCCATCCAACTCTCATATTTGGCGACGAGTGCAAGATTTGGGCATGGGTCATCAACGAGACATTTTACCACGGATAGATCGAAGATGAGATCCGACTCTAGAAGCAAGGTATCTTCTTCAAGCAGGTGCTCTCGAGCGAGGAACAATGAATAGATATTGTTTGTGGTATCGTATATGGTATTCGTTATGAACTCGATTGGGGTTGCGATAGTAAGGGATTTGACGAATTCTACCAATGCAGCGCCCTTATATCCGACGACCAGGATGATCTTGGATAGGTGCAAGGTATCCAACTGGGTTAACGCTCGTTCTATAAGCGTGATTCCATTGACTTCAACCATGCATTTCGTTGCGTTGGCTGTCAATTCCTTCAGTCGTTTTCCCATTCCTGCGGCAAGAATCACTGCTTGCATCTGAACTTTTCTCCTATAGATTTGAATAATCGTATCACTAAATGGATTGTCGCACCATGGGGATTCTCATTTTATTTCTACCTATAAGCATTGTATTGGTATAAATTGGTCACATTGTGCTCCTACTTGAACTATGGTATCTTTGCACAGGCAACAACCAATCTGATTCGTTTGAATCCGCTTTGGTTCCAAGGGTTATGCAGTGGGAAAAGCTATGCGGATTTTACATGTGCTCGGCGGTCTCGATCGTGGTGGAGCGGAAGTAATGGTAATGAATCTCTACCGGCATATCGACCGGACACGGATCCAATTCGATTTTGTAATACACACACCCAACCGTGGTTATTATGAGGAAGAGATTGAAGCTTTGGGGGGTATCGTTTATCGCGTCCCAAGGTTCACGGGGTTCAACATTCTAACCTATATAAAAGCCTGGAAGACCTTTTTTCAAGGTAATCGGGCTTTTTCTGCGGTACACGGACATATTGGGAGTTCTGCAGCTATCTACTTGGCTATCGCAAAAGGATTTCGGCTTTTTACCATTGCTCATAGCCATGGAGCCGGAAATACCCCTGATTTCAAAGGGTTGATGTATAGTTTCTTTTCTTTCCCCACCCGGTTCATCGCGGATTATTTTTTTGCCTGTTCCCGTGCCGCCGGGCTCTCGAGGTTTGGAAAGAATATTGTCGATTCCCATAGATTTACAATTGTGAAAAACGCAATTGTAATTGAAGAATTTGGGTTTTCTCAAGAGATTCGTACCGCTTTCAGGGCACAATTGCATCTTGGAGACAAGTTTGTTTTAGGCCATGTGGGGCGTTTCGATCCGTTGAAAAATCATACATTTCTACTCGAAGTGTTTAAATTGGTACATGAATCGTGCCCCGATTCAATTCTATTACTCGTAGGGGATGGGGAAGAAAGATCCCATATCGAGAGAGCTATCGATATACTCGGATTGACAGATTCTGTTATTCTTTTAGGATCGAGATCCGACGTTTCCAGTATTTTGCAAGCTATGGATGTATTTGTATTTCCTTCAATAGCAGAGGGCTTGGGCATTAGCCTTATTGAGGCCCAGGCAACAGGCTTACCTTGTGTGGTCTCCAGAAACGTACCAAGTGAGGCAAAAATCACAAACCTGGTCGACTTTTTATCTTTGCGAGACAATAAAACCAAGTGGGCAACAGCAGTTTTGGAAAAAAGGATCACCGTACATAGAGAAAGTCATCATAATGAACTTATTGAATATGGGTATGATATCCACAAGATGGTAAGCCAACTTGAGAAATTTTATATGCATAAAGGGAAAAGTTATGAGTAATAATGTTTATTATAAAAAGTATTTACTATTGGTAAATATTGTATGTTAGGAATCGTAATATTAAATTATATCAATTGGGAAGATACAGAAAAATGTCTTTTAAGTATCATTGATACAATTAAATCAATTCCATATAGGATATTTCTTGTTGATAACAATTCTCCGACGCGGTGTAGCACAAGTCTTCGCGAAATCATTGATCAAAACACTATAACTTTCATTGAGAGCTCAAAGAATCTTGGGTATTCGGCTGGAAACAATATCGGAATTAAGTTAGCACTTGACTATGATTGTGATAAGATTCTAATCACAAATAATGATGTAGTATTTATTGAATCGGCTATTCAAAACCTCTGTATGGCATTGGATAAGGATTCTTCTGTCGGTATCGTTGGTCCAAAAATTCTTAACCCAGATTATTCAGTGGATAAGCAAAATTTCATTTGTATCAAGACCGGAATGAAGCAGAGGTATAGGGTAAGGACCTTCTTGCACTATTTTTTCAAGAAAGACTTCGTTGAATATTATGGCTTGGATAGAAACTTGGATGATTCCTTTCCAGTATATTCTGTATCGGGATGTTGTTTCATGATACGTAGAGAATGCGCTGAAGTCGTTCTTCCATTTGATGAAAACTTATTTTTATATGGTGAAGAGCTTATATTGGGAATTCGTATGGAAGAAGCTGGATTTAAAACAACATATTTCCCTGAGAGTACCATAATTCATGCTCATGGGAAAAGCACGAGTAGCATGAGAGCGAATTCGTATATGGAATCGGTTAAGAGCGATATCTACTATTCTAAGAAATATCTTGGAGCTTCGCTGTTGTCAATTTTCCCATTATATATAAATAGTATGGGAGGGTATTTATTACGATGTATTAAATATGAAGATTACAGAAAAAATCTGCGGAACTTTTTTAAAGTTACATGTAGGAAATTATTTTATGAAAATGGATAATGTATTGGTATGAAACGAGGCCCATCAGCTATTAGGGAAGTCACATGTATCAGTTGGGGAAATGCACAAGATGCAAAAACATGGTCGAATATCCCGCACTTTCTGGTATCATCCCTAACTGCTCATGGACTAGTAGTTAATACTGTTGATCTATCGAAGAATCAATTTTTATTTGAAAAAGTTGGCAATCTTGTAAACAAGATACTTTCACGAATAATGAAGCAGTATATATTCTTTGATTATTCACGAACGATTCTATTTGATTTAATAGTCAATCGAAAATTGAAAAAGGTCGCCAAAGAGTTCAATACTACCGATTTATTTATCTGCTTGTCATTTAGTTATAGTATGAAAGAATTTACTGACACTAAGGTAGTAATGCTATGTGATTGGACTATTGAATATGCCATAAAAACTTTTTCTCATCGTTCCCCCTTTTGGTTTGAAAAACACGCAATCAATCGCCAAAACTACCTCATGGGAGATGCAGATTTTGTAATCACTTTATTTCCTGATGTGAAAAGATATTATCAAGAAAAATTTGACAGGATAAGGTATATCGGAAATGTGGTGAATTCTCCTGTTATAGCATCTGATGCAGTTGAAGGTCTAATTAAATCCAAATTTATGTGCAATAAGATCCTATTTATTGGAAAGGAATCATATTTGAATGGTTTGATTCCGTTGATGGAGAGCATTGAGATTATCAACAATTTGGTTCCCATACGCCTTGATGTAATAGGAATGAAGGAAAAGTTGAAAAAAAAGAAGAGCAACAATATTATATTTCATGGATATTTGGATAAAAGCAACACACAACAGGAAAGCAAATATTATGCATTGGTCTCTGAGGCGAAAGTGATTGTAAATGTAACTCCGGAATGGGCAGGATTCTCAAGTATGATCGAATGTATGTACTATGGAACTCCAGTTATTGTTACAAAATATAAAAACTTTGTTGATACTTTTGGGGATCCAATACCTTTCGGGTTCTATTGTAACAATGAAGTACCCAACATTGTTCAATCAATCATAAAGATCTTAGAAATGAATTACGAAACTTATCATGGACTTGCAAATAGTGCTCATGTAGCAACAAGTGAATTCTCTTGGCAAAGTTATGTTAAAAAATTACTGAACATGCTAGAATAGCCCTGACATGCACGTGATACGGAATTATGACTGGTAATTCTATCTGAATAAAACGAATCAGGAAGAGGTATGTACATGATTCGAAAATCGAACAAGATTTCAGTTGCAATGTGTACCTTCGATGGAGATGGATTTGTTCAGGAGCAACTGGAAAGTATTATCAATCAAACTCGTCCCCCGGATGAAATTGTGATCTGTGATGACCATTCATCTGATGGTACTGTTCAAATAATTAGAAATATCCTTGCTAAAATATCCATAAGTTGCATGCTCATTGAGAATGAACGGAATTTAGGCGTGAATAAGAATTTTGAGAAGGCAATAAGGTATTGTACTGGGAATATCATCTTTACCGCTGATCAAGATGATTGTTGGCTTGAGGATAAAATTGAATTCGTTGAAAGCCAATTCAATGCAAATGCAAAGACCCTTTTAGTTTTTACTGATGGTCATGTAGTCGATGAGAATTTAAAAAGTTTGAACTCAAACCTTTGGGATGTCTTTCATTTTCCTTTCGAGAAGGACGTGACCGGGAACATGTCATTGCTTGAGCTTCTTTTAAATAGAAACGTTGTTACCGGGGCGACAATGGCTTTTCGTTCCGAGCTCTGTGAGCTTATTCTTCCATTCGGAGAAGGTTGGTTTTTTGATCACTGGATTGCAATTATTGCAACGATACGGGGAGGGGTCCAAGCTTTACCCGAAAAGGCAATTAAATACCGAATGCACGGAAAAAATGTTGTTGGAGCAACCAAAGAGGCTTATCTTCTTCGTCTAAAAAAATATTTCAGCAATTACTCCAAAGCATTCCTTTCAAGAAAAAGAAACATCTACTATGAGATGCTCTCCCAGTTGGTCACAAGAATTGAATCCCAGAAGGAGTTTGATACCGACTCGAGTATCAGAGCCCTTGAATCGATTGAAGACTGTTATTACTTCTGGGCACGGAGATCGCAGATTTACCATGAAGCATTTTTTGTAAGTGTTATAAACATCTTCAAAGATCTGCTCAAGGGGAACTATAGAAGATTTTATACTGGGCTGAGAGGTGCTGTCCGTGACCTTATCAGTGTTTTCCTCATACAATGAGTTTCTTTTATACTCCCATAGTTCAATGATCATTGGGAGTTGCTACTTTGTTGTTGGTAGTCCAAAAGATGTGTTAGTATACCATTGTATAATGATAGAATTACGTATTTAAAGACAGGAAGAAGATGGATCATTTAAATCTTTTAAAAGTTATTTCAGGTAACAAGTTTACAGACTCTCGGGGTTGGTTCACCGAGTCGTATAATAAGAGGCAATTGGCCGAGCAGGGTATAGGAGTGGAGTTCGTGCAAGACAACCACTCGTACTCGGCATGTAAGGGGACGCTACGCGGAATTCATTTCCAGAAAGAACCGAAGGCCCAAAGCAAGCTGGTGCGATGTACACGGGGAGCGATCTTGGACGTGGTGGTGGACTTGCGCAAGGGATCGGCCACGTACAAGCAGTGGTGGTCGTACAAGTTGAGTGCAGAGAATTGTAAACAGTTGTTCATTCCCAAGGGATTCGGGCACGCTTTCGTCACTCTCGAGGATGACACCGAGATCCAATACAAGGTGGATGAATATTACTCTAAAGAGCACGACAGGAGTATTCGGTATGACGATCCCGAGCTTGCAATAGACTGGCAGGTCAAGGCTCCCATACTGTCGGAGAAAGACCTTGCAGCTCCACCGCTGGCCGACAGCGACGCGGATTTCAGCATCACTGTGCTGGTGACTGGAGCACAGGGGCAACTGGGGCACGATGTACTGGGGCAACTGGAGGAGAGGGGTATCCGGGGAGTAGGAGCGGACATCGGAGACTTCGATATTACTGATGGTGGTTCCACCGAAGCGTATATCAACAGCTTGAAGCCCGACGTGGTGGTGCACTGTGCGGCATATACGGCTGTGGATATGGCTGAGGACGAGCGGGAGCTATGCCGAAAGGTGAACGTGATCGGGACTGCGAACATCGCCGAATCCTGCAAGCGAATTGGTGCTGCGATGGTATACATCAGTACCGACTATGTGTTCGACGGTAGTGGGGATCGTCCATGGGCTGAGGACGAAACGGTCTCCCCATTGGGCATATATGGAGAGACGAAAGCCGAAGGTGAGCTTGCGGTGCGGAAAACACTTGACAAACATATTATTGTACGCACTTCGTGGGTATTCGGTAAGAACGGGAGCAACTTCGTGAAGACGATGTTGCGCCTTGGGCGAGAACGGGACAAGGTTCGGGTAGTGGACGACCAGGTAGGGGCTCCTACCTATACAGTCGACCTTGCCCGGCTTGTATGCGATATGCTACAAACCAACAGGTACGGTACCTACCATGCGACGGGTGAAGGGTGGTGCAGTTGGGCTAGTTTTGCCGAAAAGATATTTGCGTTGACGGGAGTTCAGGCCACGGTGGTTCCTGTGCCATCGTCGGAGTACCAGACGAAGGCAAGACGTCCATTGAATTCGCGCCTTGGAAAGGATAGGCTCGATAAAAATGGCTTCGAGCGTTTGCCCCATTGGCAGGACGCACTTGAGCGATTCTTGAAGGAATTGGGTGAGGAGGTACGCGCATGAAGGGGATTGTGTTGGCAGGAGGAAAGGGGACGCGGTTATACCCCATGACAAAGGCGGTGAGCAAGCAGCTGCTACCGATATACGATAAGCCACTCATCTACTACCCGATCTCGGTGCTCATGCTTGCCGGCATACGGGAAATCCTTGTCATCAGCACTCCGGAGGACATTGGCTCATACGAGCGTCTTCTAGGTGACGGTTCCGAGTGGGGGGTGTCGTTCTCTTACCTGATTCAGCAACAGCCACGGGGTTTGGCCGATGCATTCATCCTAGGAGAAAAGTTTATTGGAAGCGATAGCGTCTGCTTGGTGCTTGGCGACAATGTTTTCTACGGAATGACACTGTCGGAGATACTGAGACAGGCGGCTGGCCGTACCAAGGGTGCCACCATCTTCGGCTACCCGGTGCGGGACGCACGGTCGTTCGGTGTGGTCGAATTCAATGCCGAACGGAAGGTCCTCTCTATCGAGGAGAAGCCGGAGCATCCGAAGAGCAACTATGCTGTCCCAGGATTATACTTCTACGACAATAGGGTGATCAGTATCGCCAAAGGCGTAAAGCCCTCCGAGAGGGGAGAGATAGAAATCACCAGTGTAAATAATGCATATCTCGAGTTGGGCGAATTGCATGTGGAATTGCTTGGGCGTGGGATGGCCTGGTTGGACACGGGAACTCCCGAAGGGATGCTGAAGGCGTCCGAGTACGTGGAGGCGGTGCAGAGTCGTCAAGGGTTCTACATATCCTGTTTGGAGGAGATCGCCTGGCGAAGGGGATTCATTACAAAAGGCCAGTTGAAAGAGCTCGGAGAGAGCTTGAGAATGACCGAATATGGTCAGTACCTGCTGTCGCTGGTACGGGAGTAGGGGGCTTGGATGAATACGGTATTGGTGACTGGTGGTGCGGGGTTTATCGGAAGCAATTTTGTACGGCTCTTGCTCGATCGTCAGGCTGATTGGAAAGTTGTAAATGTCGATGCTTTGACCTATGCGGGGAACTTGGAAAATCTAGGACCATTGATTGACGACCCCCGGCATGTGTTCGTGAAGGCGGACATACGGGACAAGCAAGCGATGGAAGAAGTGTTCTTACAGCATCGGATTGATATGGTAGTGAACTTTGCCGCAGAGAGCCATGTGGACAGGAGTATCATGGAGCCTGAGATATTTCTGACCACGAATATCATCGGTACGCAAGTGCTGCTGGAGGCGGCTAAGCGTCATTGGAAAGTCATTCCCGAAGATAAATACTCCAAGGAGTATCGTGAAGGAGTTCGTTTCCTGCAAGTGTCGACGGATGAGGTGTACGGGGCATTGGGGAGAAGCGGCAAGTTTGTGGAGACAATGCCGCTATCGCCGAACAGTCCCTACAGCGTTTCTAAGGCAAGTGCCGACCTATTGGTGAGAGCCTATTACGAGACATTCGGACTACCAGTGAATATCACAAGGTGCAGCAACAACTATGGACCGTACCAATTTCCGGAAAAATTGATTCCACTGATGCTTGCGAATTGCATGGTGGGAAAAGGATTGCCGGTGTATGGAGACGGTATGCAGGTGCGCGATTGGCTGCATGTGTCGGACCACTGCCTGGCAATCGAGACTGTACTTCTGGAAGGTAAGGTAGGCGAGGTATACAATGTTGGGGGTAATAATGAGCGGGCGAATATTGACATCGTAAAACTGATTCTAAGGACATTGGGTAAGGGCGAGGAACTGATTACATATGTGAAGGATCGCCCGGGTCATGACCGTCGTTATGCGATCGACAATACGAAGATTACCACAGAACTTGGGTGGACGCCAAAGTATACGTTCGAGCAGGGAATGGATGAGACGATCCAATGGTATGTTGACAACCAAACATGGATGGAGCATGTGGTAAGTGGAGAATATCAAGCCTATTATGGCAGAATGTATGAATGATCCAATATTTTCAATAATCATACCAGTTTATAATGGAGAAGAAACTCTGAGTCGTGCGATTATGTCATGCCTTCAACAAACTTGCAGGGATTTTGAAATAATAGTTGTTAACAATGCCTCGACAGATGAGACGAGGAAGGTTGTTGACAGATTTCAATCAGAGAAAATTAGATACTACTATTTGGGAAGAAAAGGACGCTCTTACGCAAGGAATTTTGGAATAGAGAAATCAAAAGGGAAGTATTTGCAATTCCTTGATGCTGATGATGAGATTTCTCAACAGAAACTTGAACGGGCTTTAGTAAAATTTTCAGAATTTGATCATGATGCGATTCAGAGCAGCACTGTCTACTATAAAGATTCTTGTGCAATCAAAGCTGTCGTACCCACGATGAAAAGAAATCTGTACGAAACTCTATTGATCGTTAATTCCATACCGATCAATTCCATGATTATTAAAAGAGAGATATGTTCGACGTTTCCTGAAGATAGGGAATATCTAGAAGATCGAATCTTTTGGATACATAGCCTTAAGAATGCGAAGGTTGGATATGATCCTGACTTTCTAGGTGCAAGAGTCCATCTTCACTCGAACAATACATCGAACAATTATTATGAAATGTTTGTGAATAATCTTCTTATTAGTCTGGAGTATCTTAGTTGTCATTTATCTTTCAAGATGAATCTGAGCAGGCAACTTGATGTTGCAAAGAAGTATCTTTACTACCGCTATTTTATAAAAGCTGGATTAATCGTTGAGGATAAGCAAATTTCTGAGAAGATTGAAAATTTTTATTTCCGTGAAATCGTGCGCTATGTAAGTGATTTGAAAATTCTTCAAAGATACATTGCGAATAAAATAAAGATACCAGAGGATAATTCATGAACAGTCTGGGGAATTTAAAGGATATTATAAGTGTCAAGATTAGTTAATTCAGTCCGAAATGCAAAATATAATTTATTTGGATTGGTTTTAAGTTATTTTTTTAATTTTATATCCAGAAGAGTCTTCATATTATATCTGAATGCTCAATATCTTGGCTTGGATGGATTGTTCTCAGATATACTCACCATGTTATCACTTGCAGATCTAGGAATTGGGAGTGCAATTGCTTTTAGTCTCTATAAACCTCTGGCTTTAAAACAATTAGATAAGGTCAAGTCGCTTATGGAGTTTTATAAGCGGGCATATCAAACAATCGGTTTGGTCGTATTAAGCGTTGGACTTGGGCTTTTACCATTTTTACGACTGGTGTTAGGAACTCTACCTGCTATTCCAAATATCAACCTTATTTACAGTCTATATGTTATCCATTCTTCTATCAGTTATTTTCTAAGTTATAAACGAACACTCTTAATCGCTGACCAAAAGAAATACTTGGATTCAATTTATCAATACATCTTTCTTTCATCTAAACACTTAATCCAAATATTCATTATCGTATTTACAAGAAATTTTGTATATTTCCTTTTGGTAATGGTTGGTATGACAATATTGGAAAATCTATTGATCTCAAAAAAAATCAATAAATTGTATCCATATTTAAAAGAAAAAAATAGAAGTCATTTGGATCCTATTGAGAAAGCCATTATTAAAAAGAATGTTATCGCTTTAAGTTTTCATAAAGTCGGTGCGATACTTGTAAATGGAACAGATAATATTTTGATTGTGAAATTTGTGAGTCTGGCTACTGCAGGGTTCTATTCAAATTATGTGCTTATAAGAACAGCTTTAAATCGGGTTTTTCAGATACTCTTTTCCTCAATCACTGCAAGTATCGGAAACTTGCATGCAGAAAAATCAATAGATGCAAGCATGCTGGTATTTTCACAATTAAATTTCATTTCTGCTTGGATATTTGGTTTTTCTGCAATTTGTCTACAGCTTTTATATAATCCCTTTATCCACATCTGGATTGGTGATGAGTATATATTTAATGAGTGGATTGTGTTTGTAATTGTTTTAAATTTCTATCTGCGGGGTATGCGTCAGCCTGTGTTGACCTTTAGGGATTCCTTGGGTCTATTTTGGTTTGACCGTTACAAATCCATCGTTGAAGCGTTGGTAAACCTGGTTGTATCCATTATTCTGGTCAAACAGATTGGATTTATTGGAATTCTTATTGGAACAACTATAAGTACAATTACTGTTTGTTCATGGATAGAACCGTACGTCTTATTCAAGCATGGATTTAATTCTTCTGTATTCACATATTTTGAGAAAACCCTTTTCTACATTTTTATGACTGCGGTTGCTGGAATATTGGCGTATGCTTTAACTTTTTTCGTGTCAATTGAGAATGCATACCTCGAATTTGTGTACAGATTTGTGATTTGTCTTATAATACCTAATTGTTTCTTTTTCCTTACATACAGAAAACGTGACGAATTCAAAGATTCAATTTATCTTTTTAAAAAACTATTTCGAAGGCATAAAAGCCCCCATAATTCCTTGCATGAGTAATGGGATCAGTAGAAAATCACCGATGAAAAAGGGTGATAGTGTCTCAATGGTGGAATACACGGTATATAGAATCAAAACTCCCAATAATAGAAATAACTTTTGTTGGTAGAAGTTAATTATTGAAAAAATGAACATAATAATAATTGGTATTGAAAATATGCCAAGATATGCAAAGAATGTTAGAAATGTACTATGCAATCCGATTGAAGAATAATCTCCGTAGTTGGATCCAAAAAGTATTTTTTTAAAAGTTAGGTTATCGAGGAATTCTTTATAGATATCTAATCTTCCGTTACTTCTTATTCCCTCACTCGCATATCTCGAATTATTATAAATGAAAAAAAGTGCTGCTATCATTATGATAACGAAAAATAGTATTAAACCATACAGGAATACCCTTTTCCCACCATGTGATTTTAAAAAGCTTAAATTTGTAAAATAATAATGCTTTAACTTAATTATAATTACAAATACCAGATACAATGTGTTAACAAAAAGCCCAGCTCTGCTTCGAGAGAGAATTGTTAAAACAAGTGATATGCAAGCTGGCCAAATAGTCGGGTTTTTGCTGCCATTAATATATTCCGTTATCGAAATTAGACATGTGAGCGTAAAGAAGATAACGGGGATTGTGTTCCTGTTCATTCGGAAAAGGGTCGAACCACCATCGAGTCTAATTCCCATAATAAAGAATGAATATATGAAAGGTATCGAGATAAGAATAAATAATATTCGTAGAGAATATTTTGATAATTTCCCATTGGATGCCAAGTGCCATATAGAAAATCCAAGCAGTAAATATGAAAAACTCGTCTGAAATGATATCACCCCGGGATGCGAAATCAAGCCTGTATACAATATTATTAGGGCACCCATTGATAACGGGAGTAGAAACTTTCTGTTGAAATAAATTTTAAGAACCAATGCAACCGCAATATATGAAGTTAGACTTAGTAAGGAAATAAGTTCCTTATTTATAATATTTCCGAATATTACATTCACAAAAACAAAACTTAGAACTACCATGATGACCAACTGTAAAAGAATGGTAATACCGGTTGGAGTTTCACTCTTTTTATCAATAATTTGATCAGGAGAATGGTTGAATCTGGAAATAATATCACCTCTTTCGACTATGAATTACTCTACGACTTCTAAGCCGTATTTAAAAAAATGTAAAGTCATATTACTCTAATTATGTCTATGAAGCATGGTTAATTTTCATTGATTATCAGCCGATACATACATCTGGTTGAAAAAATGGAATATCAGGTATGATACCCGGACAACGTGTTCATGGGAAAAGCTTGTGCAACATTCAATAGTTTGAAGGTGTCATTCTTGAAGAATATATGGTATTATCTTTTCCAATAAGATATTAAGGAGGAACCAATGGCAAAGGAACCAACCAAACGTATCGTAGTCATAGGAGCTGGAATAGCCGGCCTCTCGGCCGCTTCCTATCTATTGCGAAATGGATATGCCGTTACCGTTGTCGAACAACACGATAAACCGGGCGGGTTATGCACCTCCTGGAAACGGAAGGGATATACCATAGACTACTGCGTGCACTGGCTACTGGGAACAAAACCGGGAACCGAATACCACCAGATATGGGAAGAATTGGGCGCGCTCACCAATAAGGATGGCTCTGCGGTTCCGATTGTCAATGCCGAAACCTTTTCCACCATTGGCCTTACGGGTGGGGAAAAAATTCACCTGTACGGCAACATCGAACAGTTTCGGACGGAACTGCTGCGTCTTGGACCCGAGGATGAAAAGCAGATCGACAAACTCTGCAAGTCGTTGCTGAGCCTGTCCAAGATCCCGCTGTATGCCTTGAGTGAAGAGAAGAGCCTCGGGAAAAGTATCGGACGTCTCAATCAAATGAGACATATAATCGGTCATCTCGCACCCCTGGAAGAGTATGCCCAACGATTCTCAAGTCCCAAGATACGGGAATTCCTAGGTACACTGATTCCAGGAGAATGGAGCTTGGCTTCGCTCACCCTCGGATTGTCGCAACAGCATATCAAAGGGGCAGGGTACCCAGTGGGTGGCTCGTTGAACCTTGCGCGGAATATGGAACGGGTAATCAAGCAATTGGGAGGCGAACTTAGATATCGTACCAAGGTCGCGAAGATAGAAGTCGCCGATGGAGTCGCTGTCGGTATTACGACGGAACAAGGGGAAACCATCGATGCCGATTACGTCATCAGTGCCGCCGACGGACACCAAACCATCCACAATTTCCTCGGCGGAACCTATATGCCCCAAGCGTTGCAGCAAGCCTACGAGACCTATCCGCTCTTTCCTTCATCCGTCTTCGTCGCCCTGGGAATCGATCGGGATTGTTCAGATTTGCCCCATTCGTCGACTCCGTATCTGGATCCGCCTATGGAGCTTGCCGATGGGACGGTCGTTCCCCATTTCAGTGTTGCTGTCTACAACTACGACGACACCCTGGCCCCTAAGGGGAAGACCTTGGTAACCGTAATCATGAATACATGGAATAGTGGATTCTGGGAGGGTCTGGCACAAACCGACCGGAAACAGTATGAACTTACCAAGGATGGCATTGCAAAACAGGTAATTGGCTATTTGGAGAAAGAGTTTGGGAATATCAAAGAACATATCGATATGGTGGATGTGTCGACACCCCATTCGGTCATACGCTACACAGGCAACTGGAAGGGAAGCTATGAGGGCTTTGCCCCCACCCGCAAGACATTGAGCAGACCGCTGCCGAAAACCCTGAAGGGATTGGACAACTTCGCCATGATCGGACAATGGACATCACCGGGAGGTGGCCTACCCACCGCCGCACAGGACGGACGCGATATCGCCATCAGGTTGTGCAAGCAAGACAAACGGCAGTTCTCAGGCAAGCTGCCACAATGAAAGGAGTCAATACCCCCCCAGGGCAAGCCCTGGACCTAGGAGGCAAAGCCTCCTTTTTCGCCCCAAGGGGCGAGGTATGGATCCTTACGTTGCCTGCACTCGCTCGGGAGAGTGCCTATCGCATGGTCCCTTTCCGCTCGCTTCGTTTGGCAATAATATTTTCCGCATGAAAAAGTGGGAGACGGCAACATCGCCGTCGTCTCCCCTCAATTCGATAGTGATACCAGCTACTTCAACTCTTCGTCGAAACAGACCGCAACCTTGCCGCAGGCACCGCTTGCCATGAGACGGTAGGCTTCGTCGGCCTGCTCGAGGCTGAAGCGGTGGGTGACCAGGTCCTCGGGGTGGATATTCCAACGCACCAGGCGTTCCACCAGGTCCTCCATGCGCCAAATGCTGGTGACCCAGGAGCCATAGATGGTTTTCTGGTCGTGGATGATATCGGGACTCGGGTTGAAACTTACGGTGCCACCTTCACCGACCAGGGCGATCTTACCCCATTGTCGGGTTGCCCGGATTGCCAGGGCCCTGCCGTCGGCATTGGCACTGCAATCGATCGCCTTCTCCACACCCTTGCCACCGGTGAGCGTCCGGATATTGTCCAATGTATCGGCACCCGGGGTGAACACATGGTCGACCAGCTTGAGTTTCTTGGCCAACTCGATGCGTTCCTGCTGGAACTCGACACCGATAAGCATGTTCGCTCCCATAGCCTTCGCCAACATCAACGCCGCCAGTCCGACCGGACCGAGACCGACAACCAGTACCGCATCGTTGCCGCTGATACCGATCTTCTCGATCGCCTCGTATACCGTGCCGAAACCACAGGCAACCTGTGCTCCGTCGGTATAGGTGAGTTGGTCGGGAAGGGCAACCAGATCCTTCTCGTCAGCCAATATGTAGGGAGCCATGCCACCATCGCGCTGCCACCCGTAGGCAGCCCGGTATTCGCTCGAACAGCTGATCATATAGCCCATGCGGCAATCGTGGCAGACCCCACATCCGCTGATATGGTACACGATCACCCGATCGCCCGCCTTGAAACGCTTGCACCCCGGACCGGCTTCGACAACCTGACCGCACGGCTCGTGGCCGGCAATGACATTCTGGTAGCCTTCGGGACCCTTGCCCAGATGCTCACGGTAAATCGCCCGTATATCGGAACCGCAGATCGTGGAACTCTTGGTTTTCACCACAACCTGACCGTGTCCCGGAGTTGGAATCGGAAAATCCTTGAATGCAACGGTGCTGTCACCAGGTAACAGCGCTCCCTTCATGGTCTTTGTACTCATTGAAAACTCCTCCTTGCGCATCTAAGGCGCTTTATTCTAGTAGAGCGTGGTTATGCTTCCGTCCTCATCCCACAGGTCGTGCCAATCCAGGGCTCCCTCCCACAGGAACACATGGCCCTTGATCAAACGGCAGTTGCGGTCTATGCCGTCGATCGCAGCCTTCTCTTCAGCCGTCAACGGATCGCTGCAGACCGCTTCCAGGTTCGACCGGATATTCTGTTCCTTGGTGGAGAAGGGGATGGGTACCTGTCCGTTCGCCACCGCCCACTTCAGGCAAATGGCGGCAGGATGCACTCCGTGGTCGGCGGCAATAGCTACAATCACTGGATCTTCCATGTCGATCGTATCGTGGTCCGTCTTGTCCCGCTCGGGACGTCCGGGAGACCCGAGGGGGGAATACCCAATCGGTACGATACCATGCTGCTTGCAGTAGTCGAACAGCACCCGTTGTTGGAAATGGGGATGCAGTTCCATCTCGTTGCATGCCGGCGCGATCCGTGCATCACGCACCACCAGACTCAATTTTGGAACCGTCATGTTCGATGTACCGATATGGCGCACCAGCTTCGCATCGACGAGCGATTCCAACACGCGCCAGGTAGCCATGTACCGCTGGTGGTCGTAGGGAATCGCATTGGGGCTGCGGCTATCGATCGAGCATTTCGGCGGATGGTAGTTGGGGAACGGCCAGTGGATGAGATACAAATCCAGGTACTCGAGTTGCAGGTCGTACAGGGACTGCATGAACGATTCCCTTGCCGCATCCGGCTCGTGCTTGTCGTTCCACAGTTTGCCGGTTATCCACAGGTCCTCCCGTTTCACCACACCGTCGGCGAACAATTGGGCCAGGACCTCTCCGATTTGCTTTTCGTTACCGTAGACCGACGCACAGTCGATATGCCGGTATCCCATTTCGACAGCGGTCCGGACCGCCTTGGCAATGGCATCGGGTTCCACATGGTCGCTGCCGAACGTTCCCAGGCCGATTGCCGGGAATTGGGCTTGCGTCTGGGGAACGGTTATATAGGGTGTTTGCAATGTACGTGTCTTGCTCATAAATGCTATTTCCTCTCTTCGATTACCATCCTAGCAAGTATAGGAACGAATGCAATACGTGAAATACGCTAAGGATATATTGTTTTGCGTAAATTTTTCCTATATGATGCCCCCATGGGCGTTATTGGCATTTCATTGCGATTCCACGATTCATTCGACTCCGCTGTCGCGCGCGGCATTATCGAGTATGCCAAGGGCAAGCGGGACTGGTCGTTGCGTGGCTCTGGTGGTGGTTTGCGTCCGTTGCGCTTCTCGGGCAAGGACAAATGCGATGCAATCATCACCCGCATTGAGAGCGAGGACGATGCCGACCGCTACGCCTCCATGGGTATTCCTATCGTCGATATCGCGGGAGCCCATACCCGGCAGACCATCCATCGTGTCCAGAACGACGATTTCGCCACCGGGCGTCGGGCAGGCGAATATGTGCGGCGTCTTGGAGCCCGCTCGTTCGCCTACTGTGGCGTTCCCGAGGTGCATTGGTCCCGCCAGCGCCTCTTGGGGTTCGCCGAAGCGGCCGGAATCGCTGTCGATCGGATTCCCCGTTTCGAGCGCAGCCTCGCCTGGTGGCAACAGAGCAACCAGACACCCGTATTGCACAGTTGGCTGAAACAACTGCCACGTGCCACCGCATTGTTTTGCTGCAACGACACCGCGGGGGTGAAGGTCCTCGCGCACTGCGGGGATATCGCACGGGAGATACCGGCGGACATCACCTTGCTTGGAGTCGACGACGAGGACTTGCTGTGCACCTTGTGCAACCCGAGCCTCTCCAGCGTCCGTCTCGATTGTGCCACCATCGGGTACCGCTCCGCGGCGCTGGTGGATGAATTGCTCGAAGTGGAATCGCCACGTTCGTTCGACCATCAACACACTTTGCTCATTGCTCCACAGGAAGTGGTGGAGCGGGAGAGTACGACCGTTGTACTGGAACGCGATGCGGTTGTCGCCCGTGCCGTGCAGTTCATCCGTTCCCATTACTCGAAACCCATCGGAGTGGAGGATGTGGTTTCGGCATGCTCTGTATCCCGCAGGTCGTTGGAAGTCAGGTTCAAGCAGGCCAGGGGGGTCACGATCCATCGGGAGATAACCGAAAGACGACTTGAACAGGCGTGCCGGTTGCTCAAGCAAACCGACCTGACCATCGAAACGATCGCCAGCGAATGCGCCTTCCCCAATGTCCAACGCTTCCATGTCCTGTTCAAACGCCACCATGGAGTGACTCCGGGATTCTGGCGCTCGCAATAATACCCTACAGGGTAAAATATTGAAATATCCCTTTTAGGGTATATTGACAAAAAATACCTTTTGGGGTATATATTTCATATACCTTGGAGGGTGTATGCGATACATGATTCGGATCGGTCAACAGTTGGGACCTTCGGTGAAGAGTATGCGCAAAAGTCGGGGACTTACGCAAAAGGAAGCCGCATTCAAAGCAGGGGTGCTTCCAAAAACCATATCTGCCCTGGAAAACGGTTCCACGACCGTCACCATCGAAACCTTGCTCAGATTACTAGCAATCTATGACTACACGCTCGAACTCACTCCAAAATCCAACGATTGGGATATCGTTTCCCAAAGTATCTGGTAGGCGGTTATGGCTCGGCGAATGAAAAGCAGAACGCTATTTCTCTACATGAATGGGGAATCGGTGGGAACGTGGCATATCACGGCACAAGGAATCCATGAGTTGCACTATAATCCGGCATGGGTTGAAGACCCGGCCGGCAGACCCATCTCCCTCTCGTTACCATTCCTCTCCAGTTCCCTTGTGCATCGCGGACCGTTGGTCGAGTCGTTCTTCGAGAATTTGTTGCCCGAATCGGAGCAAATCCGAAGAAAGTTCCAAACCAGATACCGTGCTCCCTCGATTCGTGCCTTCGACCTTTTGTACGAGATCGGACGGGACTGTGTCGGTGCATTGCAATTGCTTACCGATCCGATTGGCGACTTTGTGGTACCTCCCGCGACAGGAAGAGCTGTGACCGAATCCGAGATTGCCGACTTGCTCAGGGATGCAAGGGCCGGGGGAAACCAATTCGGATCACATATTGGGAACGACTTGCGCATTTCACTCGCTGGGGTACAAGAAAAGACAGCGCTGTTGCGTATGCGTGACACCTGGTACATTCCCGAGGGACCGACCGGGACCACCCATATCCTGAAATTGCCCTTGGGTGAATTGGGTGGAGTGGATTTGAGGAATTCTGTCGAAATCGAATGGCTTACAACCAAGATTTTCGCATTATTCGGTCTACAGGTCGCAAATACGACGATTGAAACATTTGAAGACCAGAAAGTGTTGGTGGTCGAACGGTTCGACCGCCGCTGGAATGCGGACCATCGATGCCTATACCGATTGCCGCAAGAGGATATGTGCCAAGCCTTGGGCTACTCCTCGGGATTCAAATACGAATCCGACGGTGGGCCCGGCATACGCGAAATCATGCGACTGCTGCATGGTTCCGCCAATCGCCGGACGGACACATATAGTTTCATGAAATCCCTTTTGTTGAACTGGCTATTGGCTGCGCCCGATGCGCATGCCAAGAATTTCAGCATCTTCCATAATCCAGGCGGTACCTACCGGTTGACCCCATTCTACGACCTTATGAGTGCATATCCCGTGCTTGGGACACTCCCTGGAAGGATTCCCGCCCAAAAATTGAAGATGGCCATGGCTATCCGTACCAAGCATCCCCATTACCATCATATGGGCATTGGGCGCAGGCATTGGATTGAGATGGGAATGGAGCATGGCTTCTCTGAAATGGAAATGAACAACATGATGGACCAGGTAATCGAAACGGTTCCGACGGTTTCAGAAGAACTGTTACAGTCCCTTCCGGCGGGATTTACGTTCGAAGTGTTCGATGCCATTACTACAGGAATGCTCAAAACCGCCAATCGCCTGAAATGATGTATGCTTTGCAGGCAAAGCAGTCGAATTCACTTGTGGATGCATTCCAAACATGGACATTCGCTTCCAATGCATGTATAGTGTTGGCCGTACAGAAATTGACAAGGAGTCATGAAAATCATGGAACATAGTCTTTCCTACGTGTTGGTCACACCGTACACGATTGCAAAAAGCCGTACCGGCGGGGTGTTGTCACGCCTGCTTTCCCGGCTGGATATAGAGTTGGTCGGAGCCCAGATGTTTGCTCCCGACGAGCATTTTGTCAGCCGGTATGCCGCCCTGATCCGCGAACAGCATGATGGCGACAATGCCAAGACCAGCGAGTTGTTGGCCGATTACATCGAGCAGAACCTTTCTCCTTCCCAAGGTCGCCGCCACCGCTCGTTGCTGCTGATCTTCCGGGGAGAGGAGCCCTGCCGCAAGCTCAGCGAGATATGTGGACCGGTACAAGCCGAACGACGCAGCATAGACAGTATGACCGGTGAGAATATCCGGGACACCTATGCCGACCTGATCATGGATTCTGACGATCCCGACCATGTCTCCTATTTCGAGCCCGCCGTGCTCACACCCCGGTTGCAGTCCACCTCCGACTTGCACCTGAAAATGTTCGCCGACTGGCTGCCCGACGAGCAGAATATCGTCGAGAACATGGTGTATCCCAATCCTTCCAAGGTCCAGCGCTCGTTGGTCATCATCAAGCCCGACAACTGGAAATATGCCTCGAGCAAACCCGGTACCATCATCGACATGTTCAGCAGGACCGGTTTGCGTGTTGTCGGAGTGAAGGTCCACCGCATGAGCGTTGCCGAAGCCCTCGAATTCTATGGCCCGGTCAAGGATGCCCTCAAGGAAAAGTTGGCTCCCGTGTTCGGACGCAAGGCCAAGGAACAGTTGGAGGCCCACTTCAACATCACCCTCAGCAGCGACACCGAACAGGCGTTGTCCTCCAGCGTTGGTATCGAGTACGCCGTCGACCAGTTCGAGCAGATCATCGAATTCATGTCGGGTATCCGCCCCTCGCAATGTCCCCTCGAAGAGCTGAACCAACCCGGTTCGGTCAAGTGCATGATCCTGATCTATGAGGGTGAGGATGCCATTGGCAAGATCCGGGACGTCTTGGGCCCCACCGATCCCCTCAAGGCTCCGGGTGGGACGATCCGCCGCGAGTTCGGCAGCAATATAATGGTGAATACCGCACACGCCTCAGATTCCGCCGAGAGCGCCAAGCGCGAGATGAAGGTGGTGAAGATCCATGACAACTCGTGCGGCGATATCATGCGTTCCTACCTGGCCATGCACGCCTGACCCCCCACGATTACATACCAATACGGAACCATCCAACAGACCTCCAAGCGTCAAACATGCCTGGAGGTTTTTTGTTGGTGTATGGTTCCTGTCAGGTAATGCTACGACTCGGAAACGCGATCTTCATAGAGCTTTTTCGGGACGATGAAATACCCACCGGTCTTCTTCGACCCTTCGAAATGGATCAGGTTCATGGATTTCAAGGTCTTGATATGGCGTTCCACAGTTCTGGTGGAAATGCCGGTCACCTCGACAATCTGAGGAATCCGAGCACCGGGGTGATGGTGGATGCTTTGCAAGATGCGGTCCGAATCACTCGATAATCCGCCATTTAATCCGCCATTTAATCCGCCATTTAATCCGCCACGGGGTGCTTTGAAGCAAACAAGGATACCACTTGGGTTCACCTCCACGGTGGGAACCGGAATTCCTGCCGTCGCACATGCCACTTGTACCTTCTCATATCCTCTCCCCCAAGCTTCTATCATGCCGAACTTGAACATCACATTGGCAATATGTGGGTTGTACGGTAACGAAGGATGATTCCTAAAAAGATTTTCCAACGTGATTCCTTGGGGCAATGCACCAGGATTCCAGATGGAGAGACGGTCGTCGTACACACGGATTTGAATCGGAGTTCCACTGCCATAGTCTTTATGGACGAGAGCATTCAATAATATTTCACGTACTGCCGCTTCGGGGAAGGGAAAAGTCTCTACACGGTACAATCCCTTGTAAGAGATTTCCGCCTTGAGATATTTGGTGTAGAGCAATTCGATGATCTTGTCGGGAAGCTCGATCAACGGCCCGGTCAATTCATCCTGAAAACGTAAATCCGCATCATTCAGAAAAAATCCGATTTTTGCTGTCGTTCCAACGAAGAGCTGTTCAGGGGATGGGTGGAAAAGCACAACACCTGCCCGTCTTACATGATTCCCGTCGAGCAGGTTCAGGTTTTTCAGCAAAAGTGAATCGGAAACCTCGATATGACTTTTAGACAACCGGTTGCACTGAAACGCTCGGGAGGAAAAGTCGTGGATAGCATCCTGTTTCAAATCGGTAACAGAAACAGAAGGAGTCGCGACCGAGTCCCACGTCATACCCTGTTTCTTGAGCATGAACTTGTCCAGTTCGAGCCCTGTCAGCAGTTGGGTGGTACTTCCACAACGGATATAATACCGACCTTTGTAACTGACAGGAAAAGGGTATCCTTCAACCTGTATCACCAGGTACGGTGTATCCTTCGTGCCAACCAAGCGTATCGTTGGAATGATTCCCATGGTGGTCCGAATCTTATTCGGCAACTCTGCAAGAAGCCTATCCGAGTTCGAGACACCGACGATAGTCCCGTCATCATCAATCCCAATCAACAAATCTCCGCCCTGTGAATTTGCGAACGCACAAATCGATTTGAGGTACTCGTCTTTCCATATCCGTTTCCATTCTGTCCTCTGTGACTCCACTCGGCAACTCCTTGAATACTCGTGCTTGACCTCTAATACTACTCCGTCAACACTCCTTTCGCTTCAATCGGTATGCAGATGCAGTCACTCGATCTCGACCACCTTGATCATGTTCGTCATACCCGGACTTCCCACCGGAACACCGGCAGTGATCACCACCGTCTCGCCCTTTCGCACCAGCTGGTGCTCCATCAGATACCGTGGTGCGAAGGTGAGCAGCTCGTCGACCGTGGCCAGGTTGTCGATCAACACGGGAGTCACTCCCCAGGAAATCGCCAAACGGCTTACCGTCGAGGCCACCGGCGAAAAGGCGATGATCGGCGTACCCGGACGGAATTTGGCGATACGGCGGGCCGTGCTGCCAGAGTGGGTGAAACAGGCGATCTTCGAAGCCTGGACCGCCAACGCCAATTCGCGCGTCGCCAGACCCACGGCCTCGGTGGTCGTTCGTTTGCTGCGCAGTTCGACGTGCTCGCGATTCAACCCCTGGTCAAGCACCAAGCGCTTGAACTCAATGCTCGACTCGGTATGCGAGATGATGCGATTCATGATCTCCACCGCCTTCAACGGATAATCGCCCGCCGCCGTCTCGCCCGAGAGCATCACCGCGCTGGTACCGTCCAGCACCGCATTGGCCACATCGTTGGTCTCGGCACGGGTAGGGCGGGGATTGTGCATCATCGACTCGAGCATCTGCGTGGCCGTTATGACCGGTAATCCCGCCTCATTGCATGCACGTATGATTGATTTCTGGATAATCGGCACTTCCTCGGGATACATCTCGACCCCCAGATCCCCTCGTGCGACCATGATCGCACTCGATTCGGCGATGATTCCCTTGATATCGTCCACCGCCTCGGGCTTCTCGATCTTGCTGATGATAGGTATCTCCCGCCCGTGCCGTTCGCGCATCAACCGGCGCAACGCCGCAACATCGGCAGCACTACGCACGAACGAGAGCGCCACATAGTCGAGGTTGTTCTCGAACGCGAAGCTCAGGTCCTTCTCGTCCTTGGGGGTGAACGACGACAGGTGCCGCAGCGGCACTCCCGGCAAGTTTACACCCTTGCGGGGTTTGACCACACCACCTTCGACAGCCGTACAATGGATATCGTGCCCCACCACCTTGTTGGCCGTCAGAGCAATCAATCCGTCGTCGATCAGGATACGGCAACCGGGTGAGATCTCCTCGTGGAGGAATGGGTAGTCGATGCCGATGCGTTCCTTCGTCCCCACACACGGTTCAGTGGTCAGGATGATCGAATCGCCCCGTTCCAAGACGAAGAAAGGCTCTGCCAGTTGGCTGATGCGGATCTTCGGCCCTTGCAGATCCTGGAACACCGCGATGGGGATGCCCAGTTCAACCGAAGCCTTGCGCGCGCGGTCGACCCGGCTCTGTTGTTCGGAGGCCGTACCATGGCTGAAGTTCAACCGGATGACACGCGCTCCCCCCTGGATGATGGCCTTGATGGTCTCGTACGATTCCGATGCAGGTCCGATTGTCGCCACGATCTTGGTATAGGTGTTCAAGCGTTCCATATGGTTCCCCCCTATGCACCCCATTCTACGATACTCCCCGGCAAGAGTAAATCCAGATTCCGGAAACAGGGCTCCCGGTACGATGACCCAGGTTGTCGAAGGGAAGATTCAAGAAGCAATATCGTCGATCGAGGTATCGGACGGGGTGCCTTCGATCCATACGAATATCTGGTTGGGAAGGCAAATTATCCATTGTCCCGCACGGTGGATGCGCCCCATCGAAACACAGATTTTCAAGGGACAGCAATCGCAGTCCTCCACAAAGGCCTCTCCACTCCATAATGCCATTGGGGCCAGGAATCTGCGCTGTGTTGCTCTGGTCGAGTGCATAGATCCACTGGGATTCGGCGCCCTCGATCCGTACGACCGGATTCGAAACGGGTCGACTATACACTTGGATCGACACCAAGGCAATGGAGAGGATGCTGAGGGTCAGGATCAACAGATCCGCGGGTCTGGCAAGATGTTTCATGCGGTAGGACTCCTCCCACATGGTATAGCAAGTATCGGGCAGTTTGCCCAGTAATCGCATCGGCAAGGCATCGCCCGATTGCCTTCTCCGTATATTTTCATTTTTCCCTGTTGTTCGTCTTTTTCCCGTGATATAACTATGGGTAGTTACACAGAAGGAGGTTTTGTGTCATGAAAAAAGCAAAAGTATTGCTTATTGGTGCAGTCTTGGTCATCTTCACCCTCACTTCAGTATTCGGTGCAGGTGCCACGGAAGCTACAGGGGCCTACACATGGAAACCGAACAGACCCATCAACCTGATCGTCCCCTGGGGAGCCGGCGGCTCGACAGACCGTTCAGCCCGCGCGACAGCCGCGATCATAGAGGAGGCGCTGGGGATCAGTGTCGTCGTCGTCAACCAGGCCGGTGCCTCGGGTTCATTGGGAACCAAGGCCACCATGGATGCTCCCAAGGACGGGTATACCTGGACAGCTGGAGCGGTCAAGGACCTTGGCGTCTACAAGATCCAAGGATTGCTTGACACCACGCTTGACGACTGGCACATCTACACCAACGTAGCCATGCCCAATGTCATCTCTGTCAACGCCAACTCCCCGTACAAGACCTTCGACGACCTCTTGGCTGCCTTCAAGGCAAAACCGGGGCAGATCAAGGTTGCGACCGCAGGAGTCAACTCCGCCGGACACACCGCCATGGAACTGCTTGCCAAGCACACCGGAATTACCTATCGGCATGTCACCTATGATGGTGGAGCTCCCGCAGTCACGGCTACTGTCGGTGGCGAGGCGGAAGTCGTTCCCCAGCTCTCGGTCGAACAGGTCGACATGATCCGTGCCGGCAGGCTTCGCCCGCTGGTGGTGCTCACCACCGAGCCGCTGGAAATCGAAGGGTATAATGGCGTCGTTCCACCGATCACCAATTGGATCTCCGACTTCAAGGTTGCCGCCCAGTACTTCGCGATCTTCGTACCGAAGGCTGTCCCCAAGGAAGTCTCAGATACCCTCGACAAGATTTGGCAAGAGAAGGTCATGACCAGCGACAGCTTGCGCACCTGGGCTAAGCAGAACGCCGTCGTCTTCGACCCTGCATACGGCAAGAGCGCATTCGACAAGTCGTTCGGCATGGTGCAAATCGACGCATGGCTCAAGTATGATGCCGGCGATGCTGTCATGTCACCCGCTTCAGTAGGCATTCCTAGACCGTAATCGAACTGTAGGATACCGGACACCTTCCGCAAAAGGGTGTCCGGCACTATTTTCCAAAAGAATGCTGGATTCGGGGACTCCGGATTCAGCATGTCTATGCTTGGCGTTTCACAACACAAGTTCGGAACACAGACAAAGAGAGGTTCGTCCATGGCACCTGTGCAGACATCGTTGAAAAACAAACGTCCGGCTGGCGAAAAAATGCCCCGGGCCGACTTCATCACCTCCGTATTGCTTATGGCATTGTCGGCATTCGTGATCATCGAATCGCTGCGGATGCCGCGGCTCGAGCATAGGAACATCAATCCCTATACCATACCTGGCATAGTGCCGGCCATTCTTGGTGTGATCATGGGAGTGCTCAGCATCACCTTGTTCTTCCGTGCCATGCGTCACGGCGGGTACCGGTTGTCCAAGCACAATTCGGCGGCAACGTCGTCGGCATCGACTGGTGCTGCGGGGGAAGGCAGCGTGCAAAAGGTCGGGTTCTGGCACAAGCCGGAAACGCTCAGGGTCATCCTGACCGTCGGATTCTGCCTGTTGTACGCCATTATCCTCATCGGCTGGGCCTGGTACCCGGTCGCCACCTTCCTCTATGTCTTCGGGTTCATCGTGATCTTCGAATACGATCGCACCAAGCGCCCGGGCGAACAGAAGCGGACATACATCCTGGCTGGAGTGGAAGCCCTGCTGACTGCCGTACTGGTGTCGGTCGTGTTCCGCTATGTCTTCCTGATCCGTCTACCATAGGAGTTGCCGATATGTTTGAAGGATTGAAAATGCTGGGCATCGGGTTGGGCAATTTCCTGACCTTGGGAACAATATTCAATGTATTCTGGGCCACACAACTGGGTATTATCGTCGGTATGCTGCCGGGCCTCACAGCTACCATGGGAATCGCGTTGCTCACGACGCTGACCTTCCGGTTACCCGCTGACAACGCGGTGCTGATACTGATCTGCATGTACATCGGCTCGATCTACGGCGGAAGCCGTAGTGCGATCCTGCTCAATATCCCCGGAACCCCCGCCAATGCCGCCACGGCTGTCGATGGACATCCGCTTTCCCGGCAGGGAAGGGCCGGCGAGGCTATCGGGATCGCCACTACCGGTTCGTTCCTCGGGTCGGTGATCGGTATGATCATGCTCGCCCTGTTCACACCGCTGATCGGTAACTTCGCATTGAGCTTCCAATCGATCGAGTTCTTCTGGCTGGCGATTTTCGGTGTGGTGATCAGCGGTACCTTGACCGCTCCCAAAGACCCGCTCAAGGGATGGATCTCGGGCTTCTTCGGTCTGATGATCGCCATGATCGGTATGGAGGGTATCCACGCCCACGTCCGCTTCTCCTTCGGAAACATCGAATTGTCGGGTGGAGTCCGTCTGATTCCCGCCATGGTCGGTGCATTCGGGTTCGCCGAAGTCATCATGATGATGAAGCACCAGAAGGTGGAGATCATCAAGAGCGAGATCAAGCGGGTACTTCCCCGCATCAAGGATATCGCAAAATACTGGAAGACCATCATCCGCTCCGGCTTGATCGGCACGTTCATCGGAGCGATTCCTGGTGTCGGTGAGGATATCGGAGCCTGGGTGAGCTATGACTTCGCCCGCCGTGCCAGCAAGGAATCGGAGAAGTTCGGGCATGGCAGCATCGAGGGTTTGATAGCTGCCGAGACCGGCAACAACGCCGCCGTCGGTGGAGCGATCATCCCCGTCCTTTCGTTGGCGATTCCCGGTTCGGCGCCCGCCGCTGTCCTCATGGCCGCCATGTATATCCACGGGGTCCGTCCAGGTCCGCTGATCATGGTGGAGAATCCCCAGTTCGTCTACTCGGTGGTCGCCATGTTCCTCCTTGCGACGGTAGCCATGTTCATCCTCGGCCTCTCCATGGTCAAGACGCTTATCAAGGTCCTCGAGGTTCCCCGCAGCAAGCTGATGCCCGTTGTGCTGGTGTTGTGCGTAATCGGGGCCTATGCTGTGGAATCCCGCTATTTCGATATCATCATCATGGTGATCTTCGGATTGTTGGGCTATGTGATGCAGGAACTCGACTATCCGGTGGCACCCATGGTGCTCGGCATCATCCTCGGCGATATCCTCGACAAGAACCTCAGACGGGCATTGGTGCTCACCGACGGCAGTCTGACTCCATTCTTCACCCGTCCGATCTCGATGGTGCTGATTTTTTTCATCATATTGAGTATGGTGAGCAAGATGCGCTGGTTCAACCTGTTCATGGGCAATGTGAAGCGAAGAATAAAAACGTTGTTCGTACCAGGTACCCGTTCATAAAAATGTATACAATATTGGCTTGATTATGCCCCGAGACACCATATGAAGTTGCATGCGGGGTGCAGTGCGATGGTTTTGTATACAAAAATCAAAGTTGGTGCCAGGTACCTCCGAAGGAGCGATTGATGCAAGGGAAACGGACATTAAAAGCTGGTCTGGTCGGTTCGGGGTTTGCCGCCGCGTTCCATCATGAAGCCCTCAGGCGGGTCTACGAGGCCCATGTCGAGGTTGTCGGCGTCTACTCGACCTCGGCCGAACGACGGGAGGCTTTTGCCCGCGAACGGGGAATCCGTGCCTTCGCATCGTTGGATGAATTGATCGCCAATTGCGATGTGGTGCACGTGTGCACACCTCCCTCCACCCACGAGGCCATAGCGGTCGCAGCGCTTGCGATGCACAGGCACTGTATCATTGAAAAACCGTTCACCGGTTATTTTGGCGACGGGTCGCCCGATTTCAACGGCAAGACGCTCGACAAGATGGAAGCCCTGGCCGGTGCCATGTCCAGTGTCGGACGGATCCTCGAAGCGGAGCAACAGAGCAAGGGCACCATAGCCTATGCGGAGAACTGGGTGTTCGCCCCGGCGATCCAAAAGGAACGGGAAATCCTGGAGAAGACCGGCGCCCAGATCCTGTGGATGCACGGGGAGGAGTCCCATTCCGGTTCGCATGCGAAGTACTACGGCATGTGGTCCCATTCCGGTGGCGGATCGATCATGGGCAAGGGGGTGCATCCGCTCACCGCCGCGTTGTATATGAAGAAGGTCGAGGGTCGTGCCCGCAACGGCAAGGCTATCCGACCGGTCGCCGTCTCGGCGCGCACCCATGCGGTGACCACCAGCGATTGGTATGAGGATGCGGGGTTCTTGCGCACGAGCTACACCGATATCGAAGATTTCGGTCTGGTCCATGTCATATTCAGTGACGGTAGCTTCGCCGATATCTTCGCCACCGAACTGGCTTTGGGCGGGGTCCACAACTGGCTCGAGGTGTGTACCAACAACCACCGCACCCTCTGTTCGATCAATCCCAACAATTCGCTGCAGACCTACAATCCGAAGGAAGAGCAGTTCAAGGACATCTATGTGGTCGAGAAGATCGGCACCAAGCAGGGCTGGGCGAGCACGTCCCCCGACGAGGATTGGTTCACCGGTTACCAGCATGAGATGAATTTCTGCTACAAGGCGTTCGCCGATGGCAGTGGGCTCGAATCGGATAGTCAGCTTGCCGCCGACACCATAGCCGTCGTGTATGCCGCATATGTCTCGGCCGACAAGAAAGGCGTCGAAATCGAAGTACCAGGTACCGGGTTTTAATTTTGTATACAGTTTGAGCTGACGAGTACCTTGAACCACCGCCCCAAAGCTATGATGGGTTAGTCTCTACACGTTTTGTATACAAATATTCATTATGGTACCAGGTACCTCCGAAGGAGCGTTCATGTTCACCATCGAATTCATTGTCCCCTACGAGAAACTGGTCTCCGTGGTACAGGAAGCGTTCGCAGAGCACCCGAAACGGAACGAGATCAAATTTCTCGTTAACCAGGTCGGCATCGACGACGTCAAGCAGAGCAACCTGTCCGGCGACATATTCATAGCCCGGGGCCTGACCGCCTCGTACCTCACACGGCTCAGGCAAAACGGCAGTGTCGTCGAACTGCCCATGAGCGGATACGACATCTTGCGAGCCATGACCGAAGGCGTCACTCGCTTCGGAGCGAAACGTATCGCCATCATCGCTACGGCGAACGCTGTCTACGGAGTCGACAACTTCGCAAGCAGCTTCCTCCCGGCGGTGCGGACCTATGAGATCGGGCCTTCCGACGACCTGGACACATTCATCGACCGTGCCCTATCCGACGGTGCCGACCTGATAATCGGTGGTGATTTCATATCCACCCGTGCGATCGAACGGAACATCCCAGCCGTACGCATAGAAACAGGTAAGGAGAGCGTCCGCCAGGCAATCGATGAAGCCTGGCGACTGTACCACCTGAATATCGAGGAACGCACCCGCGTTCAGCGGCTCAATGCCCTGGTTGAACACGTCCACGAAGGCATCGTCTCCGTCGATAGCGGGAAACGGATCACCATTTGCAACCAGTATGCACAGGAACTGATCGGAACACCACTGGACGAGATCATCGGCAAGCCGCTCTGTGCTATTCTGCCCGCGCTCGATAGCCCCGACTTCGCGACGCTCCGCTCGCCCGCCATCGGGGATTTCATCGAAATCAATGGTACCAGGACCGCCGTCAACCGGGTCCCCGTGGTGGTCAACGATATCTTCGCCGCCGGCATCGTCACCTTCCAGAAGTTGTCGCAGATCCAAAAGATAGAAACCCGCATCCGACGCGAAGCCAACCGGAAGGGCCTTGTGGCCAACTACGATTTCTCCATGGTCATCGGTACCAGCGCCGCCACACGCAAGACCATCGAACTGGCCAAAGGCTTCGCCAAGGTCCAGGCGAACATCCTGCTGGTAGGGGAGACAGGCACCGGCAAGGAACTGTTCGCGCAAAGCATCCATACGGTCAGTCCCCGCATGAACGGACCCTTTGTCGCCATCAATTGCGCCGCACTGCCCGAATCGTTGCTGGAAAGCGAATTGTTCGGATACGTCGGCGGAGCCTTCACCGGAGCCGCGAAAGAGGGCAAGATGGGCATGTTCGAACTCGCCCACGGCGGAACGATCTTTTTGGACGAGATATCGGAGATGAGCCTGCAGTTGCAGGGGCGCCTGCTGCGGGTCATCGAGGAACGCGAGATCATGCGATTGGGCCACGACACCGTCCTGCCTGTCGATATCCGCATCATTGCAGCGACAAACAGGAACCTCGAACAGGACGTCGAGGAGAACCGCTTCCGCAAGGACCTGTTCTATCGCCTGGATGTCCTGCGCCTCGATATACCTCCTCTGCGGCATCGCAGGGAGGATATCGTCCCGTTGGCCCGCCATTTCCTGGCTCTGGCCGATGCGGAGAACAAGAGTGTGGTGCACACCATAGACGAATCTGGGTATGAATTGCTGCAAAACCATCTGTGGGATGGCAACGTCCGGCAATTGCGCAATATCTGCGAACGGCTTTCGGTGGTGGTTGCCGCACAAACGGTCACCGCAGCCGACGTGGCCTCCTGTTTGGGTTCGGCAATGGCACGAACCATGGGAGCTGATTGTGCTGGGGATGCCTCGACGCTCCATATGCCCCAGGTATCACAGGGATATCAGAGTTCACAGACATCCCGCACGTTCCGTATGACCGATACGATAGGTTCGGATTTGCCGGCAAGGGAACGCATCGCCGAAGCCCTGGCATGTTGCGGAGGGAACCGGACCAGGACCGCGAAGATGCTCGGAATGGACAGGACGACCCTGTACCGGCACATGTTGAAGTACGGCTTGGTGTAACATGTGTTGCAACACTGCAACATTGTTGCAACATAGCAAGCCCCGCGAACCTAAGCGGTTTTGCTATAGATAGTTGTGTATCGAATGTAAGATGTATTGAAGAAAGGACTTGCAAGGTTGTGGTCACGAATTCGATTGTTGGCACGAATTTTGCACTATGAACGGGGAGGGGACCCTGGTCGGACAGCGTCCGCGAATGGTTCCTATCAGCAATGGATTACAAAAAGGAGTGTGTAATGAAACGAATCAGTGTACTGTTCTTGTGTCTCATCGTTGGCATCGGATCCCTGTTCGCCGCGGCCCAGGCCGAGCAAGCGACCTATCCCGACCAGCCGATCGAATTGGTGGTCCCGGCAAGCGCCGGTGGCGGTAGCGATATCATGGCCCGCCTGATCGTCGATATCATCCAGAAGAACAACTTCTCTTCCCAGACCATCATGGTCGTCAACAAACCCGGCGGGTCGAGCGCGGCAGGTCACTCCTATGTGAACTCCAAGCCCAATCCGAACTACACCCTGTTCACGGCAAACACTGCCCACGTGCTTTCCATGAACATCAACAAGAGCAAGTCCCCCAAGGGCGAGTTCACCATGATCGCGAACCTGGCCATGGACAACGTCGTGTTCGTGACATCGGCCGACAGCCCGTATAAGACCTTCGATGATGCCCTGACAGCCATCAAGGCCAATCCCAAGGCCCTCACCGTCGGAACCGCCGACAACCTCGACAAGCTGTGTGTCGTCCAGATCAACCAGGAAGCCGGAGTCGACTTCAATACCGTCTACTTCAACAGCGCCGGTGAAATCTCCACAGCACTGCTCGGCAACCACGTCGAATTCGGTATCTTCAACCCGGGCGAATGTATCGGACTGGTGGAAGGTGGAAAGCTCCGCGTATTGGCAGCGTTCTCCCCAACCCGCCTTGCCGCACCATTCGAGGCCGCACCGACCTTCGCCGAACTCGGATACCCTGGAGTCGAATTCCAGATGTCCCGCTCGATCATGGCAGGTGCCGGCATGAGCCGTGAAGCCCAGCTCTACTGGAGCGACGTCATGGAAAAAGTCTGCGCCACCGACGAGTGGAAGCAGAACTATATCGAAAAGGACGGCTTGGAAGATCTCTTCCTCAACGCCGACGATTTCACCAAATTCAACACGGAATCGGAACGTAAGATCGTAGAAGCAGCCAAATCCATCGGCCTGCTCTAGATCCTTTGCATGCGGAGATATCCTGACAAGGGTATCTCCGCTGTACGAATCGGTTGCTTATCGGTTTTCTTTCACAGGAGTCACAAACATGGAAATTCTACTTGCGTTGGTATTCATGACGGTTTCGGGCTACTGGCTGCAACAAGGCCTGGCTGTCTACGGGTTCTATGTCGATGGCAAACCCGGCAGTGGGTTCATTCCCGTATTGTTCAGCATCCTGGTCATGATCCTGTCGGCCATCGCATTGGTCAGGGCAGTGCGAACCAAACGTGCGGCCCCTTCGAAGGCAACGCCGGCAGGTGATGCCTCCCCGACGGTCTCCGCCGATATCGATTCCTGGAAGACCCGACTGCAACCGTTGATTCCCGCCGCCATCGCAATCGTGGGCATCTACGCGATCACCTACCTCGGGGTTGTCGTGGCAGTCGCGCTCATCGCCTTCTGCTGGGTGCGTTTCCTCAGCCATTACTCGGTCGTCCGATCGTTCCTGTTCAGTGTTCCGATCGTTCTCTTCATCTACGTGGTGTTCGTCTGGTGGCTTCGCGTCCCATTCCCACGTGGTGTGTTCGGATTCTAATGAGATTTGCTAGCAAGGAGACGAAGGAATGAATAATTTTGAGTTGTTGTTCCAAGGATTCACCGTCGCATTCGCGTTGCCGAACCTGATCGCGGCGCTGTTGGGCGGAATCCTGGGAATCGTAGTCGGTGCCATGCCTGGCATCGGGGCCGTCACCGGAGTCTCGTTGTTGCTTCCGATGACGTTCAAGCTGAATCCCACCACCGGCATCATCATGTTGGCCGGCATCTATTATGGAAACATGTACGGCGGCGCCTATAGCGCGACGCTCATGAACATACCTGGCGATTCGCCAGCGGTCATGACCGCCTTGGACGGCTACGAGCTCACCAAGCAGGGCAAGCCTGGCAAATCGCTGTTCGCCGGCAACATCGCATCGTTCATCGGCGGATCGATCGGCATCATCTTCCTCACTATCTTCGGACCGTTGCTGGCGGAAGTCGGATTGAAATTCGGTCCTGCCGAAGTAGCCGCCCTGATCTTCCTCGCCCTCACCTCGATCGGCTGGCTGTTGGGTGACGACCCCGTCAAGGGTCTGATTGCCTCGGGAATCGGCGTGCTGTTGTCGACCATCGGTATCGACGGCGCCTCCGGACTTCCCCGCTTCAGCTTCGGAAACATGAACCTGATCAGCGGCATCTCCTTCATCCCCCTGGTCATCGGCATGTTCGGTTTCAGCCAAGTCATGGAGATGATGCAGCCCAAATCCGATGCCCACATCGAGCCGGTGAAACAGCTCACCTTGCGTGAGAGCATGCTCGACCGCAGTGAAATGAAGCGGATATTCATGCCCTCGGTGCGAAGTGCCTTGTTGGGCAACTTCATCGGGTTCCTGCCGGGTGCCGGCGGTACCACCGGATCGTTTTTGGCCTACGTCATGGAGAAGAAAATAGGCAAGAACAGGGACCAGATGGGTAAGGGTGCCATCGAAGGGGTAGCCGCCTCGGAAGCGGCCAACAACGCCGCCGCAGTCGGTGCGTTCGTTCCGCTGCTCTCCCTGGGAATACCGGGATCTGCCACGACCGCAGTCCTTCTCGGAGGCCTGATGATGTGGGGCCTTCGTCCCGGACCGCTGTTGTTCGCCTCGGACCCAACGTTCGTATGGGGCTTGATCAGCTCCATGTATATCGGAAACATCGTCTGTCTGATCGCCGGAATGGCGATCATCCCGTTCCTCATGTCCTTCCTCAAGATACCCACCAAAATCATGGCACCGATTATCGTGATCATCTGTATCGTCGGTTCCTACTCGGTCAACAACAATATGTTCGACGTATGGTTCATGATCTTCGCCGGCATCGGAGCCTTCTATCTGAAGAAACAGGCGTTCCCCATACCCCCGGTCCTCCTGGCCTTCGTACTCGCACCGCGCTTCGAGATCTCGGTCCGGCAAGCGCTTTCGATATCCAACGGCAATGCGATGGTCTTCCTGCAAAAACCCATCTCCCTCGGCCTGCTGCTGTTCACGACAGCGTTGCTGTTGGCACCTCTGGTGATGAAACTCATCGCCAAGCTTAAGAAAAGTTACAAGTAAGGTGCCAGGTACCGATTTTCAATTTTGTATACAAAATGAAAAGTTGGTGCCAGGTACCTCCAAAGGAGCATATATGAGACTAGGTGTGATAGCGGACGACTTCACCGGAGCAACGGATATCGCCGGCTTCCTGGTCGGAAACGGCATGCGAACGATCATGTTCAACGGCGTTCCCAACCAGGAGCACGAGTTGGACGCCGACGCCTTGGTGGTAAGCATGAAAATCCGTTCCTGCCCAGTTCCCGAAGCAGTCGACAAGGCCCTCGAGGCACTCGAATTCCTGCAAGCGGCCAAGTGCGACCGGTTCTACTTCAAATATTGCTCGACCTTCGACTCCACCCATGAAGGCAATATCGGCCCGATCGCCGATGCCCTCATGGCCCGCCTCAACACCTCTATGACACTCATCTGCCCAGCGCTGCCGGTCAACGGACGCACAGTATACAAGGGGTACTTGTTCGTCAACGACCAGCTGCTCAGTGAATCGAGCATGCGCCACCACCCCATAACACCTATGCGGGATGCCAAGCTCTGCCGACTCATGGAAGGCCAATTCAAGGGAAGCAGTACCCATATCCACTACGAGGACATGGCCAAAGGCCCCCAACACATCCGCCAATGCATCGAAACCGCCCGAGCTGCCAACGCGAACTACCTGATTGTCGATGTGCTTGAGGAAGCGCAACTCGATGCAATCGCCGAAGCCACCGGGGACTTTCCCCTGGTGACCGGAGGATCGGGCCTCGCGATCGGCATGGCACACCTGCACAACCGAAAGCTTGGCAGACAAGACACCCCGGCCGCGGGCTTTCTGCCACGTCGTCAACCGGCAGTGGTGATCGCCGGATCCTGCTCGCAGCGGACCAACGAACAGGTCGCCTTGTATCGCACGATCGCTCCCTCGCGCTACATCGAGGAAGCTCAATGCCTCGAAAATCCCCAGTACGCACAGGAACTGGCCGACTGGGTCCTCGAGAACAACAACGGCCCCTACGCTCCGATGGTCTATGCGACCAAGACACCGCAGGAGTTGGAGAAGAGCAAACAGACCTACGGCGATGCCGAAGTCTCCGCCCGCATAGAACAGGTGATCGGAACTATGACCAGCCTGGTAGCCACACGCGGAATCAAAAATTACCTGATCGCAGGTGGCGAGACCAGCGGGGTGGTGGCGACCGTCCTCGGACTATCATCCTATCTCATCGGTATCCAGATCGACCCGGGCGTCTCATGGATCCGCTCGCTCGACGGGGAGATGCAGCTGGTGTACAAGTCGGGCAATTTCGGCACAATCGATTTCTTCAAGAAAGCACAGGAGTTGTACGATGGACAATCTTGAAGCACGCCAGGCAATGGTGCGGTACGCCCATATGCTCTACGCACATAAATACGCCGTCGGATCGGCCGGCAACATGACCATGAAATTGGAGGACGGCACCTTCCTGGCCACCCCCACCGGATCCTCGTTCGGTTTCCTCAACGTCGAAGATGTCTCGCACATCGATGCATCGGGGAACCTCTTGTCGGGCAAGAAGCCGACCAAGGAGATATTCTTCCACCTGGCCTGCTATGAAGTGCACCCCGAGATCACCGCAGTCGTACACCTGCACGCCACCTATGCCACCTTGTTGGCCAGCTGCGAAGGTTTGGCCGACGGGGTGCCCATCAAACCGTTCACCCCCTACTTTGTGATGAAAGTCGGGGCGGTCGGCATCCTTCCCTACCGCAAGCCGGGAGACCCCGCGATAGCCGACGACGTACGCGAGAAACGTGCCTACACGAGCCTGCTCATGGCCAACCATGGCTTCATCGTCTGCGGAAAAACACTGGCCGATGCGGTCTCGGCCGCCGAGGAATTCGAAGAGACGGCAAAACTATGGTATCTGGGGCAATCGCTTCCCATCCGGTATCTCACCGAGGTGGAGATGTTGCATTTGAATCCAAATGCAAAGGCAACATAGTGCCAGGTACCGTTTTATCATTTTGTATACAAAACCTAAAGTTGGTGCCAGGCACCGCAGGAGAGGCTGATGAATTATTTTGAGTTGCTGGATACCAGTAGGGCAGGCGAAATCCGAGTGGGAATCATCGGGGCGAACGGAGGCTTCGGTTATTCGTTCCTCGCCCAGATCCCCATGATCCCATCGATCTCCCTACGGGTGATGTGTGACCTCGACGCCGAAAAATCGCTGGTGCTGCTGAACGAACTCGGCTACGACTCCAACCGATTCCATCTGTGCCGGACTGCCGACGATATCGCCGCCGCCTTGCTGAAGGATGATGCGATACTGATCCTGGAGCACAGTCGACTCCTCTCATCGACCGACATCGATGTCCTGGTCGAATCCACTGGTGTCCCCGAGGTAAGTGCCTACGTTGCAGAAGATTGCCTGCTCAACGGCATCCATGTCTGCATGGTCTCCAAGGAAACCGATTCGGTGGCCGGCCCCTACCTGCACGACCTGGCCCAACGCAACAACCTGATCTACACGATCGTCAACGGCGACCAACCGGGCAACCTGGTCCAGCTCTACTCATGGGCAAAGACCTTGGGCTTGGAAATCATAGCCGCCGGAAAATCGAGCGAATACGACTTCATCTACGACCCGCAGAACGGCATGTTCGAATATTTGGGTGATGCTTCCCCGATCCCCGAATTCGCTTCCACCTGGACCTTGGAAGGACCTCAGACCCTTGTCCGACGCAGGGAGCTGCTCAAGGACTACCCCCAATCCGCGGTTCCCGACTACTGCGAGATGAACGTGGTCTCGAACATCACAGGATTGCTCCCCGCATGCGACGCCATGCATTATCCGATCTGCCGTGTCGAGGAACTTGCCGATGTCTTTATCCCGATCGAAGACGGCGGTATCCTCGAGAAGACCGGTGTGGTCGATGTGTTCATCAACCTTAGACGTCCCGACGAAGCCAGCTTCGCCGGTGGTGTCTTCATCATCGTCACCTGCCACAACGAACAAGTCTGGGACCTGTTGAAAGAGAAGGGACATATCGTATCGCGCAACAAGAAATACGCATGCATGTACCTCCCGTACCACTTCATGGGAGTGGAAGCCCCCATGTCTGTTCTGCTAGCCAGCCTGAAGCGGATGTCGAGCTCGCAAGGCTGCCACAGGGTCTCCAAGATGGTCGGAACCACCGTCCGGGACTTCTCCAAAGGCGAATTGCTCGAGGTGAACGGCCACCACCACGTGATCGAAGGTGTCGATGTCTCTCTGGTCCCCCACGATTCGGTCGGACCCGAAGTCATCCCGTTCTACCTGATGGCCGGCAAGACCCTCTCTCGCGACATACCAAAGGACACCGTCCTTACCCTCGACATGCTCGATACCACGAACTCGACGCTCTTAAGGATGCTGTAGCGATGCTCGGCATCGCTACAGCAAGTGCCTGGCACCGATATACAATTTTGCATACAAAATACAATATCGGTGCCAGGCACCTACGTAGTAGCATTTGACTTTTGCTCGTCTATCCCTGAGAATAATTGACACGTATTCATGGAAGGACGAAACAACATGGCACCTGGCGGTACACTGACGGTCGTTGCGGAGGATCGCGTTTGGAATCTCACCGGTGCGGGCGGACGGACTATGCTCGAACTGCTCGTCGAGGCGGGAATCGAAGGATATGTCTCTCCCTGCGGCGGCAACGGACTGTGCGGCAAGTGCCTGGTCCGGATAAGCGAAGGCACAGCGGGAGCAGTCCATGACGATGAACACCGGTTGCTGACACCAGCACAGCTGCAGGACGGATTGCGCTTGGCCTGCCGCATGAAATATGACGGCGATGCGGATCTGACGATAACGCTGCTTGACGCAAGTGCCCGGGGCAACATCCTGACCACATTCAATAACGAAATGCCATGCGGAACCCCACGTCGGCACTACCATGCAGAGACCTATGGATGCGCCATCGATATCGGGACCACCACGATCGTGGTGTACCTGGTGCGACTGGATACCCGACAGGTCATCGGCCACCGCTCGGCAATGAACCGGCAACGCTCACACGGTGCGGATGTGATCAGCCGCATCCAATACGCGCAGGAACATCCCGACGGTACAAGAATCCTCCAACATGCGATCGTCGGGCAACTGGATGCCATGATCGGGGACCTCCTGACAAGCCATGGCATTCCCAGCGAAGCCATAAGCGAACTGGTTGCGGTCGGAAATCCGACCATGATCCACCTGCTGGTGGGGGCAGACACCAGCGGCATCGGTGCCGCACCGTTCACCTGTGCATTCACCGAACCGCGATCCCTTCGAGGTGTGGACATCGGACTCGACAATGCCCGCCATGCGCACCTGGAACTGCCGGGGGCAGTCGCCGCCTACGTGGGCTCGGACATCACCTCGGGCGTACATGCGGCCAACATCATGAGAAGTGGCAAACCGGTGTTGTACATAGACATCGGCACCAACGGCGAAATAGTCCTGTGGGACGGCAAACGGTTGTCCGCCTGCGCATCGGCCGCAGGACCCGCATTCGAAGGCGCTGCCATCCGCCACGGCCTGGGAGCCGTACCCGGAGCAATCGACCACATCTGGCACCACCCTGACGGCCGCATCGCCTGGTCGACCATCGGCGCACAAGACGCCCACGGCATATGCGGCTCGGGCATTGTCGATACCATGGCACTGCTGCTCGACCTCGGTCTGGTGGACGAAACCGGCGCCATGGACACCAGCCACCCGAACGCCGACCGCTATCTGACCGACTCCCCCGACGGCCTGGCCCTGCGCATCACCGACACCATCCATTTCACCAGAACCGACGTGCGCGAAGTACAATTGGCCAAGGCCGCTATCGCCGCCGGCGCCCAGGTATTGTTGGACGCAGCGGGCCTGGCCAGCGACGAACTCGAAGGCATAGTCATCGCCGGGGGCTTCGGCTCCTACATAGACATCGCCAGCGCCCAACGGATCGGCCTGTTGCCGCCGGTTTCGCCCTTCCGCATCTCGGTGGTGGGCAACGCCGCCGGCAAGGGAGCCCTGGAACTGCTCATGTTCGACGGCGTACAAGGTCAGATCGAGCAGATCCGGACCGCAATCGCCTACATCGAACTGTCGTCATCACCTGCCTTCCAACAGCAATACGTCTCCCACATGTACTTTGGGGAGGACCCAGACGCATGAGCAGCAAAGGACACCACACCGACGGACACCCTGTAGACATACACCAAAAGGAAGGAATTCCCCAAGGCGTGCAGGACATCGCCGAACACTACGGCAATGCCACAGGCATTCCCTGCATGATCCTGGACATCGGCCGCGGACGCCTGCAAGGAACCACCTGCGAACTGTGCAGCGAACTCAACCGGAGCGCCGGGCAGAGCATCGGAGAGCACTGCCTGCACATCCATCAGCACCACGCGCAGCTTGCCGAACGCTTCGGCGGCGCCTACGTCTACTTCTGCACCTGCTCGATGCTCTATTGGATCAGCCCCGTGCTGATCGAAGGGATCATGGAATACGCGATCGTGGCCGGACCCGTCATGGTCATGGAACCGGATGAAGCCCTGGACGATGCCGACCTGCCCGACCACCTGTCCCGACAGCGGGCACGGGAACTGCTGGGTCACCTGGTGCGTGTTGACATCCACCGGGTCCACCACCTATCGGAAGTGTTGCGCATGTGCGCGGGCTGGGCCTCGGGGTATACGGAACACCGCATGGTGGAGTCCCAGCAAGCCCTGCAAATGCAATCCAAACTCTCCGAATTCATCCAGCACATGAAACAGCACCCCCTGGAGGAGAACGCATCGGAACGGTATTATCCGATCGAGAAGGAACAGCAACTGCAGGATGCGATCAAGTGGGGGGACCACAAGGAAGCCCAGCGGATCATGCAGGAACTGCTCGGATTGCTGTTTCTGGGTGATGCCTTGACGACGGAACACACCAACTTTCGCATGTTGGAACTGGTCTCGCTGCTGTCGCGGGCGGCTATCCAAGGCGGAGCGCCCGTCGATGAGGTCATGGAAGCACGTGCCCGCAACCAGCGGGAGGTCGGCCGATACACGGGCATCGAAGGAGTCTCGCAGTGGTTCTCGCGCATCCTGCGCACCTATACCGACCTGGTGTACGCCGCCAAGGATGCCGAGTACGGAGTGGGGTTGTCGCGGGCCCTGCGGTACATCCGCACGCACCATGATCAACGCATCACCTTGGAACAGACCGCCGCCGCCGTATCGTTGAGCGCACCGTATCTAAGCCGCCTGTTCAACGAACGGTTGCACGTTTCGTTCACCACCTACATCAACCGGTTGCGCATCGAGCGCTCGGAGCAGCTGTTGGTGCAGACCCGACTGCCCCTGGTGGAAATTGCGGGCCTGGTCGGATTCGAGGACCAGAGCTACTTCTCGAAGGTGTTCAAGCGGATCACCGGCACGACACCCGGACAGTACCGCAACCGGGGAGGACGATTCCCCTCCGATACCCACGAGATCCATGAGACCCACGGGATCCACAATGCCAGCGGGGACGCATCACAGAAACCATAAGATAGTACAAAAAATGACAATATCGTTACAGATTGCTGGCAACCGGTGGGCTACCGTTCTTATGATACCCTGAAGGGGAGGAAGCAGTATGGCTGACATGGAAGCGTTGTCCGGATACCTGCAGAAAGGCAAGGCGAAGGAAGTCAGGGAACTGACACAACAAGCCGTGGACGATGGGATGAAACCCGAGGAGATCCTCGACCAGGGTCTTCTGGCGGGTATGAACGTGATCGGATTGAAGTTCAAGAACAACGAAGTATTCGTCCCCGAAGTGTTGATCGCCGCACGGGCCATGAACGCCGGAATGGAAATCCTGAAACCGTTGTTGGCGGCTGCCAATATGCACGATCGCGGCACCGTGGTGATCGGAACCGTGAAGGGCGACCTGCATGATATCGGCAAGAACCTGGTCGGCATGATGATGAAAGGCAAAGGCCTGCAAGTGATCGATTTGGGTACCGACGTACCTCCCAAACGCTTTGTGGAGGAGGCACTCGCCCACCATGCCCAGATCATAGCATGCTCGGCACTGCTGACGACAACCATGAAAGAGATGGAGCAAGTGGTGAAGGCGGTGCGCGATGCCGATCTGCACGGAACGGTCAAAGTCATGATCGGTGGTGCCCCGGTGACCGAATCGTTCAGGAACACCATCGGGGCCGACCGGTACACATCCGATGCGGCGACCGCCGCCGAAGTGGCGTTGGAACTGTGCAGCGGCAGATGAACAGGAGTTTCCAGTGACAGGAAAAGAACGGGTGATCGGAACAATCGAGGGACGCAAGACCGACAAGGTGCCATGGGTGCCGTTCACCGGCGTGCATGCCGGAAAGTTGCTCGGTTACCATGCCCGGACCGTCTCGACGGACGTCGATTCGGTGGTCGAGGCCGCCTGCGAGGTCAACCGGCTCTACCACCCCGACGGCCAGCCGGTCATGTTCGACCTGCAGATCGAAGCCGAGCTCCTGGGATGCGAAATGCTCTGGTCGGACGATGGCCCTCCGAGCGTCAGCAGCCATCCGCTGGCCGAAATCACCACGATACCCACAAGAATCCCAGGACCTACCGAGGGTCGCCTCGAGGTGGAACTCGAAGCCACACGCCGGTTGAAAGCGGCGATAGGAGCCACCACCGCCTTGTACGGTGTCTGCACCGGACCCTTCACGCTGGCCTCGCACCTGCGGGGTACCGAGATATTCATGGACCTGATCCTCGAACCCGAGTATGTGCACGGATTGCTCGCCTATGCCACCACGGTCGTCCAGGCGGTCTGCTCCTACCTGATCGAAGCCGGAATCGACGTGGTGGCGGTCACCGATCCGCTCATCTCCCAGATATCGCCCGACCACTTTGCCCAGTTCATGCACGGACCATTCACCCGGGTGTTCGACACTATCGGCGAACAAGGGGCCAAATCCTCCTTCTTCGTATGCGGAAACGCCACCAGGAACATCGAACCGATGTGCCGAACCGGGTGCGACAGCATCTCGGTCGACGAGAATGTGGATCTGGCCACTGCCAAGACGACCACAGACCGCTATAAGATCACCTTGGGCGGCAATATTCCCCTCACCTCGGTCATGCTCTTCGGCAATCAGCTGGATAACATGAAGGCCGTGGTACAGCTGATCGACTCGGTACCGGCCGGCCGGTTGATCATCTCCCCCGGGTGCGACATGCCCTATGATACCCCCATCGAGAATGTCATAGCCGCCGAGCATGCGGTGCACGAAACCGACAGCGCCCGAGCCATGGTGCGCAACTACGAGCGCAAGGATATCGGATTTGCCGGCACTTTGCCCGACTATGGACAGTTGGAAAAACCCCTGGTCGAGGTATTCACCCTCGATTCGGCGACCTGTGCCGCATGCACCTATATGTGGGCCGCCGCCTTGGATGCGGTGGCGCATATCGATGCCGCCATCGATGTGATCGAGTACAAGTATACGGTGCCCGAGAACATCGCCCGCTGCCGGGAGGTCGGGGTGAAACAGTTGCCCAGCATCTACATCAACGGCAAACTGGCCTACTCCTCGATCATCCCCAGTCGCGACGAGCTGGTTGCGCGTATCCGCGAGGTGCTCTGATGCCACCGGCGGTACCATTTCCGACAGAGCTTCGGCGCACATTGCCACCGATAGGACTCCACATCGTCACCGGATTCCTTGGCTCGGGGAAGACCTCGGTCATCAACAGCCTGCTGGGGCATCTGAAGGATCGCAAGATCGCCCTGATCACCAATGATTTCGGTCCCATCGCCGTCGATAGCGCATTGGTGGCCGCCAGTTCAGCGGTGGTTGCCACCAAGAGTCTCAGCGGAGGACAACTGTTCTGCAGCTGCCTCTCCGGATCGTTCGTCGATACGGTGGAAGCATTGCTAGCCTATGATCCGGATATGATCATCGTGGAGGCCTCGGGGTTGGCGAAACCAGCTCCGCTGTTGGAGATCGTTTCGGTGATCACCAATCGGAGTGCAGGGCGGGTAACCTATGGCGGCATGCTCTGCGTAATAGATGCCTCGCGCTACCATCTGCTTTCGCAGGCCATCACCACACTGGAGGAGCAACTGGTATTCAGCGATGCGATTATCCTGAACAAGACCGATCTGGTCGATTCCCCGACGCTGGCGGCGGTGACGGCGGAGGTGCAAAAGATCCGTCCACTCGCCCCCTGCTTTGCGACCACCCGTGGAACCATCAGGGCCGACATGCTCTCCCTCTGGGAAGCGGATGTCGATTGGGAGCACAAACGCTCGATCGACGCAACTGCCTACAAGGGGTGGGGTGTCCACGGACGGCCGAAGACTGTGGTGTTCTCCATCGAGGGGAATTGGGAGCCGGCGATGTTGGAGGCCTTGCTTGCCGAGACCTCTGTGCACATGTTGCGCATGAAAGGCTTCCTTCCCTACGGCGACGGGAAGGCTTGGAAGGTCGATGCGGTGGGACCATACGTCCAGGTGGGCATGTGCGACATGCCGGTGGGAATCGAAACCGGGGTGGTGGGCATCCATGCGGCAACGGTCGATGCCAAGACGCTGCTGCTTGCTACCTGGAATCGGATAGCCACACACGGGGCCCGTCTTGTCGTATCTTGATGCACAGGGCCGTCGAAGGAGCGAAACGGAATGGTTGTCCACATGACACAGGAGCCGATGCTTATACAGGTACCATTCTCGCCCTCGCTGTCCCAGTACCACCACAGCATCCGCTTCGATGCGCTTGACGATGCGCAAGTGGAGGCCCTGCAACTGTTCGACGATGCAACCAGGCTGTTGCAGCCGAAGGTGCTGCTGCGCCAATTGTTCATCGATTCACACGATATGGTCGCAGGGGTGCCGTCGGTGGTTATCGGCTCCGAACGGTTTGTCGGGAATGCCATGGCTGCCTTGGACGAGGTGCATCGGGTGATTGTGTACGTCGCCACGTGTGGAGATGGCATGGAATCGTACGACCTTAGGCGGTTGGACATGCTCGCACCGTATTGGCTCGATGCGATCAAGAACCAAGCCCTGGGTGCGGCCCGGCGCGGACTACTGGAGTATTGCAAGATACACTTCGGTATTTCCAAGCCGTTGAGTGTGAATCCCGGTTCGGGAAATATCGATCTGTGGCCCATCGAGCAGATGCACGGCCTGTTCCGGATGCTCGGAGAACGGGGAGCCGAACCGATCGGGGTGCGCTTGACCGAAAGCTCGCTCATGGTCCCCAACAAGTCGATAGCGGGCTTGCTCTTCGCTTCGGCGAAATCCGACTACGAGAGCTGCGCGTACTGCGACCGGGAACTGTGCCCCCAGCGGCGGGTAGCACGGAGTGGGGAAACTATATAACTTCTACTATAACAACTAGTTGATAGATTTCTGTTCGATGAAACACTTGGAAAAAAATGCCCTTGACTTTGGGAATTCCTATGATAGTATAATTTATACGGCCATTGGAGAAATTAATAGGATCCATGGAACATGGTTGTTTTCAAGTAGTGTTTGGGGGGAGAGGGTTTTGACTACAACAGGGTTTATCCGACGCAAGAATACCGATGTCCAAAGCCAGATTATTATCAAGGAACGCAATCTTCGTCGATTGTTCGATCTGATCTATTCCCATGGTGAAATTTCCCGGGCAGCTCTTGCTACAAAGACAAAACTTAGTCCGACAACAGTATCCACATTGGTTGATGAAATGATAGAAAGCGGCCTATTGGAGAGTTGCGGGGTAGAGAATTCCAATCGGATTGGACGGAAGGCTATCTTGTTGCGGGTCAATCCGAGCCGTCTTCAGATTCCCACGATTGCGTGGGAGCGGGATGGATTCCGTTACTCTTTGTACGATTTGGCATGCAATGAATTGGAAAGTTACTTTTTCCCCTTTGGTTCCAATATCAATTATGCGGAGCAGCTGCATGATTTGATACTTCGCAAATCAAAAGGAATCGACCAAAGCAGATTGGGTGCGTTGTGTATTTCTATTCCGGCTGTTGTCGATGCACATACCCATAAGATTATATCCACGGTATTGGACGTTCGGGGCCAAGAGGACTTTCTTGTCGATATACGGAAGCACTTTTTGGCTCGACCAGTGGTGATCGGTAACGAATCTGCATTCTATGCATACGCAGAAAAGGAGTTTTCTCTTTCAGTACGGGCCGAGAATGTTATCTATATCAATGTAAATGTCGGTGTGGGTGCGGGAATCATCTATCGTGGAAAGATTTATCGCGGATCGTTCGGTATGGCAGGTGAATTCGGACATACTTCGGTCGATATGAACGGACCGCTCTGTTCCTGTGGAAACAGGGGTTGTCTGGAACGCCTGATCAGTTTGCCTAGGATAATCGAGCGGGTCGTGAATGCGGTAGAGGCGGACAGTGATTCACTCCTCCACGGTATTTGCCGAGGGAATTTGACATCCGTAACACTCGAACAGATTGCGCAAGCCTTCAAACATTCCGATCCGACAGTGGTGGCGGAAATGGACCAGGTCGCACTCATCCTTTCGGTCGGCATAAACAATGTCATCCGGATATTCGATCCGGAGATCGTGGTGGTCGGCGGAGGAGTGGAAGTGTTCGGACCGGTATTCCTTGAAATGGTGAAACGGTACATAACGCAAAATGGATCGAGCGTGCTGACCAGTGGTGTGAAGATCATCTATACACAGCTTCCCCCGACATGCAAGAGCATGGGTGCGGCGAAATATTACATCGACAATATCATGAGGATAACTGAACGGAAAGAAGAGGATGTGATCGTGTGCTGATGTGAATCAGTGCGATCATAGATCAAGAAAAGGAGGATTTCAAATGGATCATGTCGTGAGTGTGAGTACGAATACGTATCATGGTTTTACCTTGGAAGAAGCCCTGAGGGGAATTTCGGCGGCCGGATACACCCATGTTGAGCTGACTGGAGTCGCTGGGTGGACTGAACACGTGCATGCGAAGATGTCCGATGCCGAATTGGAGGACGTGAAGGCCCTAATGGATTCCTATGGCTTGAAACCAATCGGATTGAGTGGCCATTGCAATCTTATGGACCCCGATCGCCTTGCCGATTTTATGGCGAATATCGAGTTGGCAGGTAAATTGGGATGCACATACATCGTATCCTCAACAGGAGAAGCCCATAACTCCAAGAACGAGAACACCAAAGATGAATTGTTGGTGGCAAACCTCAGAAAAATCCTTCCGCTTTGTGAGGAAACCGGTGTCATGTTGGTGCTGGAGATCCATGGGGAACATGCTACCGGTGCCCAATTGCGAAAGATTGTCGACATGGTCGGTTCGCCTCACCTTGGTATCAACTACGACACGGCAAATGTCGTGTTCTACGGAAAGAAGATGCCTGACGAAGATGTGAAGGATTGTGCGAAACAGGTCGCCTATGTCCACCTCAAGGATAAGGGCGGCGCACCTGATGTCTGGGACTTTCCGGCTCCGGGTAAAGGATGGCTGAAACTGGAAGACACATTGAAATACCTCGATTCCCAAGGTTTCGATGGACCGATAAGCGTGGAAATCGAATTCACGCAGGAATTCACCATGCGGAAAAAGAATCCCGAAGACCTTCCTGTCGTGGATGCCGCAGTCGCCGATGCCCACAGATACCTGTCTTCGATTGGGTATGTGTGAGGAAGTGCCATATCTCCCGTTGTTCGGGACGGGAACGTTTGAGTAGTGAGACGAGTATGGGATCGGTTCGTTGGACCACACCATACAGTTAATAAGGAGGAGTTTGTATGAAGAAATTCACATGGGTCTTAGGGGTAATCCTCATTGTCCTGATCGCATCTCCGTTGTTTGCCGCTGGAACAAAAGAGAAAGTGAAGGACGGGTATACCTTCGGGTACATAGCATATGACATGCAGGACATATGGAATATGTACGGTGCCCAGGCATTCGAATATGCGGCTGATCAGGTTGGAGTCAAGACCATAGTACTTGACTCAGGTAACAGTCTCGAACGTTCGGTGGCTGCGATGGAAGACCTGATCCAGAAACAGGTGGACGGTATTTCGGTATTCCCAATCTCTCCAGATCAGGTGGCAACACTGATCAAGATGGCGAATGATGCGGGTATCCCGATAACTGTCGAGAATCTACCTCCACCGGAGAATGCCGGAGACTACATCTCCACAGTTGCTTGCCTGTATGGAGATATCGGGTATGCAGCCATCAAATTCATTTCGGAAACCATGCCTGGAGCCCGAATTTTCTATGCGGCTGGCGCGAAGGGCGGCGGTGTATATGAACAGTACCAGGAAGGTGTGGACAAGGCTCTGAAGGAATTCACCAACGTGAAGATAGTTGGTCTGGAACATGGCGACTGGCAGACGGAAATGGCAATGAACGTAACGCAGAACTTCATCCAGACGGGAACTAAGTTCGATGTCATTTTCGCCAACAACGACCTTATGGCAAAAGGCTCCTACAACGCGTTGGTCGAAGCTGGTCTGAAACACATCCCGATCATCAGCACTGGAGGGTCCCCCGATGGTATCCAGATGATGAAAGATGGTATCGAAGCTGCCAACATGACAGCTCCCGTATCGATCCAGGGTGTCCAGACATTCAAGAACTTGTACCAGTATGTGGTGCAGGGCAAGCGTGACCTGCCCAAGTTCACTCCGTTGCCGATTGTTCCTGCCACCGCAGCGGAAATCGACAAGGTCATCACGTGGGAAGATCCCCAGAAGGCACTCGATTATATCGGCGGCCTCTAGGATCGGCATGAGACGATTATTCGTCCCGGGTTTTCCCGGGACGAATCCTATCCGAGCCACAAACGTTTGTGGACAAGGTGCAGTGGTATGAGTTTTTCGTATGAAGGAATTTCTCCGCTCGTCAGAATGGTGAACATCTCCAAGTCTTTTCCTGGAGTCCAGGCATTGTTGGACATTACCTTCGACCTTTTTCCTGGAGAAATCCACTGTCTTGTCGGAGAAAACGGGGCAGGCAAATCGACTTTGATGAAAGTGCTCAGCGGAGCGCACAGCCCTGACGGTGGACAGATCATAGTCGACCAGCGAGTCCATAATGCATTGACCCCAAAGTTATCGCAGGAGCTGGGTATCAGCATCATCTATCAGGAAAACCACCTGATTCCTACCATGAGTGTGGCGGAGAACATGTTCGTGGGAGTAGAAAAAACAAGGACGCTGGGTCTTGTCGACAAGGCCAAGACCAGACAAGCCGCCGCAGAAGAGGTTGAGAACCTCGGTATCGATCTAGATGTGTCCCGAAAGGTCGAGGATCTTTCGGTGGCAGAGCAGCAATTTGTCAAGATTCTCAAGGCATTGGTCCATAGGCCGCGTATCCTGCTCATGGACGAACCGACATCCATGTTCAATGTCAAGGATGTCGGAACTGTGCTTGCCTTGACCCGAAAAATTGCTAGCAAGGGAATCAGCATCATCTATATTTCCCACTTTCTCAAGGAAATCGTGCAGATTGCGGACCGGATTACCGTGATACGGGACGGGAGTGTGGTCAACACCTATCTGAATGCGGAAAAGGATATCGATCTCGATATCGTGACCATGGATATGGTGGGACGTCCGGTGAACATGTTCTATCAAAAGGAACAGCACGATATCGGCGAGGTTGTACTGAAAGTCACCGACCTGCAGCTCTCGAAGAATTCACCGAAGGTTTCGTTCGAAGTCCGCAAGGGTGAGATATTGGGATTTGCAGGCATGGTCGGTTCGGGAAGAACCGAGATCATACGCGCACTGACCGGTGCTGACAAGTTCTTTGCCGGCACGATCGAATACCATGGAAAGAGACTCGATTTGCATAGCCCTGCCGATAGCATACGACAGGGGTTCGCACATATCACCGAAGATCGCCAGCAATTGGGATTGATGTTGGGGAAAAGCATTTTGGAAAACATGACTATTGTCGGGATGGGAGCGAAAATTCGGGGATTTTTTCTCAATATCAAGAAGCACCCGCCGTTCATCATGCCGTTGGTCGATTCCTTGGATATAAAGACCCCCTCGGTGTTCCAGGAAGTCCAGAATTTGAGTGGGGGAAACCAACAGAAGGTGGTGCTAGGCAAATGGCTTTTCGCCGATTCCGACTTCTACGTGTTCGATGAACCGACACGGGGTATCGATGTAAATGCGAAAGCGGAATTCTATCGGTTGATGTCGATGCTCACCAAAGAGGGCAAATCTATCATTATGGTCTCCTCCGACATGCCTGAACTCATATCGATGAGTGACCGTGTGCTGGTGGTACGCAAGGGTGCGGTAACAGGTGAGATTCCCAAAGGGGAAATCACGGAAGAGCGGATAATCAAAAGCGCATTGGGGATGTAGTCATATGGAAAATCAAGAAAGGAACAATTTGTTGAATCGGATTCAATTCAAAGACCAACGGGTACTCATGATGATTGTCATTCTTCTCATTACGGTAGTGGTGACAATCATCAGCCCAAAATTTGTCGACATCAGGAACATTGTTGCGATTTTCCAGCAAGTCTCGGTTCTCGGTATCCTGACGATGGCGATGGCAATGCTGCTTATCAGTGGTGGGATCGACTTGTCTATAGGAAATATCATGGTGCTCTCAGGCGTGGTGATCTCCAAGATTATCATGGGGGGAGGCAGTGTTCCTGTGGCGGTCCTGTTGGGACTGATTACGGGGTTGGTCTGCGGGTTTCTCAATGGGTTGATCATAGCAAAAAGCAAATGTCTCCCATTGATCATCACCTTGGGAACCAGCCAGATATTTTTCGGTGCCTCGTTGATGATTACCGGCGGTCGCTTCATGAACTTTAGTGGAAAATTCGACTTTATCGGACGTACCCGGATACTGGATGTGTTTCCGGTCATGCTGATTTTTCTCATCGTAATGGTTCTGTTTGCCTTTGGCTTGCTCAACTATACCCGTTTCGGCAGACGAATCGTGGCCATCGGTGGCAACGAACGAAATGCGTATCTTTCAGGAATAAATATTGATCGGTACAAGGTGGCGATCTATTCGATTGGAGGCTTGATCAGTGCAATAGCCTCCATAGTCTTCGTCTCACGGCTCGATTCGATTACGGCAACCGCAGGGAGCGGGTATGAATTGCGGGCACTTACGGCCGCAATCATCGGTGGTGTCACATTCGATGGAGGGAAGGGGACGATTGGTGGAGCATTTATCGGTGTCCTGCTGTTGGGAATTATCAACAACGCCATGAACATCCTCTCGATCTGGCCCTATGCACAGACAGCAATATCCGGTGCGATCATTGTGGTGGCAGTAATATTGAGCAATCTGGACACTATCCGTAAAGCAAGCAGGTAATTTTGATAATCATATCAGGAGGAGTCGAATGAATGTTCTCGCGATCGGTTGTCATCCCGATGACCTTGAAATCAGTTGTTTTGGAACTTTGGCCCGGTATGTTCGGGAAGGGCATCAGGTAACAGCCTGTCACATTACCAATGGAGATTTGGGGCATGTGGAGATACTTCCCGACAAGTTGCGGGATATCCGCAATCGGGAAGCCGAATTGGCTGGCGAGGTAATAGGCGCCAAGGTGGTGACGTTGGATATCTCGGATTTGTCAGTCGATTCGATGCAAGATTCCCTTAACAAGGAAATGGTGCGGATCATGCGGGAGGCAAAACCAGACCTGATAATCAGCCACGCTCCGCAAGATTACATGCGTGATCATATCGAAGCAGGCGCCATGGCCTTCAAGGCGAGTTTCCATGCTTCTGTCAAACACAAATACCCCGAATACACTGCGACAGGCCAGGTGGTTCCGATCTACTACATGGATACCTTGGCTGGAGTGGATTTTCTGCCAACCGAGTATGTCGATATCAGTGAAGTGATCGAGTTGAAACTGGAAGCCTTGGCTTGTCATGAAAGTCAGATAGTGTGGATGCGGGACCATGATGGCATCGACTTCCTGGATTTCGTACGTACCTGCTCCAAGTTCAGGGGACTGCAATGTGGAGTTCAATATGCGGAAGGGTTTACCCAGAGCAGGGTATGGCCTCGTCTGACAACAAGACGATTGTTGCCATAAACGGAAAAGGAGAGGACTAGTATGAATTTGTTGAGTACTTTATCGGGATCGAACATGGAAGGATTCTATCCGGAAGGTTGGGATCTGGCTCGAATCGATGCGTGTGCGGATCAGGACCCCGAATCGATACTTGAACGGCAATCGTTTTGGCATGCGGACTTTCAACCGGTGTCCTGCGATTCCATCGATGATTTCAACATGCTTATGGGTCATGAGATTGCGCAGACCATCCGTGATGCACGCGATGCGGGAAAAACCCTTGCATTGATTCTTCCGGTGGGACCAATGGGCATGTATCGCTGGGTCGTATACTTCCTGCAAGCATGGAAGGTGAGCTGTTCACATGTCCATGGATTCAATATGGACGAATGGAGTGACGGTGAGGGCAATACGCTGGCTCCAGATGATCCCGGTTCATTCCAACGGGCGATGGAGGAAGCATTCTACGGCCCGCTTGGAAACCTTACCGTTCCACCCTCACAACGCAATTTCGCAACCAAGACCCAACTGCCGGCATATGCGGAGAAAATTACCTCCTTGAAGGCGCAGGGAGCATTGCTTACCACCGTATTCGGAATCGGACGTGTATTCCACATTGCCTTCTGGGAACCCCATTTTGCACGTGAGTTTGCTTCCGTCGACACGTGGAAAACACAAACACATCGGTTTGGCGCCAAACTGCATCCTTTGACGATTGAACAGAATGCGATCACCAGTTTCAAGAGTCGGTTCACATTGACCCCGGCACGTGCCAATACCATAGGACCAGGACTTTTCCTCCAATCGGACTCGATTATCGGCGGTTGCGACGGTGTGTTGGGTCGAGGTATGCAATGGCAAGGAGTGTCCCTGTGGACTACGTTGCGTTATGGGCCTGACATGTGGGTTCCGTCCTCCTTTATGCCGACATTACCGGGGAAGTTGTTCTTCATGAAAGAATTGGCAGGTCCGTTATCGGCTGAGTGCAACTGACGAATTGCACGAATAGGAGGAAGAGATATGAAAAAGGGTATCAACTACTGGTCTTTCGCAGATGGAACACCGTTGCGGAAGGCGGCTGAATTGGCCAAGGATGCTGGATTCCAAGGAATCGAATATTGTATGGCGGAGACAGGGGAACTAGGGCTCGATGCCACCGAATCGGATATCCGGTCGGTGAAGACGATGACCGAATCTGTGGGACTGGAAATCGCGAGCCTGGCTTCATGGGTGCCTTGGGAACATTCTTTGACCAGTGATGATCCCAAGCATCGCCAGATTGCCAGGGATGTAGTCAAACGGCTCATCGAAGCCGGAGCGATTCTTGGTGTCGATACCGTGCTGGTTGTTCCCGGATATGTCGGTGTCGATTTTGTTGCCGGAAGTGAGATCTGCAGGTATGACGAGGTATATGACCGTGCCTTGGAGGCGATCGGATATTTGGAACCGTTTGCCCGGTCCCATGGAGTTGCTATGGGGATCGAGAATGTCTGGAACAAATTCCTCCTTTCTCCGCTCGAATTCCGCAGTTTCATCGATTCCTTCGCTTCGCCGTTTGTTGGTGCCTATTTCGATGTAGGCAACGTTGTGCTCACCGGATATCCGGAGCAGTGGATACACATTTTGGGCAAACGTATCAAGAAGGTGCATTTCAAGGACTATCGCCGCAACCCGGGAGGGTTTGGGGCTTTTGTTGATTTGCTTGCTGGAGATGTCGATTACCCGGCAGTCATGGCCGCATTCCGGGAAGTCGGATACGACGGGTACTGCAATGCGGAGATGATGCCTCCCTACAAGCATTTCTCCGAACAGATCATCTACAATACGTCGGCTACGATGTCTACAATCTTTGGTTCCATTGGGAAGGAGGAGTAAACCATGTTGAGAATAGGTATTATGGGAACTGGTTTCATTGGCTCTGCACACGCCGAGGCATACAAGCAGATCAACGGTGTGAAACTGGTTGCTGTTGCCGACCTGAACGAACAGGCGGGTAAAAAGTTGGCTCAAGCGCAGGATTGCGCGTACTATGCCGATGCTGAAAGGATGCTGGAGGTTGAGAATCTTGATATCGTAGATGTATGCTTACCGACATTCTTGCATGAGAAGTATGTGCTTATGGCGATAGCCAAGGGTGCCAATGTCTTGTGTGAGAAGCCATTCGCCTTGGACCTTGATGAAGCAGAGAACATGGTTGTCGCTGCCGAGAAGGCCGGAGTGACTTTCATGATTGCCCAAGTCATCAGGTTCTGGCCCGAGTACGTCCGGGCAAAGGAATTGGTTGATGCCGGTGAGTTTGGGCACATGAAAATGGTCTATGCCAATCGACTTGCCCAACATCCCAACTGGACAACCTGGCACAGGGATGTCAAGAAGTCGGGAGGAGGACTGTTCGATCTCCACATCCACGATATCGACTATATGTGCCATCTGTTCGGGGATGTCGAACAAGTCTATGCAATCGGAGACAAGGACAAGAACAATTGTTGGAATCATGTCCTCTCCACCCTTGTTTTCAAAAACGGTCAAAAGGCTGCAATCGAGGGTGCATTCGAAATGACGGAAAACTATCCGTTTACGATGAGTATGAGGCTTGTTGGTCAAAAGGCAACCTATGAATACAATTTCGTGGCGGGTTTCAACTTGGAGAATGTTGGAGGGGCAAAGCGATCTGCGGTGTTGTTCCGCGATGGTTCGGAACCTGAGGTCCAAACGGTCGATGAGACCGATGCCTACCTGGTCGAATTGCGGTATTTCGTGGATTGTATCCAGAGCAAGCGTCCGGTGGAGCGTGCGTTGCCACGCCATTCGCTCTATGTCCTCCGGGTGATCCATGCAATCCAAACATCGCTCGAGATCGGGCAAGTCGTTACACTTTCGTAAAGGAACAACGGAATGCACCAGATGAAAGGTTATGAGCGGACTGTTGCTTTTATCCGTGGTGAAGCGGTGGATCGACCTCCGCTCCACCCGATCATCATGCGGTTTGCCGCACAGTATGCACAGGTTCCGTATCGGGATTTTTGCTTGGACCATACGGCCAAATGTCATGCGATGATCAAGTGTGCCGATGATTTCGGTCTCGATTGGGTCACCGTCATGTCGGATCCCAATGCCGAGGCCGAGGCATTTGGTATGGAGATCGAGTATCCGCACGATGCTTTGCCACACCCCAAACACGGCCCGCTCCTGCATAGTTTCGATGGAACAGCCGATTTGCGTCTACCCGAATTGGATGGATGTCACCGGATGATGGAAAGGGTTCGGGAGATTGAGCTGTTTCGCCGTACGGTTGGCGGAAATTATTTCATCACCGGCTGGGTCGAAGGTCCGATGGCCGTGTATACCATGCTCCGTGGATTGACCGATGCTTGTTTCGACTTGTATGACCATGAAGAGGAATTGGTTCCACTCTTCGATCTGTTCGTGCAGAATGCCAAGCAATTCATTACACGACAAGTCGAGGCGGGTGCCGATTGTATCGGTGTGGGAGACGCGGCGGCAAGCCAAATTGGTCCAGATTTTTACCGCCGTTTGATTCTCCCTGGTGAAATCGAGATTGCGAATCATATCCATGATCTCGGATGTTTGGCAAAATTGCACATTTGTGGAAACACAGCAACGATCCAACCCGATATGATAGGAGCCGGGTACGATATCGTCGATGTGGACCACTTGGTTGGGTCCATGGCTCCATTCGCACCATTGTTGAAGCCCCACCAAGTGTTCAGCGGATCGTGCGATCCTGTCAATGTCGTAATGCGGGGCAATAGGAAACAGATTCAGACTGCCATAAAAACCTGTTACGAGGAAGCGAACGGTCGAGTGATAACTTCGGCGGGATGCGAAATTCCGGGAGAAACTTCACTCGAGAACTTTTCTTGGTTCTGTGAAAACACCAGATAACTACGACCGGTAATCCCTGCGCATCGTTTTTTTTCTTAGCGAGAGAAATCCGTAACGAACGTATCAGGTACCGTTTTGATATTTTGCATCACTACTGTCCGGTTATAATTCCATGAATTGTAGTTGTTTATTTTCAGAGTCGTCGAAGTCTTTGATGCCACACTTTTTAAGTATATGTTC
>PGXW01000064.1 GCA_002839355.1 Spirochaetae bacterium HGW-Spirochaetae-2
CCTATGGAACATATACTTAAAAAGTGTGGCATCAAAGACTTCGACGACTCTGAAAATAAACAACTACAATTCATGGAATTATAACCGGACAGTAGTGATTTTGCATACAAAATCAAACTTTCGTACCTGGTACCGCACTGGTGAGACTTTCTGATTGTATTCACCTACTGGTTCAGGTCCATCAATCGTCTGGTCTGACCGACCAGATAGAGCGGTAGTGTGACCAGGGTGTAGCGGAAATCGGATTGTGGAAGGGAAGATGTGATTGTCTCCACCGTAGGGGTGTTCGTCGAGAATCGTAAGGCTACCGGGAATTGTTTCGATTCCATGAATACGTGCAAGGATTTCAAGGCTCCAGTTTTTCCAGATTTCACCTCGACGGGAAGTATCGAATTTCCTTGTTGGATAACAAAATCGACCTCGGCATTGGATTGGGCTTTTTCCCTGCTCCAATGGTAGAGTTCCGGATTCATATAGCCAGGTTGGCTATACAGAAGGTGTTGTCCGATAAATTGTTCGGCTAATTCCCCCTTGTTCGAGAAGAACAATTCCTTCTCTTGGGAAAGGTCCCCGATCGATAAACCGCTCAAAGCGAGATAGAGTCCGATATCCAGGAGGATTCCCTTTGAAATCTTCCTATTGGCCTCAGCCCTCAAAGGCAGGTTGTTCGCACTGGAATGGTACGCCCGATACAGGATTCGTGCGTGTACAAACAAGGTCAATATCCGTTCGGTCACAGCACTCCGCTCTTGAGGCAACAAATCGACATACCTGATCCTTTTTCCAACCGTGTTTCCCAGCTTGTCAAACACCTCTTGCAGTTTGCCGAGGTCTATGCGGCTTCCATATTTAGCGAAATCATCCCGATAGGTGTTGAGGATGGAATATTTGACCCTATCGGCTTCGAGCAATGACCCGGTTTTCCTGAAGACATCCACGACTTCCGGCATTCCTCCCAACAGGTAGTAGGTCCGTACGTACTCCAAGGATTTTTCGTGGATGGCTTTTGGAATTTTCACTCCCAGTGCATATTCCCTAAGATATGCCAGCAGCTGTTCCGCTCCTATCGCCTCAAGGAACTCCTCGAACGTCATGGGTCCCATGAACAGGTACTCGATTCTTCCCACGGGCATGGACAGCTCGTATTTTTCCAAGGCAAATTCCAACAGGGATCCGGCGGCGATGACCGCGAGCTGGGGGATTTGTTCGTAAAAGTAGCGCAGGGAGGCTATCGCCTGGGGATTGGATTGGATTTCATCGAGAAAGAGCACAGACTTTTCCAAATCTATCCTTACATTATGGAGAATCTCCAACTCTTGGACAATCTTCTTTGGGTTGTTCGATGCGAAAAGTTCTTTCAATGTATAGGATTGTTCGAAATTGAGCTCGATCAAACGGAGACCGACCTTTTGGCAGAACATCCGAACCAATGTTGATTTTCCCACTTGTCTGGCTCCACGGATAATGAGCGGTTTCCTCTTGGGGTTCCTGTACCATTCTGATAGATATGCTTCTTCTTTTCTTTTCATGCATCTATTATACCACAATATTAGATAAAAATAAGGGTAAAAATATCATATATATTGAAAAATATAAGGGTAAATTCGGTATCCACCGTTACCCTGGGTGCCTTATGTACCGTGATTCCACTGTAGGCATACATCTTTTGGGAAGTGCTCCCGATGGCAAAACCATAAAATACCATTGACATCGAGGTGTACATGGGGGAAGGTGGAACCATGCTTAAAGATCACAAGCCCGATCAATTGTGGTTCTCATTTGTGGAGGAAATCCAGGCATTTCAGTATTCGATCAGCTCTCTTGACCGCATATGGGAGGTGTTGTTTCCCAGTCGGGACGATACGTGGCACCATCTCAGGATCGTGAACTATCTGGAGAGCTTTGTGTTTGTCGATATTGCCGGCAATGCAGGAGCTCTGGAATTCCAGGAGTCTGGTGGTATCAAACCTTTGCAAGGTTTTGCGGATCCCCAGCTCGACTTGTGGGGCGAACTCATCGGTTCCGCCATGGCTTGGTTGAGACAGGTTCGCAAGGACTGGATAGCGACCAACAAGCGCGTGCAGCTGGAATTTCCCCTGGAACTGCGCCAAGGTACAGTGCCGCAATCGCTTATCCGAGCGTCTTTTCCCGCTATCTACCGTCTTGATGCCGATCTCGGGACGGTCAAGACGCAAAAGATTATTGCTCTCATCGAAGATGGATTTCTGTGGAAGCTAGAGCATACCGAACGAAAGTCGCTTACCGCCAATGAGTATTTCAACTATTGTAGGATCGCCTACATCGCAGCCCGATGTGAAGGCGAACTGTTCGATGAGAACTTCTCTGGAAGGGAACTGTATCGCATGTTTGCGGATGGCCGTGATGATGGTTTGCTCCAGATAGATGGTGATTCGAACGAGGAATTTTCCGATTGGATCGATCACCGGCACCCTCTGCGCCGAACGGGTGGTCATCCTTGGGAGATCAAGCGTGGGGGAAATACAACCCATATCAGTCTTGTCGTGTACAGGCCCACCTACAGCCAGAATGGACGGTTTGTTGTAGAGCTGCATGGAGAGTCGTTGGGACGGATGGCAGAGACCTTACGCATGTTCCTTGCCATACTCGAAGCTGGTCTACCGATCTCGATCGCCAACGCCGAGGCCGTCAGGAAACGCCTGCTCGCCCAGGACACGGTCGGAATCATTCCGGCACATGTCTCCCACCACCGGGCGAACCAGCGGTTCAGGAAGGACCAGGATGTTTTTGAAGTGATGCATTATAAGGATATCGGACGCTACAAACGTCGGGTCACCCCATTCATAACATGGGAGGCGCTTCCCATCCTGCGGCCACTGGACAGTTGATCGTTTCCCCCAGGTGGTTACGTTATCTCCCAAGTATCGTGCTTCGGTCTCGGGTCTACAGCTTGTCCAATTGTTGAACGAACACATCCGTATTCCAGAGATCAACCGAAAACTGTTCGCCGACTGGTATGAAGCGCCGGACATCCTTGCCGGCTTCCTCCCAATCGATGCTTGTGATCCTTCGGTAAAGCGCATCATGCAGCCATGTCCGGTCAACGTGGACCGATGTATCCTTCCATGGCCCCGATTGATGCAATGCCTCCTCAAGGTAACGATAATTCACGGCAGTATTTCGGGCGGTGTACCAGATGAAATCATGCCCGTCCCGTCCCTTCACATAATTGCGACATAACAAAGCATGGATCTTGCCTGCGAACAAAGTGGCCCGATCTTGTAGGGTAACAGGTGATAGATAGGGGAAATCCATATATCTCACTTCATTCTGGCCACCGGATGGAGGGTTGGTGTCTATCTCCAGCTTGATTCTGATCTTTCCGAGTATTCCTGTCTTGCCTGCATACCGTAGTCGTAGGATTTTTCCCACTGCTTCGTCTTTGAGGAATGCAAGCCTATATCAAGTACCTGGCACCAATTTTACATTTTGCATACAAAGTATATCTTTCGTACCTGGTACTTCACCTGCTAGGAGACACAGGACCGAAGACCGGGTATTTTCTTGATCCCGCATTATTGGAAAGGGTCTGAATTTCTCTCAACGAACCTGACCTCTTGCCATCAGGTATTGATACCTCTCATATATGATTGGGTACGCTGATACTCCATTAAAAGTGAATGGTTACGAACGCATTATATCACGTGCCACCTGCTCCAGGCGCGATGCCGCCTCGTGTATTGCCACAAAGCGCCGGTCGTTGATTGCATGACGAATGGGCTTGTCGTTCATCTCCATGTTCAGGTGGTGTGCATCGGCCTCTACCGCCTTCTGGCAAAAATCGGTGAAGCAGTCTAGTGGATCCCCTTGGTTCGCATAGCAATCCAACCGTTCGTCGATGAACTTCGCGTCCTCGAGTCCCATGTCCCGGACGGTTTCCGCGGTCGCGCTTCGAAGATTATCGGCGAGTTCATTCTGCTGCACCTTGAGCAGGAATATGAGGAAAGCCGATAGCTCCAGGGCTAGCGGCTGGAACAATGAGAGTTGCAGAGGGGTGGAGATCTGTCCCAAGTAGAGACTGAGGAAATCCCCATCCTGCACATAGGCTTGCGACAAGTCGGTGGCAATCTCACCGATCATCCGGTTGCAATAGTCAAGTCGGGTTTCCTTGGTCATGGTATCGTCCCCCTCAACTTCAACAATGCGACCTTTTTGCCTATCCTGCAAGTGCCTGGCACCGGTTTGATGATTTGAATTTAAAATAGATTTGGGGTTATGGTAGTGGGAGTGCTTTGGAGAACTTGATAATGCATAACGACCGGAAAATAACGAGGAATGAGCCGATCGATCGAACCTTTTTTTTTGGATGTGGATGGATAGGAATGTACAATTACAAATACCTTCTTTGAGTTGCAACTACTACGGCAATGATACCTACCAATCGAAGCGACAATAATGATAGATACTATCGGAGGGGTGGAAGGGTTGGTAAATACCAGAATTAGAACGTTATTCCATGTAGTGGCAACCCTTCGGGCTATTGTTGCGTAAAGCCGCGTTAGTGATTATACCTGCCGCGGTTATCGCATGCCGTAGTGCTTCCTGATAGAACTGGATGATCCGGTGCGAGAAATAGCCTAGGTCGGCTTGGGCTCGTCGAAGTCCTTTTCGTGTCCGGATTATGCCCACATAGTTCCACATGGTGAGCTGGATTGCCTTCCAGTCCTGTTGCAATAGCAAGGGGTCGAACTCTTCCTGCATTGGAGGGACCTCCCATTCGCGAAGGTCCGCAAACCTTTTCAAATCGGTAGGTTTTTGGCGGCCTTTGATAATGTCATCGGCACAGTTGTATCCCCAGAGCAGGGCTTCCAGCAGTGACGTCGAAGCCAGGCGATTCGCACCATGAACACCGGTGCAGCTTACTTCGCCTAAGGCATACAGGTTTTCCAAGGAAGTCTTGCCAACGAGATTCACCTTTACCCCACCACAAAAGTAATGGGCTGCCGGGACCACGGGGATAGGTTCTTTGGTAATATCTATACCACCCTCCATGCAGGTACTGTAGATCCTGGAGAATCGCTTGGCGATTGGTTCCTGGCCCTGGTAATGCGAATACAGATCCAGCAATACATATTCGGTGCCGTCTTTGCCCATACGGTTGAAGATACTGCGTGCGACTATATCCCTTGGAGCAAGGTCTTCCATTGGTGAATAGTCTTTCATGAAGGTACGTCCCTTGATGTCCAATAGGCGGGCACCCTCGCCACGAAGCGATTCAGAAATAAGAAACCGTTTTATATCCCTATGGAACAAACAGGTGGGGTGGAACTGAATATATTCGGCATTGATAATGTCGGCACCTGCATGGTACGCCATGCTGATGCCGTCTCCGGTAGCACCCGCTGGGTTGGTGGTATGTTGGTATAGGTTTCCAATTCCCCCCGATGCAAGAACAACCTGCTTGGCACAAATGCGCTTGACCTGACCGGTTGCGTTGTCCAGGATATAGGCTCCCATGACCTCGCGTGGCTTGTATGTCTCCTGGATATTCTCTGAATGGTGGTTGTTGGTGATTAGGTCGATCGCAGTATGTTCGCAAAGGATATTCAATCCCATTTCTTGGGCATATCGGTGGATTGAAGTCTCTATCTGTTCTCCGGTCCGATCTTCGAAATGAAGGATCCTTCGTTCGGAATGGGCGGCTTCCCCGGTGTAGGCCAACTGTCCGTCGGCATCTCGGCTGAACTGTGTTCCAATATGATCCACAAGGAAATCAAATACCAGACGGGGACCATGGGCGACCAGTTCCTCCACTGCGGTCTCGTTGTTGCAATGCATCCCTGCTTCCAGAATGTCTTGTTTGAGGGATTCGGGACTATCTCCTTGTTTCCATGCGATAATCCCCCCTTGGGCATGATACGTGTTGCATTCCAAGGGGTTTGACTCCTTTGTCACGACCAGTATGTTCATACCGGCTTCGTGAAGTCGGATCGCTGCGGTAAGTCCCGATAAACCGCATCCGATTATCAGAACATCATAGATTTCCCCTGTTTCCATGTAAAGTCCCTCCTTCGACGATAGCGATCATCTGTTGGAGTGCTTTTTTGGCATCTTCGCGGACTACTCGGTCTACTGTCACCAATTTACTCTCAATATTACCATCTCTTATCTGCTCGAGGGTCTCTAACAATAGCTCTGGTGTCGTCATACTCATATCGGTACAGATCGATGTTTCCAAAGGAAGAATCGTTTTTCCTTGGCTGGTACATTCATATGCAAGACGGGAGACAAAATTGTATTCCGTTCCAATAGCCCATACACTACCGGGAGGTGATTTACTGACCACATTGTGGATGTATTCGGTTGAACCTTTCATGTCGGCGGCCTGGGCAGTGGCGGAATTGACTTCGGGGTGTACAATTACGATGATTCCCGGATATTTCCTACGCAGCGTCTCAATCTGCCGTACATTGAATTCTTGATGGATAGGGCAGCTTCCATCCCAAAGAAACACCTTTGCCTGCTGGTTTCCCATGGGTACAAGGGATTCTTTGTCTATGAGCGAAATATCTTCCTGAGAGAGTCCGATATCCACTGCCGTGTTTCTACCGAGATGCTGGTCCGGAAAGAAAAGCACTCCCTTATCCTGTGAAAGATAGTATTCAAGGATTTTCCTGGCGTTCGAGCTGGTGCATACCGACCCTTCATGTTGGCCGCAAAAGGCCTTAAGACGGGCATGTGCGTTCATATAGACCACTGGAATGATCTCTCGTGAGCTTTTGTTCCTGATGTTCTCAAGCGTCTGTTCGGCTTGGGCGCAGGTTATCATGTCTGCCATGGGGCACCCGGCTTCAAGATTGGGCATGACCACCTTCTGGTGCGCCTTAGCCAAGACAGCGGCTCCCTCTGCCATGAAATGGACGCCACAGAAGAGTATGTATTCGGCATTACTGGTGCCTACATCCACTGCCAAGCGATAGGAATCCCCAATGAAATCGGCAATATCGGTAATTTCCTTTTTCTGATAATGATGCGCTGGAATGATCACCCGTTCGCCAAGTTCTTTTCGGAGTGCGATAATACGCCGCATGGTATCCATTGTCGACTCCTTATCTCGATTGCTGTTTAAGGGAAAAGTCAAATGCCTGGACCGAATGGGTTATATCCCCAACCGAAATGAAGTCGACCCCGGTTTTATCAACACCGTCGATACGTTGGAGAGTCATGTTTCCCGAGGCTTCGGTTTCTGCTGCTCCATGAACCATAGACACGGCTTTACCCATAAGGTCGTTATCCATATTATCCAACATGACGCGGTCAACGTTGCAGCTGATTGCTTCTTCTACTTCATCCAGAGTCCGGGTCTCCACCTCTATCTTGTATGTATTCGACCAAAGGGCACGTATCCTCCTCACTGCTTCGGTGATACTGCCGGCAGCATCTATGTGATTGTCTTTGATAAGTACCATGTCATAGAGACCTTGGCGATGATTTGCGGCTCCACCGCAGGAAACAGCATATTTTGATAGTTTTCGATAACCGGGAAGGGTTTTACGGGTATCAAGGATGAGCACTCCACGGGACGATGCTTGATCCACATATTTTTTCGCCTTGGAGGCAATGCCGCTGAGAAACGAGAGAAAATTAATTGCCGTACGTTCAGCGGTCAGTATGGAAAGGACCTTCCCCGCAAGTTTCGCAACCTGGTCACCATGTACTATGGCGTCTCCATCCGAATAGAAAAAATCAACCGAAACGAGTGGGTCCACTTGCCTGAAGACTTCACGGAAGACCTCCGACCCGCACAACACCCCACTGTCCTTGGCAAATAGGATGAAGATATCTTCTTCATCGGTGAAAATTGCCTGTGAGGTCACGTCACCTTGTATGCC
>PGXW01000037.1 GCA_002839355.1 Spirochaetae bacterium HGW-Spirochaetae-2
GATCGCGCTGAATTCTTCACCTCCCTCGATTAGGTTTTCTTCATTCTTATATCCTGGACCCATGACTTGCTTCAATGATGGTGACGGTTTGACACGTACCTTGTTGATGATGGCAACTTCATCACAGGTCCTCTGCACATCATCCAGGATATGGGAGGACATGAAGATGGTAGTCCTCTCCCGTAATATGGCGATCAGTGAAAGAACCTCTTTCCTTCCCACTGGATCCAAGGCTGACACCGGTTCATCGAGAAAGACAACCTTTGGGCTGTGTAGTATCGCCTGCGCGATCCCTAGTCTCTGTCGCATTCCACCCGAGTAACCACCGATCCTACGATCAGCGGCCTCTTCGATTCCGCACAGATGCAACATTTCCCGAATCCTTCTGCCCTTCTCATTCTTTTCCATTCCATAGAGGCTTCCCGACAGGTCGAGCAATTCCCTCCCTGTCATCCAAGCGTAATAGGAGGGTTGTTGCGCCAGGTACCCGAAGCTACCCTTGCTTCCATCATCAACTCGGCCATTGATGCTATACGTGCCGGAAGTCGCGGAGATCAAACCGGTGAGTATACGTATGAGGGTGGTCTTTCCTGCTCCATTGGGACCGAGGAATCCGAATACCCTTCCCTCTTCCACCGACAAGGTGACTCCATCGAGAGCTTGTACGGATCCGTAACGCTTCCTGAGATTGCTTATTTCAATAATCGCCATCGGTTTTTCTCCCATACAGTAGATACAATACCGGACCAAAGAGATTTATAAAAAGGAATATGAGAAGCCATGCCGATTTCGGAACTCCTTTGAATCGCTCCCTATGCAGCCAATCCCTGAGACAGATGATTTTTAGCACAAGTTCAAGGATAATAAGGGGAAGTAGCAAGACAATCGTTTGTGTATCCATGATTATTGGTCTCCTTTGTTTTGTTCTTTGATAAACGATATTACCGTGTCTATGAATTGGTCATGCAACGGTAAATTCCTATTCCTATAAGACTGTACGAGATCTTCGTCGGTTTCTGCCCAACGCAAGAGGTGCCCCATATTCTGGATCTCCACGAATTTGACAGCATCGGGCACATTGTCTTGTCTGAAGAGATCGTCTTCTCCCACAAGCCGCTCGTCATGGTCTCCCCATACCACTAGGACAGGCATGTCCAGCGAACGGAGCACCTCACTCGGATCGTATGCCATCCATGTCTGCAGATATCGTTCACGACCAAGGGGAACCAGGGAATCGACCAGAAGATTACCTGTTTCCCGATACATGGAATTTGCTATCTCTCCCAGTCTCCTTTCCAGAATAGGAGCGGCTTCGCTATCCAATCGTCCAATTTGCTTTACGATCTGTCGATCGATCGGATCACCATTTCCCGCAACGGATATCGCAAAATCGATTGGGAAAGCTTTCGCTGCCAGAAGGCCGATGAGAGAGCCTTCCGAATGGCCTACCACTCCCAATGCACCGGTGGTATGCTCGGATTCCAAATACTCGAGCCATGCCACAGCATGCTCGACATAGTCGTCGAAGGTCCCCTCCGCAAGTATTGATTCGTCTTCCACGATACTCTCTCCTACTCCCATCTTGTCATACCTGACAGAAGCGATTCCAACTTCATACAATCGTCTGGCAAGATGCCAAAGACTATCATTGCTTTCAACGATCAGTTCAGAGTTTCCATCCCTGTCGGTAGGTCCCGAACCGGCAAGTATCAGTACCGTCGGGAATGGCCCTTCTCCTTCTGGAACCAGGTGGGTCCCGTACAACATCCCCTGGGCTACCGCCACAGAAACCGATTTTCCACTACGTGGAGGCTGCTGCAGTCTGCGATGTTCCACGGAGTATCTGCCCGGTCTAAGCATCACCGTCCCGCTTGTATTGTCATAGAGGATCTTTCCATCAAAACCCACTTCTTGAGGCGTTAGGAGGAAACGCATCACCGAGGTACCTATGCCAATCTTGAACGACCATTGTTTGTCTGCCAAACGCAGATCATCTACCGGAACATCCATTGCCAGCAGTTCCGGGATAGAAAGATATACCTTTTTGTCCTCTGCCTTCATATGGATGAAAAATTTCGTTTCATCGATGGTGACGATACCTTCCCATCGGTTGTCTTCGAGAACCAGATCGCTTTTGCTACATCCTGGGAACAGGAAAAGAGTCAGCAAGACTAGTATGATATAATAACGCATTGTGACCTCACAGCACGAAGTCTAGCTGTACCGCGAACGTGAGAATAGTCGGGAAATGTACGTAATCAGGGAGATTTTGGTTACGTAGTGTTACGTATCTGCATGAACGAATGCGTCAACTCGGCCCGATTTGAGACTGAACACTTCTTGCATATCCGATACACATGAGTCTCAACGGTCCGTGTGGAAATGCCCAAGAACCCGGCAATCTCCTTATAGGGGTGTCCCTTCACCAGGTAGGTGACGATTTGCAGCTCACGTGGGCTTAATCCATATGTTGTCCCGAAGAAATCCAGAGGATCGACAATCGGGTCCCGTTCCGTCGAGGAGGCCTCCCTCAGATACATCAACACATCGTTGACACACCAAATCAGGATAAAGATCGCTGTCGCCAGAGAATCGTACACAGGTCTATAGCTGGTGGGAAAGAGTGCGAAGAGAAATGCATACAGCCCGAATAGCAGATAAGCGATCGCCGAGATGCTCATAAACGATTGCATGCGTTGCACCCGACAGGTCGTGGCTTTGGTGGTACGGGCCCTATACAAGAGGAAAGCTAGGCCGATCGCTACATTCACCAAAGTGGTAAACAGTGGACCGAGAAACAGGATATGGAGGAACATGATGGGAACCACAAGGATCGCTATGCCGAAGGCGATAAGAAACCCGGTCTTCTTTACCCTATTGGAGACGGTGCCCTGTTCGATGGAACCCAACAATGTGACAATCCTGTAGATGATGATGATGGAAATAACAACCCGCATGATACCTATGAAGGTGAGGAGCACTATATGGTAGGAATCGAGGAATGTGTTGTGGACAAATCCAATGAACTGCAACACGAACCAGAACCAAGAGATTGCGACATACCAGAGGTATTGTTTGCGGTATTCTTCATACTCCTCCTTCTGTGCCAAGTAGGAAAGTATGAACGTGCCGAAGAGTGATGTGAATCCTAGGATGCTCAACCAAAAGGTAAGGAGGTTCATGTAAAAGGCTCCTTGATTCTACAACTTTACACCAGTACTATGCAGGGTTGAAACTATCCTGTCCACCCCTTTGTTCGGGAAGTACCAGGTACGAAAATTGTATTTTGTATGCAAAATCGTAAACGCGTACCAGGTACTTCTAACCGATTATATTTTAAAAATATAACCGAATTACATTGCCAGATTTGACCGAATGATGTATTATGCATGCAGGAGAACATCCATGGACAGCAACGTCTATCGACCACGCATCATAGATTCGGCAGTCGAACAACACCTTCGGGCATTTGGAGCAGTATGCATCGAGGGTCCCAAGTGGTGCGGAAAGACCTGGACTGCCCAGAAGCATTCCCAAAGTGCATTCCTTGTCGGCGACCCCGCAGGGAATTTCCAAAATAGGCAGCTCGCACAAATCGATCCTTCCCTGGTACTGAAAGGCACGTCTCCCCGTCTGATCGATGAATGGCAAGAAGTGCCATCGCTATGGGATGCGGTGCGGTTCACTGTCGACCAGTCCACCAGGAAAGGACAGTTCATCCTTACCGGCAGCGCCACTCCTTCGCACAAGGGGGTCATGCATAGCGGTACCGGACGTATCGCACGGTTGCGCATGATGCCCATGTCATTGTTCGAGTCGGGGAGTTCATCCGGAAAAGTGTCATTGAAAGACTTGTGTGCCGGAACCCTTGAGAACGTTATCGTAAAAGAAACGAGCCTTCAATCCTTGGCATCGCACATATTAAGGGGCGGGTGGCCTGGCAACCTGCAATTGTCGACGGAAGATGCGGTCAAGATTCCGGCGCAATATCTGGACAATATGGTAACTGAAGATATTGCCAAAGTGGATGGCAAGGTGCGTGATGAGGCGAAATTGCGCCTCCTGCTTCGGTCGCTCGCGCGCAACGAGAGCACGACAGCAACCAGGACACGTCTGAAAAGTGACATGCGGGGAGTTGAACAGTTGACTATCGATGAGGATACAATTGCCGACTATCTCAATGTCTTTGCAAAGCTGTTCATCATCGAGAACCAAAAGCCGTTTGCAACTGCCATACGTTCCTCTCTTCGTATAAAACAAGCAGAGAAGCGTCATCTGGTTGATCCATCTTTTGCATGCGCTCTGTTGGGCATTACCGATGAAGACCGGCTGATTGGAGACCTTCGGACGTTCGGATTTCTGTTCGAGGCTTTGTGCGAACGGGACCTCAAGATCTATGCACAATCGTTCGGAGCCAATCTCCTTCACTACCAAGACTACAGCAATGACGAGATCGATGCTGTAGTGGAGCTTGCGGACGGAAGCTGGTCCGCCTTTGAGATCAAGCTGGGGGCAAACCAGATCGATGAAGCCGCTGCGAAGCTATTGGCTGTCAACAGGAAATTCGAACGTCCGGCGACCACCCTTTGTGTTATCTGCGGCCGCACGAACGCAGCGTACCGCAGACCCGATGGCGTATGCGTGGTACCGATCACTGCGTTGAAACCGTGACTTTTTGTGGTGGGAACTCCTCCAAGTTCCCGATTTTCATAAACACCACCAAAGCCAGCGATGAGCGAAAAGGTACAGACAACGTGAGGTGACCGAAAGCTCTTATTTTGTATACAAATTTGTAAACACGTACCAGGTACAATCAGGAAATGATATCCAAGACTTTGACGGTCTCCGTCAAGGGAATGGTCTGGTGCTCCATGTTCCCGTTGAAATAGATACCGTCGCCCTCCTTCAAATGATACTCCTGGTCCCCGATCTTCAGGATCATCTCACCTTCAAGTATGTACAGGAACTCCTCGCCCTCATGGGTGGTCTTGTGCAATTTGTGCTCATGGCTGTGTGTCTCGAAATAGAAGGGCTGCATCGCCTTGTCTTCCTGGGCGGAGGCGAAGGGATACATGGAGTAGCCCTTGGATGTCTTGATCAGCTGGGTGACCACCGTCGAGTGGACATCGTGGGTGATATCCTTGTGGTTGTCCTCGTCAAGCAGGAACGATATCTTGATACCCAACGAATCGGCAATCTTGGCAAGCACACCTATGGAAGGCATCACCTTCCCCTTTTCGATCTTCGAGAGGTGGCTTTTGGTGAAGCCACAGAAGTCGGCTATCTCCTGCTGAGTCCGCTTCTGTTGCATCCGGGCCTTCTTGATGTGAAATCCAATCTTTACCTGATCCATCGTACGCTTGTTGCTCCCCTGGAAAGAGAGGTGCCAGTGGTCACCTCACGTTGCCTGTACCCATTGTTCAAAATTCGGTCGCTAGCCTGCCGTAGATTTCTGCGGCCAGTACAATGTGCCGGATCTCTACATATTCGTCCACAACATGGGCTTGTCCAACCGTGCCGGGACCGATACCGATAGTCGGAATATGCTTGTTTCCGGCCGATTCGCTCCCATCGGTACAAAACTGATAGGTACGTACCAACGGATCAAGACCCATGTCACTATAAACTTTTTTTGCTGCAAGGACAAGAAAATCCTCTTCGTCCAGGTACCACCCCGGGTAGAACCGTTCCGAGGTCAAGCTCTCGCCGGTATACGTCGGCAATGCTTCCCTTGCATACGAGACTTCGGCCTTGAACGATGGATCCTGGCTTTCCAATGTGTCGATGGTCGATCGGATCGGGGCCAGCACCGACTCGCGGTCCTCGTCCTCCAGTAGCCGCCGATCGAGTGTCACTCGGCAACGGTTGGGGATGATCGAGGTGCCCGGATAGGGAGATGAGATCATATCGGTGGCCACCATGATACCTTCGCCGAGACGGGGAGAGACTGCCGGTGGAGTTTCCCGCAGATGATGGAGCAACCGGACCATCTGGTCGATGGCATTCACACCCCGTTCGGGATGTGCCGAGTGTGCGTTCACCCCGATGGTCTCCACTATGATCTCCGCCCGTCCCTTCTGCCCGATTGCGATCTCCAGGTTGTTTGGTTCACCGAGCACGACGGCATCCGGAGCTAGGTGGTCGAGCACTTTTCCGAACCCTACCCCTTCGAAGACCTCCTCGTACACGACGGCGACCACATATACGTCGGCACCGTCGCGTACACCGCTTCTTGTCGCCGCACCATGGATCATGGCTGCCAGGGCCGCCTTCATGTCGGCCGCCCCACGACCGTAGAGACGGCCATCCTTGATCACCGCACCAAAAGGATCGACGCTCCAGGCAGCGGCATCGGGAACATCGACAATGTCCATATGGCCTTCGAAGAGTATGGACCGCCTGCCATCGCCGCACAATTTGCCAATGACGTTCCCGTACCGGTCTGTGCGGATCTCGTCATACCCGAGTTCCCGCATTTCGCGGACAATCCGCTCGGCTACAGCCTTCTCATGGCCGGAAAGGCTCTTCAAGCGGATCAGGTCCTGGCAGAATGCGATCAATTTCTCGTTATTCACTCCAACGACTCCTGTCATGTCATATCCATAATTTTTGTGTAGTGGTCAAAACATGAGCCCCCTCGGACGTGACCAGGAGGTTTTGTTCATAATTCACCGTACCGACGCCGGGTTTGTACAGGCATTTCTCAATGGCCAGGTACATGTCTTTTTGGATCAGCATGGTCTCTTCGTTGACGAACCATGGCCGTTCCCATGTCATGCCGATCCCATGGCCCCAGTGGGGAGGGAACGCTGCGTAGATCTGGTTTGGATCCTCTTGTTTCGCATCGAGGCTGATTCCATGGTCCAGCAGGTAGCGGTCGCCCGCTTCTACGATCTCACGGATGGAGGCGTTGGGGACGATCTTCGAGATCACATGCTCGCATGATGCGGTGACCTCTTCTATCATCCTGCGTTGGATCGGGTTTGGTGTACCTCCTACGACGGTGGTCCTTCCGAAATCACAGATGTATCCTTCGTAAAGGATGATCAGGTCTACCTTGAAGATATCGCCGCGTTGCATCTTCCGCTGGGAGTCGAACCCGGGGAAATCGATGCTGTGCACCGGGTTGGCATCCGAACCGCCGTTGGTCACCACGAAGTACAGGACTGCCCCATTGCTGAACACGTAGTCCATCGCGGGTCCGATCACCTGGCTTTCGGTCTTTCCGGGTGCCACGCCTTCCATGATGATCCGCACCGCTTCGCTGCCAATCTGGCAGGCCCGGATGATGGCTTTCTGCTCCCTGGGAGCTTTAATGAGGCTGAGTGTGCCCATGATATCGTCGCAGGGAACCAGCTCCAAGTGGGGCATAGAGTCCTTCATGTGCCGCCAGGTCGTGACGTGCAAGGTGTCCTCGTAGATGATACCGGCGGGACCCGCATCCATATGCAATTCCCGGGCAGTCTCGGCCAACAACCGGTGGAAATCGGGTGCATACCGCACATCTTTGATTGCCACCAGATCCTTGCGATACTCCAGGGTCGTCACCAGCAGGACCGGCTCCCCAACCGCGGGAATGAGCAGCATCGAGTGGGAGCGGCCGCTCCACAACGGCAGGTTGTCGGGGAGATAGCAGCGTTGCTGATAATGGTTCGCGAAGAAATCGCCTCCCGCAAACCGGTCGAAGGTGCCGCCGCCGCGGGAGCATATGAACACTCCCGTCAACGAACGCTCCCTAGCCGCCTTCTGGCAGGCACAACGTCTTTCTTCAAACAGCTTTCGTGGTACATCAGTGGCAAACATGGTCTGCTATCTCCTTTCGTTCCGTTTGGCTATGAGAGGCGACTTCGATCGCCTCACGTTGCCGGCATCCGCTCGGAAGAGTGGACCATTGCATGGTCCCCTCTCCCCTCGCTTCGTTTGGCAATTATCGATAGAATTGGGCGACTTCCGCTTCCAATCCTTCCAGGACCCTTGTGGACCGTTGTCCGTACTCCTTCTTGAAGAATTCCCGCACCGGTGCGGCCGCAAGCTTGAATTCCTCGATGGCAGCTTCCGACAGTTCGACAACTTCCAAGTGCTGGGCAAGCACCTTCTCCGCTTCGGCATTCGCCTTGTCTTGGAGTGCATATGCATATTCGTGCATCTCCTTTACCGTCTCGTCCAAGATTTGCTGCAGGTCGGTCGGAAGGCTGTTGAAACTCTCATTGTTCATGAACACCCCTTCCAGGTACATGATATGGTTCGATTTGATCAGATAATCCTGCACTTCATACCATTTCATGTCGACCAGAGCCCCGAGGGGATTCTCGACTCCGGAGACCATATTGAGCTGCAAAGCGCTGTACACATCGGTGTAGGGCACGGGGGTCGGATTCGCGTTGTAAGCCTCGTAGTTCTTGATGATCAGCGGGGTATCCATGGTCCTGAAAGGCATCCCCTTGAAATCTGCAGGCTTTTCAATGCGGCGGTTGCTCAGCCAATCACTCGCTCCCAACGGCCACAGATCCATCAGCTTCAAGTTCTTCTCCGCATAGATGGCAGGGAATTCCTCGGTGGCGACCTTGCTGGATGCCAGGAAATCGTATGCATCCTTCACGTCGGTGGGCAACAGGTAGTGCAAGGCGAATACCTGTCCCTCGGGAACGATTGTAGCGACATTGCCGGGGCTTACGATCGCCATCTGGGTCGATCCGGTGAGGAGGTGCTCGACCAGGTCGACACCGACGCCAAGCTGTCCGACCTGGAACACCTCGAACTTGATCCGTCCGCCACTTTTTTCTTCGACCCGCCGGGCCAGCTCCTTGGCATACAGGTCGGGCACCGTATCGGCATACTCCTCATGGGTAATCCTGAAGGTGTACGTCTTGCGCACATCGCCTTTCTCACCGGAAACCGAGTCCGTGCCCCTACTGCAGGAAGGCAACAGGACGATCAGAGCGGCCAACAAAACAAACCATACCTTTTTCATGACAATTCTCCTTTTCTATCTACAGGGTCTGCACCAGGCAAACCTGAGTCTCAACCAGTCGGTCGGAAACGGGATCACCGCATCAAGTTCACCAGGAACAACGAAATCTGTGGGAATGCGGATATCAGCAAACACGCCACCAACAGCATTGCTATGTACGGCCCCTCGTTCCTGATCACCGTGAGGAACGGCTTGTCGAATATCGCGCTGCAGGTGAATATGCTCGTGCCGAATGGCGGGGTACCCGAGCCGATGGCGACTTGCAGCGTGATGATGATCCCGAGGTGGACCAGGTCGATGCCGGCCGCAACCGCAATAGGCACGAAGATGGGAGTAAGGATCAGGATGACGACCACGGCTTCGACGAACATGCAGCTTATGAAGAACAGGATATTCACCACCAATAGGATCATGAACACCGATGGGTCGCTTCCCAGTATGCTTTCGGTAAACATCTGGGGAACGCGCGCATAGGAGATGACCCAGGAGAAGGCTCCCCCGACCGCGACCAGGATGAAGACGACAGTGGTGATGATGCCGGTCGACAGCGCGATGCGGTAGATATCGCGGATCTTGATGCTCTTATAGATGAACACTTCGACGATCAGCGCATACAATACGGAGACTGCAGCAGCCTCGGTCGGGCTGAAGATTCCCGTGTAGATTCCACCCATGATGATCAAGGGAAAGCCGAACGCGAAGAAGCTGTTTTTCGTCGCTTCCCACCGTTGCGCCCAGGTGGCTTTGGCAATGCTGGGAATCTTCTTCACTTTCGCATAGATGGCGCAATAGATGCCGAACATGATTAGGATGACGATCGCGGGTCCCAGACCGGCGACGAACAGTTTGCCAATGGAGGCTCCGCTGGCGACTCCGTATACGACCATGCCGAGGCTTGGTGGGATCAGGTAGGCGAGGTTGCTTGAGTTGATGATCAATGCCATGACTTCGCTGTCGCTGTATCCCCGTTCCAGCAGTTTCTTCCGGACCGGTCGGCCCACCGCCACGACTGTGGCTTGTGTGGAACCGCTGATGGACCCGAACAATGCGCAGGTCACCGAGGTCGTGGTGGCCATGCCCCCGGGCAAGTGTCCGACAAAACGCTCGACAAAATCCAACAACCGGTTGGATGTGTGGCCTGTGCACATGATGTCGGCGGCCAACATGAACATCGGGATCGCCATGAGCACGGGGCTTTGGACGCCCAGGACCATTTGCTGCACCACGGTGAATATCTTCACATCGGGCATGAATGTCAGCATGTAATAGAGGGTGGAGAACAGCATGGTCATGATCATCGGGAAGCCGAGCAGCAACAATACCACCATGATTGCGAGTAGACTAAATACCATTGTTTTCCTCCGTGGCCATCTTTTCGGTGCCGATGTAGACTTGGCTCTCCTTGATGTTCATGACGATGTTCAGCGCATATTGTATGGCTCCCAATCCGAAACCTATGGGAACCACCACCACCCTGATCCAGGCCGGCATTTCCAGGGCCGATGTCACCCGTCCGAGCATCTTCGTATATTCGATGTATTCGAAGGCGATGAAGCAGACGTAGATGTATGTGACGCAAGTGACGCTCGATATGAGGATAATCAGAATCTTCTGTACTTTCAGCGGCACGGCGTCGAACAAGGCGGACATGCGGATATGGCGGCCCTTCTTGGCTGCATAGCCGATTCCGCTGAAGGTTGCGAGTATGACCAGGGTCACGCCGATCTCGTCCGCCGCAGGGATGCTGTTCGAGAACACTTTCCGCGCGATCACGTTCGAGATCAGCACGACGGCCATGAGGATAATGCTGGTCCCCAGCAGCCACTCGGTGAATACGGATACGTAGTCATCGATCTTTTTCAGTATGTTCATAGGCCCTCCTCCAGGACGACTCATATTCAACTGTGTCAACTATGAATCATCACTATTGATTTGTCAAATATTTTTTTCATGGATTTTTCTTGTCCCGCAGGACCGTTTTTCCACCAGCCACGTGTGGGAAAGTGCTGTACCCTTTCTCCTACTCTACATCATGCCATCCGCAACACAAAGGGAAAGAATGGTTCAATGGAAATCAAGTGATCCTAGCGATTGTATCAATTGATAGGAGGCCCTCGCAGTCTTGTGGATGCGGAGTGTCCACTATATGGAAATTTTGTATACAAATTTGTAAACACGTGCCAGGTACTTGCGAAGCAATAAAGTCGGAAGCAAAACGATAATATTTTCGGAAGTAAAACATTGATATTATCGGAAGCAAAGGATACAATACGTTCGCAGGAAAGGAGGAATCCCACATGGAAAGACGTACCTATCTCAAGCGCATTGCCGATCAACTCTTACAAGAGAGACTCCGCTCAAGTGGTGCGGTTTTGGTCGAAGGTCCAAAATGGTGTGGGAAAACGGCAACTGCAACGAGAGCATCAAAAAGCCAACTATTCATGCAGGATCCTGACAAGTCAGCCTCGTACCTCATGGCAGCTGACACAAAACCTTCCCTTCTATTGCAGGGAGACACGCCCCGCCTGCTCGATGAGTGGCAAAGCGCACCTGTTCTGTGGGATGCCGTACGGTTCATGGTCGATCAGCGGGGAGGAAGACCCGGCCAGTTCATTCTGACAGGATCGGCGGTGCCAAAGGATGAATCTGTACAACATACAGGGACTGGGCGTATCTCCCGTCTTATGATGCGCCCCATGAGCCTGTTCGAATCTCTGGAGTCGAATGGCATGGTTTCGCTGAAATCGTTGTTTGATGGGAAGAGTGATCTCGAGGGGTTTTCAGATGTGTCCATAGAACGCATAGCTTCTGCCATTGTCCGGGGAGGATGGCCGGCTTCCATCGGCGATGAAGAGAGCATCGCGTTGCGCCATGCGGTGGATTATGTGGAGGCAGTCATCAATGCGGATATTTCCGGGGTGGATGGCGTGGACAAGAATCCTGCCCGGGTACGGGCATTGATGCGCTCCTATGCCAGAAACATAGCGACGGTGGCCACGATCAGGACAATCCATGACGATATTGCCCTAGGCGATGCCGATACAAGCGTTTCAGAGAAAACGATCAGCCAGTATCTGACTGCATTGGACCGTATCTTCGTCACGGAGAATCTTCCTGCCTGGAATCCCGTGCTACGCTCCAAGACGGCAATCAGGACTTCAGTGAAACGACATTTTGTGGATCCTTCGATTGCAACAGCCGTGATGCGGCTCACCCCTTCCCGTTTGCTCGAGGATTTCCAGTATTTTGGATTTCTCTTCGAATCCCTCTGTACAAGAGACCTGCGAGTCTACGCTGAAGCCATCGACGGACAGGTTTTCCACTATCGTGATGCAAGCGGACTGGAATCGGATACCGTGGTGTGTCTCAACGACGGCAGGTGGGCTCCGATCGAAGTGAAACTCGGCACCAAGGAGATCGAGGAAGCGGCAGAACATCTGCTGGAGCTGAAAGCCAAGGTAGATACCAAGAAGATGAAGGAACCCTCGTTTCTGATGATTCTTACAGGAACCGAGTTTGCCTATCGCCGTGATGATAGTGTGCTGGTAGTGCCGATCGGATGCTTGAAGGATTGATTCGACATAATTCTGATAGTCCGCGAACTGCGCACTCCAGCAGCTGTCACACCAGTTTCCGCATAGGCGGTCATGAGGGGGGGGCTGTGCCAGATGAACCTCCCCTCCTCTGTGCGCCTGTCGGCATATGGGAAGCGGTTCCGATATCGCCTTTCATAGCCAAACGGAGCGAGCGGGAAGATGCAGGTACCGTGGAGTGATCGAAGGTATCAATTATTTTGTATACAAATTTGTAAACACGTGCCAGGTACTTGCGAAGCAAAGCGCTACAAACTGCCACCTTCAATAATTCTGGGAGCAAAAAAGACACACTTCGAAATCCTTTGCTGCTTCCGGACACTCTCCTTTACAAGGATTGCAGCTTCCCTCCCCATCGCCCTGCTATGATAGTCAACACTGGTAAGAGTAGGTGTGATCAAAGTGCAAGCGTTGCTTCCGTTCATCGAAATAATGTGAATATCTTTTCCAACGACAATATGTTCCTCGGCAAGTGCTTTGATCACGCCGATACCGATTGGATCGGTTGCAGCAAAGATTGCCTCGGGGAGGGGACCCTTGTTTCTTTTCAGGTACTCCTTCATGCGCCGATAACCCGCATCGAAGCCGAAACCATCACATTCAAGATACTCCTTGAGAACAAGTTCCCGATGTAGCTCCAAGTAATGCATGACATGGGTAATTTTCAGGTATTCCTGAGGAATTTGATAATGATCCTTGCCGTCAAGAAACAAGAGCTGCCTATATCCCTTCTCCTTGAGAGCATCCAAGGCGAGATTCACACAGAGATTGACATTATAGGTAACCGTATTGAAACACTCCGGATAGAAATTCAGCTTCCCCACGAAGACAATGTTGTCATTTCTAACAAACTTCATAATCTGTTCGATATCCGCCGATCGGTAATTGCCTATGACGATAACCCCAGAGTATATCTTATCCTCGACTTCCAACTTGGAAATTGATACGAATCGGCATATATCTCCATTCATTGCAATTATTTCTTCTATTCCACTCCGGATAGAGAAATAGTACCCGTTATCCACATGGTCGTGGAAGTGATCTTCCTTGTGGATTACAAGGAACTCTTCACTTTTGTCCAATGCCTTCAATTTCGGGTAACCCAAAGCGAGTGCGGTTTCATAGATTTTTTTACCCGTTTCAGTTGAAATCGATAGTGAAGGATCTTTGTTGAGGCAACGTGAGACAGTTGCGGGAGAAACATTGGCTGCCTCGGCAATATCCTTGATACGAACCATAATCACCTCTTCCTGTCTAGAAATATCTCGGGTTCATCAAATTCAAACATATCAACGTTTGACTCTATTGCGTAGTCAATAAGTTGCTGCTCTCGCAAGATTGCACCAGAGACATAATACCCGCTTCTCTGCAATAGTGCAATTTCATCTTTCCTGAGATTACTGACAAACGAAAGATACACCATCGCATGCATGTCGCGCATGAGGGAGACAGGATCCTCAGGAATGAACGGGACGATCAGTCCAATCTCGAATTCAGGATTCAATCGCTTCAAGGCAGTGAGAGCCCGATAGTTCACACCAAAGGCTTCCACCTGCCCCACCATATCCGAACCTTTCACAATCTCATTCATGAGAGGCATGAGTTCCAGTTCAGAGGAACTGGTTTGGTAGTAATGGCTCTTGATCTCCAGGGCAAAGTACACACCGTGCTCTCTCCCCCATCGCATGACACGCTCCAGTGTGGGAATCTTGTAGCTTTGGCTGAGTTCAGCATAGGAATAATCCTGCACCAAGCCGGGAAGCCCGGTTTTCTCAAAGATATCGATATCGTGAAAAATCACAGGAATCTTATCCCGGGTAAGCTGCACATCGATCTCAAGATAGTCGGCTCCACGTGAAAGGCCCTTCTCCATTGCTGGAATGGAGTTTTCCTGCTCTTCACACCTGCAGCCCCGATGACCTCCAATGAGCGGAAACCCGTTGCCTTCCCTCCGATGTCGTTCCAATAAGCTTCGCACGAGACGCTCCTCTAGAAAAGGACGCAGTTCCTTCCCCCTGGCATTTCAAACACATTGTAGCTGGTGCCTAGACAAAGATACACATACCCCTTATGCTTCGCGAGTGCCTTAAGCTGTTCATAGCGGGACTTGTCGTGGTAGGAGATGCGCAACCCATCATTTCCTACAGTCCCGTAGACCAAAAGCTCTTTTCCAAGGTTCTCAACGAGACGCACCTGCATGGAAAGGGGGTGGTCTTCATCCTGTTCAAATACGAATGACATGTGATGGGCGCGGATGCCAAGTTTGACCTGTTTGCCGGCAAGCTCGGTATCCAATTTCATCGCACACCGCAACGGCACACCACCAAGGGAGAAATGTGTAGCATCAAGCATAGTCGCATGCAGGAAATTCATAGGTGGGTTGCCCATGAAATTTGCGACAAACAGGTTGTTCGGGCACTCATAGAGCATGTCCGGGGTATTGTACTGTTGGATTTCCCCACCGTCGAGGATAGCTATCTTGTCAGCAAGCGCCATCGCTTCCTCCTGGTCGTGGGTGACCAGGATCGCGGTAACACCAAGTTCCTGCTGTATGCTCTTGATGACTTCACGGATTTCTATTTTCAACCGTGCATCGAGATTCGACATCGGCTCATCCAGCAGGAGTATCTTCGGCTCCTTCACAATTGCACGACACAGAGCCACCCGCTGTTGCTGGCCACCTGAAAGTTGGGCTGGTTTTCTGTCCAGCAGATGGGCTATCTGAAGCTTATTCGCCACTTCCCTGGCTTTTCCATATCTTTCTTCCTTCGATACACCCTTCTGCTTCAATGGGAAGGCAATATTGTCGAGGACCGAGAGGTGGGGATAGAGCGCATAGGATTGAAATACCATACCGATGTTCCGATCTTTGGGGACCGCTTTCGTGACATCCTTGCCATCGAACAGAATCGTTCCCTCCGTAGGATCGAGCAACCCGGCCAAACAGTTGAGTGTCGTGGATTTTCCGCACCCCGAAGGTCCCAACAGGGCTATGAATTGTCCATCCTCAATTCTCAGATTGAATTTTTCCAACGCGACCACATTATGGTCGAAGACTTTTTTCAGGTTATTGATTTCAATCATACGGTGCCTTTGCCTCCTCCAATGTTCCCTTCCATCAATTGCTTCTGAGTGATTACGAAAAAAGTAATGACAGGAATCATGTACACGATTCCCATCGCAGCTATGACGCTATAGGGGGCAATCATCTGCTCATTGCGCGTGAGTGCACGGATATAGGTTGCAACCACAGGTGTCTTGTTTCCGAAAAGTAGCGTATTGAACAGGATAAAGTTCGACCACGCTGACAAAAAGGAGAATACGGCGATGGAGACTATCCCCGGCTTGACCAAATAGATGATCACCTGCCTGAATCCTGAGAATCGGGTGCAGCCATCAACCAACGTGGAATTCTCAATATCCCTCGGAATGGCATCGAAGAAGTTCTTGATGATGAATGTGGAGCCTGGGAGCCGAAAGGCCAAGGCTACAAAAACAACACCCTTCAGGGTATTGACGATATGCAAGGCCATAAGCACATACAGGACGGCAATCAACAGGAGCAGCGTGGGAAACATCCTGAGAACCAACAGGGAAGTCTGGATAGTCTTTCTCCCGACAAATCGCAATCGTGAGAGGGCATATCCTGCAAGCATGCTGATCACAACCTCCGAGCTTGTCACTCCAAAGGTGAAGACAACGGAGTTCTTCAGGGCTGGAAGCATCGATTTGATGGTCGTCTGGTCACGAAGTTTCATTTCACCCCAGACAAAACTGAAGTTTTCCAGGGTAAAGCTACCATCCTTGAAAAATGCCATCGAAAAGAAGATGACAAACATGAATACAATGGGCAGGATGAAAGCGAACATGACCGCGATAGCAATAGTCTGTTTCTTTCTCTCAGACTGTGTCAGGTTTTGATATGCCATTTATTCCTCACTTTCCACTCTCGTCTTCGAGGCGAACATCCAAAGAAGCATGATCATGAACACCACGAGTATCAGAAGGACCGAAATGGCAGCTCCATATCCATATTGCTGGTCAATGAAAGCCTTATGATAGGCGCTCAATGCCCAGACTTCGGTCCGATTGAGTGGACCGCCATTTGTGATAAGCAGGATATTCAGATAATTGGTCATGAGCCCCAACGTTTCCCACATGATGATGAACTTGATGTGTGGCTGGATATTCGGAATGATGATGGTCTTCACAATCTCCCATTCACTCGCACCATCTACATGTGCTGCCTTGAATTGATTTTCCGGAATACTCCTGATTGCTGACGAGAAGATGATTGCTCCATAGGCAAGCGATACAACCACTTGTGCGAGTATGATAACTTGGAATGGATATTTGGCGATCCAGTTTACGCTGATGAAATCATTCTTGAACAAGCGGATGAAATTATTGATGAATCCCGAATCGCTCGCATCAAGATACCAAATCCAGAGCACCGAATACACCACAGAAGGAGTAATCAAGGGAATCATGATGATGGACTTGAAGAAACTTGCCCACCCATCACTTCGTATGAAATAGGTGGTAAGCGTCGCAATGAACAGATCGAGTACGACGATGATACACATCGAAACGACAATATAGAGAACGGTATTTCTCAATATGAGAAACGTGTTCGGATCTTTGAATATCTTTCCATAGTTCTCGAATCCGACGAATTCCCAGATGAAGGAACCATCAAGATTCGAAAACGACATCACGATGGTGAGTATTGCCGGTGCAATGTAGAAAATGGAAATTAGTATAAGAAAAGGAGAAAGAAACACATATCCTTGTAAATTCTTACCTTGCATGGAAGTTCCTTTCAATCGGTAGGAGGATTAGCCATTGTGGTTCACCCATCTTCCCTCAGAACCGTGCATACCGTCCGGCATACGGCTCCTCGTCAGTTTACACGCTCTCCGGCATTCTTACCAGAGACCCATCGCCAACCCTTCTCACCGAGCGCTCTATCGCACTGTATGACAGTTGCTCCTTGTGGTGAAAGCTCATACCGGGCGCACCACTTCAGGATGGAGGCTTTTGCCTCCATCCTGCTATTGGTCATTTGAATACCACATCCTTCACGTTGAGCCGAATCTGGACCTTCATATCCGCAACCGCCTTTTCCGGGGTGGTTTGTCCAAGTTCGAGTGCAACGATCTGCTTGAAGAGTTCCGAGCGGTAGGTGGCGATACCATAGATGGAAGGAACGGTAACCGCATAATCCGCAAGGTAGGCAACATCCTTGATGATTGGATTGGTAGCCATCTGCGGATCGTTGTTCGCAGCAATTACCGATGAAAGCGAGTTGATCTTCGCAGCATGACGAGCCAACAGATCGCTTGATCCATTCGCCAGTTCCGCAAACAGGTCAAGACAGATTTCAGGATACTTCGTTTTGGATGAAATACCGATATACTGGGGAGCTGCAACGACAAACGGCTTTTCGGAGTACTTGGATGCAGGGAACAACACAAACTCCTCCTGGGCTGCAAACTGCTCGTTGGTGAGCTTGGCAGCGGATGCGACATACGAACAGGAGTAGATAGGTCCATAATAGGCAAAACTCTCACCTGTCCCAACCATGGTGTTGATGGTTGTCCAACCCATTTGATTGAGATTCGGCGGCGTTATCTTGGTAACATTCGCATTATCGTAGGTCATCTTGAAGAAACGGGTCAAGCCTTGTTCGTCAAAAACCAATGAGCCCTTCTCATCATAATACTGTCCACCAAGAACATTGAGGATGTCCAGGAAGTCGGAACCTGCTCCCGGGCGGTGCGAGAGTCCATATTTGGCTCCCCCCTTCTCCACCACTTCCTTACAAAGCGAGAGGAAATCCTCGAATTTGAACTCGCCCGACTGAATCCTTTTGGGAAGCGCGAGGATTTCCGCATCACTCCAACCGATGGTCTTGAGAACATTCTTGTTATAGTAGATGACACGTACCGGGAGATCCGGCGGGAAAGCATAGATCCTGCCATTTTCCGTTGCGGCAGCAAATACATTCTTCACAAACTTCGAGCTGTTCGCATTCACCATATCGGTCAAATCAAGCAGGAGTCCTGCTTTGATCAAACCGGCGGGATCACTCATCGCAAAGATATCCGGCGCATCGTTGATCTTATGGGCAAACACAATGTTGTTCTGGTACTCGGTCCAGTCGATTGTCTGGTAATCTTTTTCGAATGCAATCGTGATAGGCTTCCCTTCCTTTTCGTATCTCGCATTCACCCTTGCCGCAGCATCGACTACGGCCTCGGGTATTGTAGTGAAATCCATGTTATGCGAAATTCTCAAGGTAACCACTTGTTTTTCAGCACCCGTCCGGGTCGCTTCGTTCGTGCCAGTCGCATACACAGAACAAAGCAGCAGAAGTGACAAGGCCAACAACACCAGTGTCTTTTTCATTTGTTTTCTCCTTTTCGTGGTTTCCGGATAGTAAATTATTTCATCTATCCGATATCAACTACGCATAGGCTATCACCAATATGGAGTATTCACAACAAAAATCGTAATTATTTCATTATAATTTCATTTCTGTGAAATTCTCTTTCATTCTATTGCAATTTTATCAATTCATGATATGCTTCATACCATGAATGAAAAGACATACTGCATTATTGGTGATTTCCACACGCATACCATGGTGAGCCAACATGCTTACAGCACCATACAAGAACTTGTGGACGCGTCACGTCGACAAGGATTCCAAGCTATTGCCATAACAGATCATGGTCCAGAGATGCTGGATGGTGCGATTGCACACCATTTCCTTTGCATGGATTCGCTGCCACCGGAGGTCGACGGCATACGGCTTTACAAGGGTGCAGAAGTGAACATCAAGAATTTTTCCGGTAGGATCGACTTGCCTGACAATATTCTCAAGACTCTGGACTTTACGATTGCATCTTTCCACATCGAGGCAATTACTCCTGGAACGGTGGAAGAGAATACCGCTGCATGGCTGGCTGTCGTACGTAATCCTTATGTGGATTGCATGGGTCACGCAGGAAATCCCCTCTACCCGTTCCATCATGAGGAAGTGATCAGGGAAGTGAAAAGACAGGGAAAAACCTTGGAAATCAATGCGAACTCGTTTCTTGTCCGTAAAGGCAGCGAGAAAAATTGTGCCCATCTGATTGAACTTTGCAAACACTTTGGGGTGCCGGTTATGGTAAACAGCGATGCCCACAATGCATGGACTATCGGGGAAGTTGCTCCTGCATTGACGCTCTTGGAACATCTGGACTTTCCCCCAAGTATGATTCTCAATCACACACTTGAAGGAATATCCTCATTCATCCAAAGAAGAAAGGATGAGAAACAATTGATGCATCCTCAGACAAGTGCAGGCATTGTCTCTCTCTAGGTAATTGTCGGGGGGGGTCTACAGTATGGGATCCGGATGCCATGTTCCCACCATGGAGTGGAGCATGGATGTGGTGAACGAGGATTTCTCACCTGGTACCTAGGGACGGTTTACTATACCTGATCACAATCTGACACTCTACAGATGGGACCGATACATGGATTCCATTGACTTGACGAAGCTTTCCCATTCGGGATTCGTTGATTTTTCGTTTTTCGTCAAGTAATACTGATACTTATAAAGCATTCTTAGTGACTTTCGGAGGGAGGGGGTTCTTACGCACAGGTAGAAAATTATCTCGTACATTTTTATCGCTTGAACAGTATCAAGCCCAGTTGACCACGATTCAGCCATTTCAACCAATTGGAGTGCATTAAAATCATGAGCTGCGAAATATAGAAGCCCTTTTACAGCGATATACGCAAGGGTCTTAACCTCACCACAATCATCCCGATTGTTAATTTGCGGATCGTATTGAGTGAGAGGAAATATTTTATCTTCGATCGAATCTCTCAGCATCATTTCAACACTGGTTAATTCAGAATCTTTGTGGATGATTATCTGTGGAGGCGTTGCGTCCGCTTTATTTTGGATGAAGGTTTTAATATCCTTAGAAACCAACTCATCTCGGACCGCTTCGTGAATCGCTAGGTTTAGGAATGTTTTAAAAATTGGATCCAGCCAAAAAGTTTGGAATTTAGAAAAAGAAATACTCATGCTCGAGAGGTTCGGACGATCAGGAGGGATAAGAAAATTTGCATCCAAAGTGATCACTTGATCCGGATCATTGAATAATGATTCCAAGGAAGGATTCTTCTTTGCAACATCAACTTTCATGATCCTCATCCTCAAGGAAATCACGTAACTCATCTAAATCATCTTGTGAGACTGAAATCTCATAACCAAAATCGGAAGGACTTTTATCGAAGAGCCCCAGGATCTTTGCAAATGTATCCTCGTCGATGAGATTGTTTTCGAAGTTTCGCAATATGGTCTCTATAGCACTCGGGGAAGATCCGATGGTCTTAGTAGCAGTATTCAGTCTGATAAAATCACCAATCTGAGTTGATTTGCCGATTCTAAAATATTCACCATTACGATCGCGTTCATCAATTTGATACAACTCTTCGTATTGTTGCTCAGTTATAGCTTGGATCTCCCATAATCGTTTCACCAACGAACGGTATGGAAGCCACCAAGTACAATGGAGTCTCGCGATGAAGCGTAACAAGACTTTTAGTTGAACCGTTTCAAGTGAATAGGATTTGAATTCTTCGAATACCCGGCGTTTCAGCACATCCCCAGGTAACAAGAATTCGGCTGCAAACCAGTTTGCCTTGGCTTCGACAACATCATCATCCTGTCCATCCTGTCGACTCAGATGAGAGCCGGTCTTCGTGAAAAAATGGTACAGCTCGTGGGCAATCGCAAAAACCTGCTTATCAAAATAGTCGGCGGTATTGAGCCCGATGAACACCAGACTCTTCCCTCCCTCCTCAGAGCATAGAATTACAGCAGAGAAGGCCGGCTTGCCACATTCCACTTCGATAGGGATTTCGAGCAGGATAATCTCAAGCTTGTCGAGAATAGTATGAATATCGTTCGCTATCGGAGGATCATCGGAGAACCCGAGTGCAAACCGTTTTGTTCTGGCCAATTCCCGAATTGACTCAATATCTTGGACGCTAAGCTTGATTTTCCGATTCATGCTCGAACTTTCTCCTCAGTAGGATCTGCTGACGTAACGCAAACATCATGCCGAGCAGAGTATCAACACCTTTCTTCTCAACCTCATTCATACTTTCGCTTCGAAGGGCAATGAAGGATTGTGACTGTTCCTTTTCGACGAACATATCGGTGATTTCGAATCCAAGAACATCCGCCAAAGCTTGAAGCTGAGCTATAGATGGGGTGAAGTCTTCACGTTCAATGCGTCCGATCATGATTCGATGAAGCCCAGTACGTTCTCCAAGCTCTGCCTGAGTCAGATTCATGGTATTTCGCAGTCCGGAAACTGTTTTAGACAGCTTAACTGCGGATAGTATTCTCATCCGCGGGCCTCCTGTATCTTTAGTATACGTTGTTTCAGGCAGAAATGTAACTAATATTTTCATTAACTTCAATATATACACAAACAAAGGTTAGAATGTAATTCAAAATTTCATTAGATTGAATAACCCTCAAGTTCAATCTTGACGGATCATCATACACATATCAACCTGACATTTCGTAGTTCGCAAGTACATCGCAACTATGTGTCTTGAGCTCTGTGACTTGGTCCCTAGACCTAAACCTGCAAACCAGATACAAATATGCAGGTCACAATTTTTTCACGCCTCATTCCCCAACGAAACGAGGGTAGCGGAACAATTACTATTGGTCCATTACCGAGTGAGTGCAGGGAACGTAGGGTGAGATACCCCACCCCTTGCCCTGGTGTTGCGATACCCTTCATTTTGTAGTCCCATCTGTCGAACACCAGGCTGAAGTACCACGTGTGTGCGTACGTCGCACCGTCTCGTGGCTGACATTGAGGAACGCGGCGATATCCTTGAGAGCATGGCCGTCGGCGACGGCGAGTCGAATAAAGGTGTTGCGCAGTTCACGTGCCTGCGTGGAGCGTGCACCCGAGACGACCATCGTGCGGTGCGTTTCCATCCGCTGTCCGGCGAGGAACTGGTCGAGCAGGCAGGCGAGGCGCTCGGTGGATTCCCCATCGCCCTCGATGATCGTTGCGAATCCGACCTGTGCCGACCACGATTCATGCTCGGTGCATTCCCGGTACCGCTTCAGCGCGTTGACAGCATCGGGAGAGAAGCATTCGAGCAGCGCCGGCCGGTCGATGATTCCCTCGGCACCTCCGAGGGCACAAGCGTGTCCGCTCCACCGGTATGTGGCCGGTGTGGAGGCCATGCCCGCCTTCACGGGATTTCTCACGATGTAGCGGATGGTGCTGAACAGCTTGCGGTCGTCGGTTATCGGATAGCTCTTGTACCTGCCTCCGTAGATGGTTCCGATACGGTTGTAGCGGCGGTTGTAGTAGTTGGTGTAGTTGCGGTTGAGGAACCACAACAGCGGCGACAACGGTCGGCTTCCCACCTTGATCAACAAGTGGTAGTGGTTGTCCATGAGCACATATTGGAGCAGCGTTGCATCGTAGGTGGCGACAGCATCGGCAAGGAGTGTGGTGAATTCGCGCTTGTCGCGCGTATCCTCGTAGATGTAGTTGCGGTTGTTGCCCCGCTGGATCACATGGTGGATGCTCTGGGGAGCATCGTTCCTCTCCAATCGCGGCATGCCCTCAGGGTCCTCCCACCAGGTGCCACTTGCCGTCCGAACGGAATTCGAGCTTGTCGGCGAGTTCCATGTCGGTCAGATACTCCATGACCGCGCAACCCGAATCCCCGACCAGCAAGACGATCTCGCTTGTGGCCATGGCCTTGTCGCGTAGCGCCCCGATGATGGTCCCCTCACCACCATGCGCCGATTTTCCCGAGGCAGGACGATGGTCGGTATCCCCACGAAGCAGCTTCTCGTTGAGATAAGCCTTCGCTCCCTCGACCAAGAGCTGGTTTGTTCCCCAACTCCGCGGTTCCAGCAAGCTGTTGGGTACTGCAAGCACGCGCTTGCCCTTTGCCAGGGCACTGCGGGCGGTGTTCATGCTTCCCCCCTTCCCGCCCGATTCGATGACCAGGAGCGTGTCGCACCAGGTGGCCAGCAGCCCGTTGCGTCCAATGAAGCGGAAGGGCAAGGCCTCCTTGCCATAGGCGTACGGTGTGATCACCGCTCCGCTGTCGGCGATGTGTTCGAAAAGGGCCGCGTGCGACGCCGGCTGCGCCTTGTGCAATCCGCAGGGGACAAAGGCATAGGTTGTTCCCCCCTGTTCCAGCGAGGTCTGGTGGGCGAGCGCATCTATGCCGAACGAGAGGCCCGAGGCGACGACCTGGCCCTTCCCCACCGCCTCGGTTACCGCGGCGACGGTGACCATCCGGCCGTAGGCGGTGCATGCACGCGATCCGATTATCCCGAGCACGGGTACTTCGGGAGGTGCCAGCGTACCACGATAGTACAGCACCAGCGGGGATTGCGAATCGGATTCGAAGATGTGGCGATAGCGAACATCGTGGGCGCACAGGGTCCCTATGGCGCCCTTCCCGTTGGCGGTGAGGATCGCCTCTGCGATCCGCAGGTCGCGGGATGACCACACGGGACCCAGCTTCACACCGATGGACTTCCGTTCGGCGACGAGGGAGGCCCCTTCGGTAGAGAGGCCTTCCTTCGACACGATGGAGACAATGGTCTGCAAGCTTGCCTGGAATATGTCCCTCGGATTGCCCAGCGCCTTCAGGAGCTTGCGCTTGGATATCGGGGAGAGTCCCTGGAGCTCGTGCAACCAGACCCAATAGACCGGGGAAGTGGTATCACGCATGGTGCATTCCCCTCTCCAGGTCACGGGAGAACAACGCGTGCAGCAGGTGCGGACGTCCGATGCGGTCGCTTCCGTCGATATCGGCGAATGTCCTCGCGAGCCGGATCGTCTTGTAGCGGGCACGCACCGAGAGGTGGTCGCGCTCGTAGGTCCGCTGCAACAGTGCCGCGCAATCGTCGTCCAGCGTGCAGTAGCGGCGCAGGTGCGAGCTGTCCATCTCGGAGTTGGTGGCGATACCATCGTCGCCAAACCGGTGCGACTGGCGCCCGCGGGCTTGCATGACCATGCCGCGCAACTGGGCGGAGCTGACGGTCCCGCTCATCAGGTGGCCGTCGCTGAATTCGACCCTGCCCACATACTTCTGCATGTCGATGCGGTCCAACACCGGTCCGGAGACCCGTTGCCGGTAGGTGCGGATAGCATAGGGGGTGCATTCGCAGCGGTTGGTCCCCCCATACCCGCAGGGGCACGGGTTCATGGCCGCCACCAGCATGAAGTCGGCCGGATAGCGGTTCGTCTGGTTCACCCGGCTGATGGTCACCCGGCGATCCTCCAGCGGCAGGCGCAGCGACTCGAGTGTCTTCCTGCTGAATTCGGGCAACTCGTCCAGAAAGAGGATGCCCCGGTGGGCGAGCGTCACTTCCCCGGGTGTCGCATTCGGTCCTCCCCCTATCAGCGCGTTGGAGGACATGTTGTAGTGCGGAGATCGGAACGGGCGGGCACTCATAAGCTCTTGCCCATCCAATTCGCCGGCTATGCTGTAGATCGACGACACCTCCAGTATCTCGTCGTCGTCCATGGGTGGCAGGATCGTCGGCAAGAGCCGGGCCATCATCGACTTTCCGCTTCCGGGAAGCCCGACCAGCAGCAGGTTGTGGTTCCCCGCCACCGCCGCGGCCAAATACGGCAGGATTTCCTCATGCCCCACCACATCCGAATAGTCCCCACCCTTCGCCTGCTGTTCGCTTGGCCCCCGGCTGCCTTCGCGCCGATGGGAGCCGATATGCAGCCGTCCCTCCAGGTATGCGACGACCTCGCCGACCGTCCGGCACGCGAGGATCTCGATATCAGACACCAGCGAGGCCTCGTCCGCGCAACCGATGGGCACCACCAGGCGCTTCCACCCCATCTTGCGCGCCTGGATCGCCATGGGCAGCACACCCCCGAATCCGACCAGCTTCCCGGTGGTGCTGATACCCCCTACCATCGCCGTCTCCTCCCAACCATCCTTCCGTGGAACCACTTGGGCGGATTCGATGAGCATCCCCACCAGCATCGGCAGATCCAGGTACGCCCCCCGCTTGCGTATGTCGCTCGGGCTCAGGTTCACCACCACCTTCCTCGTCGGGTACGCATACCCCAGCACCTCCGTGCACGCCTCCATGCGGTCCTTCGCCTCCTTCACCGCGCTGTCGCCCAGCCCCACGATCGTCGTTCCCGGCAATCCGGCTATGATCGCCACCTCCACCCCCAGCGGATATCCGCCGATGCCTGCGATCCCCAGGCTCCTGATTACTGTTGCCATCGTCCTATTGCCCCCTTCTATCCAATAGACGCACGTCGCAGCCGTAATGCTTCGGATATCCGGGAAAATTTCCCGTGCATGACGGAATATATGCCTGATCTCATTCATCGGCTCATCTAGCCGACTGGTCATCCATGGCAACGGGTTGACATGTGCCTTTACTCTTATGCGCTACAATCCTCAACTTGGCGATAAAACAAGGTTAGATGTAATGATGCATGCCCAAATAGTACACGAGCCACGTTTTGACAACCCCGGAATTTCACCATTACAATAACTTTCACCACGGTGGTGAAAGTGCCATATTCAGTGAAAGTGTGTTCAATTATCGTTGCAATTTCTAGTTTCACTATATATACTGGTTTCACCACCGTGGTGAAAGGAGGCTTTTTAATGAAAGTTGCTTCCACAGTTTATGTGAGGGAGTATGAACGGCTCAGCACCAGCATGGCAAAAATCCCTGTATTTGACCGGTGCGACCATCAAGGTGACAAGAAAGAGGGATTCCTTGCACTTCTTGTCTTCAAGGATGCAACGAAGATATACCTTGATGTGACCGTCCTGAGAAGGGCATTCCCCTCCATTATCACTGAAGTCGTCAGTGGACAGAAAATTGAAAGATTCAACCTTGAAAACAGGTATTCTGTGATCATGGCTCCCTACATATCCGAAGAATCGGCCAAACAATGCGAACGGCTCGGCATCGGGTACCTGGACATGTCCGGAAACTGCAGGTTGTCCATCCGTTCCCTCTACATAAGCGACCAGGGACACCCGAACAAGTTTGCCAAGAAACGCACGGCCAAAACCATATTCGATCCTTCCTCGAAAGTATCGTCGCTGATCCTTAGGGAAATCATGCGTGATGTTGCATATCGGTGGAAGTTGAGTCTCCTTGCAGATACATTGCAATGCAGCATCGGACAGGTCTCCAAGGTGAAGGACTTTCTCTCTGAACAACTCTGGGCACGGATGTCCCCGGATGGATTGCAGGTCCTTAAGCCGCAGGCGATCATGCACGCTTGGAGTGAGGTATATGGGCAGAAATCGGCGTCGTTCGAAATACTGGATTGCCATACTCTTCTGCCGATTCCGGAATTTGAAGATAGGGTTCGTCAGATCAAAGTCGATTCAGGAATTGACTGCCATCTCACCGGTTTTGCAGGTGGTGTAAGGTACGCGCCTGTGGTTCGGTACAACAAGGTGCACCTGCTGGTACGGGAAAGGGAACTCAATGCATTTTTGGATGCCGCTGGATGCAAGCAGGTCGCCTCTGGTGCGAATGTACAGATCCATGTGCTTCCCAGCGACGAGATGCTTCATGATGCTAGGAATATCAAGGACCAGCAAACAGCCTCTCCTGTGCAGGTGTATTTGGACTGCATGCGGTTGAAGGGTCGTGGAGAGGAGATGGCCGAAGCCATTCTTAAGAAGGAGATAGAGAAATGATCAATGATGGGGATCTGCACAGTAGCATCGATTATTCCGAGGGACAGAGGGATGCCGCCCACAGGGTTCTGGTCGAGTTGTGCTCACTGTTTGCCCAATACCAGGATGACATCCGCATCATCGGTGGATGGGTCCCCGATTTGTTGTTCCCCGACCAGGGGCATGTGGGGAGTGTCGATGTCGATATGCTGATAAACCACCTGAGTCTGAAGGATGAAGGCTACCAGACCATGGCGAGGATCCTGTTGAAAAACGGTTACAAGCAACATCCTGAAAAATACTTTTCTTTTATCAAACAGGTGGTGATAGACGATGTGCCATTTGATGTCGATGTGGATATCCTTGCCGGCATGTATGGCGGGACAAGAATGGGGAAACATAGCCAACATGTCCAGGGTCTGAAGGCCATGAAGGCAACCGGTGGGGATTTTGCATTCAAGTTTGAACCACGCCAAGTCAAATTGGAAGCACCACGACCTGATGGAGCAATCGATACGGCACGGGTGAATGTTGTCGCTCTTGTCCCATATCTTGTCATGAAAACCGCCGCAATGGGGAGAGGCAAGGCAAAGGATGCCTACGATATCTATTTCTTGATCAAGCATTACCCGGGTGGTGCCAAGCGGCTGGCGCTTGAATTCTCCGGATCATCCGATGCTCCCATTGTTCGTGAGATGAGAGAAAAATTGTCGGAAAAATTCGCCTCGGTTGATCATGTCGGTCCGGTTGATGTTGCGGACTTCATGGATTTGTCTGATGAACAGGAAATCGAGATGATCCATCGGGACGCCTTTGAACAAGTCCAGGCATTGCTGTCGTCAATCTGATTACCCTACCCCTGCCTATATACCCATATGCCTTTCATGAATTCGCCGCATGGTGATATTCCATCACCACATCGATTCCCGTCCGGCTTGATGACAACCTTTCGACCGCGTCTACAGGGGCATCGGAATCGAACGCCTCAACCGATCGCCAGGGTAATCCGAGAGTTTCCGAGAGGGTCTTTAAAAGCTGTTCATCCTGGATAGAACGGTTGGTGAATGTGCACCGCTGGAGTACAGAAAAGACAAGGGTCTATGCTTTGCCAACAGTCAAGACGACGTACCGGCCTTTGAGAAAAGTGGTTTGACTAACAAGAGTCAAAAGTAAGGCGAAAACTAGCTTGACAAATACCGAGACCGAAGTGGATCTTGTGGTAGTTCTTCCTTGCTCAAATCGTCAGGACTTCTGGTAGATGACGATTCCCACTCGTTCGATGTGCCCACGCAGCTCAGCGTTGTCGATCTGTGCCCATGACGAGATATCGAACGTGTAAGGAAGCAGCAGGTCGTCGATATCCTCCTCGATCTTCCCTACCAGGGAATCAGTGATCTTCTCCCCCTTGAAAGTGATATCGATATCCGAACCCGCATGATAGGTCCCCTTCGCACGGGAACCGTACAGTACCACCGCTTCTATCCCCCCGTATGCGGCGAATACCCCGTCGAGCTTTTGGAGGATTCCAGGCCCCAGGCCGATGTCCAACGCGTCAGGTTTCGGTTTCATGGGCAAGACCTTCGAATTTCTCCTTGAGTTCTTCGAATGCGTGGATGTACAGATCGATGACACGACCGACAATCGCATTGGCGACTTCCACATTGTAGGTATGGCTACTGTGGTTGCGGTCCCTGATCATCTCCATCCAGGTCTCTCCATCTCGGACCAATCCCACAGCGAAAGCTTCGCGGACCGTATCCTTCGAACCGTACAGTTGTTGTGCCCCCTGGTCCTTCAGATAATCCTTGAGCACATTCCAGCCCAGCTCATGGGTATACTCGAAGGAGTGGACCATCCCTTGCTGCTCCAATGCGCTGAGGGGCCGTTGTTTTGCCAATCCGACAGCAGCCTCCAGTTGGGAAAAGGCCCGGGAGAAATTCGACAGGCGCTGGATCCAGCGGATATCATGGTTCGTTTCCATTTGGCTTGCTACTCATGGTTGCAAGTATGGCATGAAAATGGGTTCCCCTCAATTCCAATAATTCTTGTTGTTGCACCTGCACGGAACAGATGGTAATATGTTCGTGTGAATGCAACATCAGAAGGGGCCTATGGATTATAGAAAACAGATAGAGCAGTATCTTGAGAAGTCAGGTGGAATAATCACGGCATCATATTGCAGGAGCAACAAGATCCCGACCATATATCTTAGCAGGCTCGTTCGGGAAGGTTATCTGCTGAGGACGGCAGAGGGTCTCTATATTTCGGAAGAAGGAATGTATGATGACCATTATTATTTTCAATACCGCTTTAAGAAAGCTGTGTTTTCCTATGAGACGGCACTGCATCTGCTTGGGGCAACGGACAAGATACCTCAAGGTATGGATGTCACGGTCTATTATAGCTATAAGTTCAATGAAGTTCCCACCACAGTGAATATCCATTATGTAAACAAGGAGATTCATGGATTAGGGGTGGTTGAGGCAAGGACCATGTTCAATAATCCTGTCAGGGTTTATTCATATGAGCGAACACTTTGCGATTTTATCGCACACGAAGATAAAATGGATAGGGAAGTGTATGTCAAGCTTATCCGTTCCTACTCGAAATATGTGAAAAAAGATATCCATGCCCTCTATGAGACAGCAACAAGAATGGGGATTGACAAAGAGGTAAAAGCACTTATGGAAGTGGTTTATGAATAAAGCCAGATTGACAGCTACTGACTTTGCCACAAGATCAGTATGGAAGTCCTTCCTGAGAACCGATTGTCATCAAAGTTTCAGAAAAGCGAGCAGATCAGAGTTGAGCCGGTCTCTATGAGTGTAAGCGAGACCGTGGGGAGCGCCCGCATAAATTTTCAGAATCGCGTTCTTGACTATTTTCGAGGACGAGAGTGCCGCCGAACCGATTGGAACAATCTGATCATCATCGCCGTGAATAATCAGTGTCGGTATGTCGAATCTTTTCAAGTCCTCGGTGAAATCCGTTTCGGAAAATGCCTTGATGCAATCGTAGGTGTTCTTGTGGCCGGCGATCATGCCTTGAAGCCAAAAGGAATCGATCATACCCCGCGAGACCTTGGAACCGCGCCTGTTGGCTCCGAAGAAAGGTCCGGCAGCAAGATCCTTATAAAGCTGGGAGCGGTCTTCGAGGGAACCGAGGCGGATCTTGTCGAATTCCTCGATTGGCAATCCGCCCGGATTGGTTGGTGTTTTCAGCATCAACGGGGGAACTGCCGATATCAGGGTGACTTTCGCCAGACGTTTTGTGCCATGACGGCCGATGTAGCGGGCAACTTCGCCACCGCCTGCTGAGAATCCAACCAGAACAGCATCCTTGAGATCGAGCGCTTCAATCAGCTGTGAGAGATCATCCGCATAGGTATCCATATCATTGCCAGTCCAAGGCTGGCTTGACCGGCCGTGTCCGCGACGGTCATGGGCAATACAGCGATAGCCTTCGGAGGCCAGGAACATCATCTGCGCTTCCCAACTGTCGGAATTGAGCGGCCAGCCGTGGCTGAACACAACAGGTTGTCCTTTACCCCAGTCCTTGTAATACATGTGCGTACCATCTTTCAAAATGATTGTGCTCATAGTTTGCCTCCTTTTTTTGGCAAGGGTCGTCGGCCCCTCATGTCCGTCCTATGGATCGCCACCAATTGTCATGCAGTCTCACTATCAGGTCGAATTACGGCAAAGCCCTACATTGTCACATTATTGGCGACGAAATCCCAGGCAACAAGGTTCCGGTACTTTCCAATGCATGGTGGGGGGGGCGTTACGATAATCAATAGGGTATGCAGGCTCCCAGACATCACGGGAGAAAAGTGGTCTCCGCTTCAGCCATTGGATTTATTATTTATCCACAAATACATTATACACCCTATTGGACTAAAAAGGTATAGAGGACCATTATACCAGGACCACAGCGATAACGGGACCGGTGCGGTGGTGGAGCTTGCGGACCGATCTGAGTCCGTTTTAGTATCCCAATGTGGTTTTTGTGGAAGTTTTTCCTGCGAACCGGTACCCGTACCGGTTCTATCGTCACCGACGATTATCGGTCTTGCATTCGAGCCGACAACACGACCGGGAAACAACCATCTTCAACTTGTGGTGAAAATGATGGATGTGGATTTTCTTCTTGGTATCGATAGTTTCTTACAATATATAATAGGTTGTATTTATCCTACTTTTTGATTATTATTGGAGTATAGAATTTTGGAGGCATGTAACATGTTGGTAGATATGAAAAACCTGGTGTCCATCACCGAAGCAAATCGGAATTTCTCGAAGGTCGCCCGGGCTGTCGATGAGAATGGATCCGTGGTGATATTGAAAAACAACGCTCCCAAGTATGTGATCATTTCCTATGATCAGATTGCTGTTGATGAGCAGGTATCTGATGAACAGCTGATTGCGGTCTCGAGAAAGTCGTTCAAGCGTCATGAGGCAGCTTATAAAGAACTCGCCAAATGATCCGCTTCTCACTGGAGCAAACTTTGCTCGTCCATTCATACCTCATTGAAGTATCGGGAGGCCTAGAGGGATTGAGGGATAGAGCTGCTTTGGAATCGGCTCTCAGTGCGCCTTTCCAAACGTTTGGAGGGGAAGATCTATATCCCGGAAAAGTACGAAAGGCTGCAGCATTGTGCTTTGGATTGATTCAAAATCATCCGTTCATCGATGGCAACAAAAGGATAGGGGTCCACCTTTGTGATGTTTTCCTTGAACTCAATGGCATCAAGCTGGAATATACTGACGAGGATCTAGTGCAACTCGGATTGTCTGTTGCAGACGGTTCATGGGGAATTCCTGAAATTCTTGCGTGGATTTCACGGCACCAAGTCTTGTAATCCTTCTCAAGGTGGATCTGGTTGAATCCAGCCATTGCTGCTATCAATGCTTCAGATACCGCTGCCGATCGATTGCAACAGCAAGACCTTTTCTCAGGACCGTCCCAATAAAGCAAGAAAGCCAGATCGACAGCACTTTGCCATAAGATCAGCAAGGAATATGGATTAACTTTCAACTCGGTTAGCTGTCACAATGGTTTTCGCATAGATGTCATGAGGGGGGGGGAAGGCTGTGCCACCTCGCCTCCCATCCCCTGCGCGCCTGTCGGCTGGTCGGCCCTCCTCTTCCTGCTCCCATTCTGTCCGCAGGGCAGTGCCGGCCAATGCGGCGCGACCCTTTCGGGACGTGCTGCCGGCGTATGGGAACCGGATGCGATATTGCCGAGATGGAAGGAGAGACTGAAGCTGGTATCGCTTGATTTTCGTTATTGTTATCAATATCAATATGATGGGCACAAAAAAATTTCCGCAACTCCCAATGTGGATTTTGTGGAAGTTCTTCCTGGCACCCGATTTCCACAAACCCCTTCAGAAATGCCCTAGAAGCTCACTTTTCGACCTGGATGTGGATTTTCTTCCTGGTACCGATGATCGCTTGACAAATACCGGAACGGCGGTCTTGAATAACGGAATCATGGTCTTATTCGCGCGGAAAAATCAGTTATATAAGCATCCAATTCGCTTCCATAAATTCAACCATGTCAGCTACATCATTTTCTCCAAAGCTTCGACTCAGTTCACGACCTATACCTCGCATTTCGCTTATAATACTTCTTGCCTTGCTCTCTTCGCCGATACCACGTAAATATGAACATCTTGCAAATAAGACACGACAATAGTGTTCCGACATTTCAAGTTTATAGTTGGAACATTTACTTTTCCAATCTTTGAATCGTTCACAATCCTCTATTGTAACTGGTGATTGAAAATCAGCTTGATCCATAAAGCTATCCGCCAATATTGACGAATATGCAAGTATGATTCGCTCTGACTCGGGGTATTTTTCATATAGTAAGGAAACGCAAGATTTTGAAAACATCATTTTATCATCAATGTTGATGGACGCTTCCTCGCTTTTCTTATATCTAAAATAAGCATTTGCCTCTAATACAGCAAGCACCTCTGCAATTTCGATGGTTTTGCATTCAGCATATATAGTTCTAATTTCATTAATAATTAGAGCTACCCTTCCAAGTGCCCCTCGATCTGAATACCAATCGCAAAGTTGCTCAGCAATCTCTGATACTATTCTGCCGTTATCAACATCACCAGGAAATCGATGTGTAAATAGCATCATTAATTTCCATGAGCCTCGTACACCTTTGAGATCATTTGCCCTAGCATAATGTATAACAAGTTTCTGATATGCTTCTATACAGCTGGTAGCTAGGAAACCGTCTTGCGAGTTAGACTCTGTTATCTTTGTAAGACGCTCCGCCAGATTTGCAAACTCGTTCACTCTCTCTGCGTTGTGCAGACCAACAAAGAAGGCTTCTACCACATTGGGGACGGCATCTATAATAGTCTGATTATTCAACCTCTTCCCAACAAAGTCGAAATACTGACATCCTGTCCTATACAACTCATCCAACTCGTTTTGCTCTGTAAGTACTATTGCAATGCGCCGCCATATTTCCGACTCCCATATTCCGAAATCATCTGAAACAGGAGAAGCCATCAAAACATCTACAGCTTGACAGAGATTATCCACTACCCTTAACGAACTAAGTAATGTGATGTAATATCCAAAACGATCTGTATCCTTAGGTGGCAAGAAAGCCATTTTCTTGAAACAGTTGGTATCGGGAAAATCTTTCATCGCATGTGTCAAGAACAATGAAAACTCTATTGTGGTTTGATCACGTGCCAACTCAGTGAAAGATACCCAGTCTGCCTTTGTTATATAAGAGTCTACAATGAAAGCACGTATAATATCAGGGTACAGCGGTTCCAGTATAGTTATAAGAATTGGCTCAGCATTTTCATTGTGCCTTAGCTGGTTCGGATCGTCTTGTGTATGCTCTATCTCATCCTTTAAACGTACCTCATCATAGACCTTATCCTTATAGTCTACTTCAAGCATCTCGCTTATATCATCATTGTCGTAGGCCAACTCTTGATAAATAAACAAGTCAGCAAATGAAGACCCCTTACCGCCTAATCTACATTCATCTGAAACAAAATAGAGTAAAGCGTCAGCATCTGACTGAAAAAATCCCGCTGGATCGATAAGACAAACCATGTCTGTTGCTGAAGCAAGTGCGAGTAGTTTTTGATAACTTTTTAGTAATTGTTTGTCATTATGGAATCGGGTTAACCATTGGTTTTCTTCTTTTTCCATAAAAACAGAAAGCAAATCACGTACAGTATGAATGCCTAAGCCACCATCTTTTGATATCCACACTTCTGAATATATACTGAGAAAGAGCGGCCTTCTGTATTCTTGTGGAAAGTCTCTGTGAAAGTCATCAACAATTCTGTCTGCCAAATCTGAAAATTTGCTGGAATATCTAGTCCTTAGTAATGCTCCTATATCAGAAGACAAATAAGCATCCAAATAGTACATCGCGTAGATTTTCTCATCACTCACACTCATAGGAGAAAACATCAGCGGTACAAGCATGGCTTTGTCGGTTCGCTGATATGAATAACCAGAAAAAACCATTCGGACCGGTGGGTCCAGCTGTTTTACAATAGTATCTAGCCAGTTGTCTTGAGTTTCTAAGTAATCCCTTTCCAAAAAGAGAATACGGAGCTTGTAAATGCTTTCATCAAAAACCGAATATAATTCACTGATGATTTGAGCACAATTCCCAGCATTGCTATTAACGTAATCAAATACTATAACCGTATTACTAAACGGTATAAACTGTCCATAAGCTTCTATTTTGTTTAATGTATTGCTTATGAAGCCAAACCAATCTCCCGGTAGTTGTTTTAACCATTCGAGAATCAGACGACTTTTACCAATCCCACCGGGGCCTATAACCGCCCACCATGAAAACTGATGTTCGTCTCCAAGGAAACTGTTTAGCTTTGACAGTTCCAAATTTCTTCCGACAAATTTCATAAAACGGCTTGTATAATGAAGCCGACTATATGCAGAACTATCAGAATTAACAGCTATATATGGATTTACTTTAATGAGATCCCTGTTCCGAAATCGATGCTTTAATCTATACTGCGCAATATCGGTTACTGCTCCTGGTAGAGCATCATAATGCTCTCCATAACAAACTGGTGTCATGTTACCATTCAAGTCTGCCGGAGGCGTCTCTCCACAATGTAGATAGTAATACGACATATCGAGTCCTAGTTTTTCTGCAGCGAAAGACAAGAACCCTTTGAGATTAGGATCGTCTACTGTAGCACCACAGCCAACAATAACTAATGGATAAGTACTTATTAGATTCTGAATGAATTGGGCGGCTTGATTCTCAATTATTTCAGCGTATTGCGTATCGTCAGCAATAATATCGTCTGCATTTAATAAATTATCATACACCCCGTGTATATGGATAACCCTTGTTTGTTCTTCTCTATTCAATATTCCAAGAATGCTTGCAGGACTATTATAGGTTACCGATTTCTGACCAGTTGCCTTTTCTATGAGCATGTCATAGTTTGTTGTGGCAAAAACATCACCAGAGCGAGCTATTGAGGTAATAGCGGAAGATAGAATTCTGCTTTGAGGTTTCAGGCTCCCAACCGTTGAATCCATGAAATCGGTATAGGCGCCCGCTGATTTAAGTGATGACAAGCAAAAACTGGCCGCTCTAATAAGCCCTGTTGGTGTAGTATCTGTTAACAAATCAGTCAACTGACTCACCTTGATATCATTTAAATAATTACAGCCTTCAGACAACCATCTCGACCAGCTCAATTCATGACATCCCAAAGACATAGAAAAGCCGGTTCCACACAAGAACACTATTCGTTTTTCACTACGAAGCAGTTCCGCAAACTGAGGATTATCTGCAATCAGCACTTACGAGAAACCTCCTTTCATACATTATTCATTTGTTGTCGATCCTACTGAAAACCATATAACTTGCTAATAATCTCATTAAATTTCGCCCATTTCTGTGGGCAACGAGGAATTCCTACCTGGTATCTATAGTCACTTTTTCAAGTAAATGCTTGCCAACTCCACTGATCCTGTACCTTTGCTTGCTGCTTGTGAGTTTCTCTGGGATCGTCATTTCTATGGCTTTGATTTCAAGCGCTGGATTTATATAGGATTTTCGGAAGTGCTCTGCATCCCGGAGGCCAATGGCCTCCTGTAAATCCCCCCGGCTCATTTCACCCGTGAGATGCTTCAATAGCTTTATGATTTCCGGGGTGACTTCCGGGGTGACTTCCGGGGTGACTTCCGGGGTGACTTCCGGGGTGGAAAATGTCACCGTAACTCCCAACTTTGGATCTGACTTCCAAAACGGGGAAGGCAGTCCACTGTCGAGGCATTTCTGCACCATCAGCACGCTACCGCGCCCAGCCTTTTCCATAAGCCCCCGAAGATACAATACATGGGCGATATCGGGATTGCGAAGAATTGAAATTTGACCTTTCAGTAGGCTCTGCTCGGTTACCCCCTCAGGGAGCGCACCTGAGTTCCATATCTCCAGCCGATGAGGATACACATGGATGCTGACACCTCCGGATGCTGCACTATAGTCCCGATGTGCCAACGCGTTTATCAATGCCTCGCGAACCGCTTCTTCAGGATATAACGGTGCATCAAGGCGTTTGGGATTACCTTTGATGAATTGGGAGATGCTGGAAGTATTACGAATGATGAATGCGTAGGCATCCTCGAAGATACGATGCAACGGGCCTTCGAAAGATTTCATGTCAATGAATGTATCGCTTGCTTTATCTGAACTGTAGCACATAGCCCTGATTCGAGTCTGGGGTAATCGGATGGCTGGATTTATGGTAAAAAGAACATCACCACCGTTCGTCAATCGCCCGTATCGAGCAACCGAGAAGTCTTCCAAGATCATGGAGATATCTTTTTCATCCCGAAACAGTACCCTACGCACATTCCCTGCTTCTGACACAGCAGCTCTTATTTCTTGTACATTAAGGTCTCTCTCTAAATCAACGAAAGAGAAGCGGCGCTCCCAACGCTCAGGTTCAATTTGATGTCGCATCACAATATCGCGGATGGTTTGGGATTTTGCTACTTGAGTGAGTTCACTCGTTCGGATGTAAATGACATCTTTGAAAGCATACGGGACATCACTCCCTGCTGGAACCTCAATGGAAATCACCAGCTTCTTATCCAACTTCTCAGCTTGAACAGCAACGAAAGCCTTTGGAGAGATATGTTCAATGAAATACTGCTCGAGCTTGTTCACTGCGTCAGAAGATTCACCAATACCGATAATATTGCCTCTCTCGTTCACACCGCAAATCAGATACCCGCCAGCGCTATTCAGAAATCCACACACGGTTTTCCCCAATCCCTCAAGATTGCGAATGGAGGACTTGAACTCAACACGTTGATTTTCTCCAAGAGAAAGCAGTGTCTTAATTTGTTCCAGATTCATGAAGCCCCTCCATTTTTCTGAAACGGCTCTCCGTCCTGAAAGTTTTCCTTGATTAATTCCTCAACCTCCTGGTACCTGAAGAACTGGGAGCTTACAAAAATTGATCCATCATTGTTGGAGTGATATTTCTGCACCCAGTTGCCTTTTCGTTCATCCAAAGGAATGGTCTCAGGTGATTCATGATCAATGGTGGCGTCTTCGTAGAGGTCGATGATGCGTAAATCCGTAAAGACCTGATTCTTCTTCAGCCTCAATTCAGCTCGTCCAGTCTTGCCTTTATACCCCAGATTGTTGAGTAGTGAACGGGCAAATATCACATTCTCATGAGCCAACAGCCACCGAGGTTTATTAAGCTCGATTGCTTTGAGGATCTCCTGATGTGTGATGGAGAGACTTGATGAGTCTTTGGGATCCTGACCACTTCCATAATTGGGTGTAATGATTCCGAGAAACAAATCGCAATCCTTCACAGCCTGCAGACAGTTTTCAAACGCAGTTCGATTGGAAAATACGGGAACGGTTCCTTTATGGGACATCCAGACCTCGTAACCAAAGGAGGTTAAAAGTGTATACACGCGGTCAAGCAACTCTTCTATTCCATATACAGTCGAAGACACCATTATCTTCAGCTTGTCCCGTTCTCCTTTCACCTATTGTCTCCTCGTGCTTCCAACATGAGAGAATAATCCTCCATGGAACATTACGCTACCATCCAATCTGCAAATCTATCGATTCGCAGGCATTGTATGATTGTACATCATTTCTTTAGACTATGCGATTTCTTTTAATACTTGCGCTGTTTCTAACCCTGGACTCTCTACCGCTATACACCTTTTATCCATACGTAGTTCTCTTATTCTCGGCGCTGTCATCCTTCTCAAACAGTTGTCCGCGCAGGAGCAAAACATCGAGGATGTAGCATTCTCGGATTTCCTCTCGGTGGAAACACAACATGATTGGAAAACCTAGCGTAATCTATCATATGGAGGGATCTTGCATTGTTTGAGGATACTTTTCACTACCTCTCCAATCGAGAGGGAGGGATTTACCGTATAGTAATTATACCCACAGAAATGTTGCTCAGGACACCCATTTTCCCTATTCATCTCCATGATTCTGTCAGCCCTATTGATTGCTGTACATACATCATCCAATGTCAGTTTTGCCAGCAACCTCTTAAAGTTATTCTCCTTCTTATATTCATCCATATCCGAGAAGTGTTCCTGATATGCCCTGTTAATCGGATCCAGATACTGATGGCGATAACTCAAGGATCTATTGCAATCAGCTTTATGGAGCACCATCCATAGGTCGAAAGCAAAATTGCTGTAACCGAGCGCATACTTGATGGTCTTCCCAATACCTTGTGCTTCCTTCATACGCCTCAAAGTCGTTTCGAATTGCTGCACATGGACCCGTTCCTCGCTTTCACGATCGAATATGTGGAAGATCTCAGTCTTCCCCAAGACGCTTATGCCCTTGGCCCGGGAGAGAGGATCTTTTTCTATCTTGCAATCGAACGAAGACTTGAATTTTGCCTGCGGTAAAGCATTGATGCTTTTACTCAACCATTGTAGATACCAATCTTCTGTTTCCCCCTCAACCGAAAAGTAGAATGACTTTGATAGTTTCATCTTCATCTACTCCTCCTTATTCTTGTCCAGAAGGCTCCGTATGACCGGCGCGAGATCGATGCTTTTTATTGCCCCATAGCGGTCCACAAAATAGTTTTTCATGTAATCCTCGGTCAAGCGGACACCCTTCGCTCCCGCAGTGCCAAAATCAGATAAGGAATAGTGTGTGCTGCAATGCGTCTCATCATTACGATCCACGAACTTGATTTCGTCCCTTCTGAACAGATTCGAATTCAGAAAAATCGGATTGTGAGTATTGAACACCAACTGTGCTTTGTGGGTGTTCAGCTCATCGTTGTGAAACAGCGTGATAATATTCATCAATGCCATCGGGTGAATGGAGGCATCGAACTCATCAACAACCAAGACCCCACCTTTACGCAAGGTTTGCAAGACAAGAGGGAACAGGTTGATGAAACGGATCGTTCCGAAAGATTCGAACAGTTCTATTGGAATGGCGGCAGACTTTTCGGCTCCCTTGAATATGGAGCAAAGCTGTGCTTCTTCATGTTCTCCATCCAATACATATCCCAAGGCATTCGAATTGACCCCAAACAGGGCTGCTGCATCATTCAGCGTCTTCTCGATGAATACCGATTGTTTCTTTGGTTCGGAGAATTTGCGGACCAACTGCATTGAATCCGATCGATAGATGACAATGAAGCTTTTGTCCATCCATTGAGCAATCATCGAGGCCAGTTTTGCGCTGAACATGGTCTTGAATCCGTTGGCAAGAAATAGCTCCTCGTTATGTAGGCTGCTTTTGGCCAAGGCCGCCGCACCTTTTGCATTCTGCTCATACGCAGGAACCAAGTAGGATTGAACAACTCCCATGTCCCCGACCTGAAGAGTTGCATCACCACGGGAAAATACGAGTGCATCATTGACACGAAGAGTCTCCTTGAGCACCTTCCGCCCATATTCCCGCTCAAGAAATCGCCCAAGATCTAGGGAAATCGCATATTCGAAGAGAATCCCATGATCTATGAACGTAATGGAAAAATCCACCGGTTCGGCAATATCGAGTGTATTGTTCGGAATTAACTCAAGTACGTTGGATGCAGCATTGGGAGAATCCTTTACCTCAACATTTCGAATATTACCGCGAAGCACGATCTGCTTGAAGGTCTCCATCGCCCCGACGATGTTGGTCTTTCCCGAGGCATTGGGTCCATAAACGACCGCCGAGCTCAAAGCTTTATGAACATTACGCCCAATCTTCTCCGAGAGAATACTGTAGTCCAGCCCTTTCTGCTTAGGGGCAACTTTCATGGAGAACACACATTCATCCTTGAAGGATTTGTAGTTCTTCATCTTGAATTCCAACAACATGGCAATACCTCCATTTTGCAAGAATATTGCAAAATCATATTCTATATATACTTTTTTTTCAATAATTTGTCAAATAGAATTATATCATTTTGCTAGTTCTTAACAAAATAACATTTTGAATATCATCAAACCTCAAGTACATCCAGCATCCATTCGCCACCTGTTGATCCAGTGAAAACTTCCTTGACATTCATAACGGTAGCTGTCACACGAGTTTTCACATGGGCAGCCAGGAGAAGAACGAGGAATTCCTACCTGTTACCTATAGTCGGTTATTCCAGGTCGTCGGTAATCGTCCTGGATGATTTCAGCAACGGACAGATTGATATTGATAGGTCTTGACTATACCCTATCAGATAGGGTACTTTATAGTCAGCTTATGCAGATCAATCGTGAATTTGTCATGATGCCGGAATTTGACCGCCAATGGAAACGCCTTGGGCTTGGCGATGAAGAGCTTCGGCAACTACAGAAAGAATTAATGGAGAATCCCAAGGTAGGCGATGTGCTGAGAGGCACTGGAGGGTTGCGCAAGTATCGGATTGCCTTTCCGGGACGAGGTAAGAGCGGCAGTGGTCGGGTGGCATATGTGGATTTCACCATGCATGAGACGATCTACTTGATCACAGCATATCCAAAATCCGAGAAGGACAATCTATCGGCCGAAGAAAGGAAGGAAATCGCGAAAGTGATCTCCATTCTGGAAAAAGGTCTGCAGAAACAGGAGATAAGGAAATGAGTGTATATAAAAGCATCATGCAGGGTCTGGATGAGGCTGTCAAATATCAGGAAGGAAAGATCGATGCACGAAAGACAAAAATATCCGTAAAACCGGTAGAGTCTTTCACCAGCGAGGACATCAAGCAAATCCGCAATCGCCTTGGTTTGAGTCAGGTCATCTTTGCCTCCTCCCTTGGCGTATCCAAGAAAACAGTCGAGGCTTGGGAGCGTGGCAAGAATACCCCCGAAGGTCCTTCCCGCAGACTCCTTCAGTTGATCAGGGACAATCCTGATATGATCGAGCAGTACATGATCAAAGCTTAGTGGGCATGGGGGAAACGCCTTCCCCTACACTAGCTGTCACAATAGATTTCATATGGATGTCATGAGGGGAGGAAGGCTGTGCCAGATGAGCCTCCCACCCCTGCGCGCCTGTCGGCTGGTCGGCCCTCCTCTTCCTGCTCCCATTCTGTCCGCAGGGCAGTGCCGGCCAATGCGGCGCGACCCCTTCGGGACGTGCTGTCGGTGTATGGGAACCGGAGGCCATGTCGCCACCATAAGAGTGGAGACTGAATGTGGGACCAATCTTATATCATTATCAATAACAATATTAAGGGCACAAAAAAAATAGATCACAGAGCCTCTTGCAAAATGAGCGGTCATCGTGAATCGGAATCCACGTAACGATACCGTTGACGATGATCGTGAGGGCTGAAATGCCCAATCGATTGTCTT
>PGXW01000038.1 GCA_002839355.1 Spirochaetae bacterium HGW-Spirochaetae-2
CACCAACCGGGCTTCTTAAATGGAATACCGGTCTTCAATTGCGGAACGGCTAGGTCTTCCGTTCGCGGAAGACCGGTCTTTAAATGGCGGAAAAAGCACTTTTGTTCGAATGTGGCTCCTTCTGGGGGATTCGTATCGATCTCAATCTTGATCTTCATCAACTCGTTGGATGGAATTCCTGCAACAGGGGGTGGGAGCGACAATATTCTCACCATATGGACAAGCGTGTTTCCCTTGTGAAATGCAGATGGCACTGCAGAAATGTGTTGTTTGGGTTTGATACGGGCTTCCAACGAAAATCCATAGGATTCCAGCTCTTTCTCGATTGTCGGGAGGTATTTTTCCAACATGAAATTGGGATTTTTCGATTGAAGTGAGAAATCCATATCTTCTGAAAAACGATCCAATCCATGGAAAATCCTGAGCGCTGTTCCTCCATAGAACGCGGCATGGGTAAAGAAATCTGTTCTGGACAACGCGAGGAGAGTAATTTCCTGGATAATTTCCTTCAAGGCATCCTTTGAGGAGGATGGAGAAACCAACGGGTATTTCGCAAGCATTCTCTGAATTTCCGTGTTCATGTATTCTTCCCTCCCCAGAGCATCAAAGAATTGAGTGTCGAGCTGTGATAGAGTGGCACAAGGCTTTGTAGGACCGGCCAGTCCATGCCGAGCACATCTTCCCGTTCCATCCTGAGATCCTCAAACAACAAAGCTTCGACAGCTTTCATACTCTTGATGCCACGGATCTTGTACAACGTATCGCAAAGCGCCTTTTCCTTGGAAGCAAGCCGAAAACCATGTCCACGTTCATCCGCCGGTTCAAGCGACAAGGGAAAAACCTCTTCGGGTATATAGAGGAAACTATACCTACCGAACGGTGTATCGAAGTGTTTTTCCTTCTTGAGGCGAAATCCCGCACTCATTATCGCATGTGTCCGTTCGGGAATCAGTTGGTGGAGTGCCAGTGCGGTCTCGAAGGACACATAACTTGGACTCAGTATCATCGATGCGACCGGCATTCGGGGATCGTCGGGTGAAGTACTGTACACTCCCCTACAGATGCGCCGTATCTCTCCCTTTTTAAGCATATGGGTCAGCTTGGCTTTCGGGGAGGCATAATCACGCAGTACATACATGAGTAAATTGCTCGTTTTCAACATCATTATCTCCACTAAGTACGATTATATCATACTTTCTGGAGATAGCAAGGTGCCTGGCACCAAAGTTTGATTTTGTATACAAATCCATGGACGAAGTATCTCTTTTCACGTCCTAGATACCCGTATATGCATATCGGAACGAGATTATTCGTACGATACGAAGTTTTTGTATGCAAAATGTAAAACACGTGCCAGATACGTGCGAAGCAAAATCTTTTTCTTGACTTCCAAAACGTTTTGGTTTTTACTATACCTAGCTCCAAAACGTTTTGGATACATCCTGACCAATGGAGACTCGCAAAAGGAGAAAGGAGAAACGTTATGAAAAGAGGAACTGTTTGCTTCATCGCATTGCTGCTCATACTCACCTCGGCAGCCAATGTGTTCGCGCAAGGCCAGCAGGCGGTTGAGACTCGTCCGACAGGACCGGTCACGATCGAATTCTGGACTACGGAGACTCAATCCGACCGGATGGCGACTATCCAAGTGCTCATCGATACCTTCAGCGCGCTGAACCCGGGAATCACCGTCAACCTGGTACCGGTGGATGAAAATGACTTGGTGACCCAAGCGCAGACCGCCTATGCCGCGAAGAGTCTACCTGCGATTTTCGAAGCACCTGCCGAGACTGCGGTTTCCTTTGGAACCCAAGGGATCGTCGATGTCGCCACGACAACCAGACTGATTGAGAAAATCGGAAAGGATCGATTCTATGCAGGCCCACTTAAAGTCTTGGAAACCACGGGAAAGGGCGACTACTATGCCATTCCGTACCATGGTTGGATCCAAGGTATCTGGTATCGTGCGGACTGGTTCGAGAAAGCCGGATTGAATCCTCCCACAACCTGGGAAGATATCCTGAAAGCTGCCAAATACTTCTACAGACCCGAACTGAACCAATATGGAATTCTCGTTGGAACCCTACCCGAAGCATACACGGAGCAATGCTTCACCCCAATTGCCATGTCCAACGGTGCGGCGCTCTTCGACGCCAACAAGAAGCTGGTGTTCAACTCACCCGAGATGAGGGAAGCTGTCGAATTCTATGCCGAGTTGGCCAAATACAATCCACCGGGACCCCAGACGTGGAGAGCCAGGGATTATTACCTGCAGGGTAAAATGGCCATGTTCTTCTATTCCACGTATATCATGGACGACCTGGCTTTGCAGGAAGCTGCGATGGGATCGCTCACCGGCGACAATTTCAAGGATCTGATTGGAACCGATTTCGACCCCGACCTCGTTGGGAAAACCCGTGTGGCATCGATTGTGACCAACACCTCGTCGGCCGGGTACGGAACAGTCGTCTCCCTCGGACTCTTCGACCAGGGTGACCCTGCGAAAACCGCCGCTGCACAGAAATTCCTCGAATACCTGTACACACCGAATGCCTACGTCACCTTCCTGCACATGGCTCCGGGAGGAATGAATCCGATGCTCAAGGAAATCGCAACCAACGCCCGGTTCCAGAACGATCCCATGGGTCTGTTCAAGCGCTACGGTACCGAGAAGATGGCCGAGATCATCGACGGATTGGAGAATATCGAAACCTTCAGCATTGTCGGAGGAAACAGGATCGAAGCGGCGAGCGAGATTACCGCAAAACAGATCATTCCCCAGATGCTCTACAAGATCACCCAGGAGAACGTGAGCGTGACCAATGCCATGGCTTGGGCCGAGACGGAAATGAAGAAGCTGGTTAAATGAATGGTATCGCAACCCAACGGAGGAAGGATCGATAATATGGGCCCTTTCCGCTCGCTTCGTTTGGGAACAACCGTATACCGAACCCGCGGGGAGGTACGGCAACTCCCCGCTTCCCATCGATCGGTCCGGATCGGCAGACACCGATAAGAACATGCGATCCGGACCTGCGGCGGCAACCAGTGCAAAAAGCACAGAAGGAAAAGGAAACCATCATGCGTGAGTTGAAAATTCGGAAACCGGCACTTCCACATGATCAGCAACCCATCGTCCTGGCGGGAATGAATGCCCGGGCACTGCGGGAACAACGGTTCGGATGGGCATTGGTGTTCCCATCGGTATTCATCATCCTCGCACTGATTCTCTATCCGGTCGTCTACAACATCTACCTCAGCTTCTTCGAATTCAAGTTGACCGGCGACAATATCTTCGTAGGCTTGCGCAATTACCTGGGAGTCATCACCGATTCCGAATTCCACCTTGCTGTCCGAGCCACACTGGTGTACGTCGTCTTCTCGACAGTGGGAACAACCCTCCTGGGGTTGGGTGTGGCATTGGTGATGAACAAGAAGTTTCCGCTGCGGAGCTTCGTACGTAGTCTCATCCTGCTGCCCTATGTCGCACCGGTCATCTCGGTGGTATTCTCCTGGCAATTCATCTTCGACCCGGTGAACGGTATCTTCATGGATGTGTTCCACAACAAGTTGGGTCTGTTCGCCGAACGCTTCAGTCTCATCGGATCACCCGACACGGCGATTTGGGTGGCTATCCTCTTCGGTATCTGGAAGAACTTCCCATTCACCTACCTCATGATCCTATCGCGGTTGCAGGCAATCGACGAGACGCTGTATGAAGCTGCGGAGGTGGATGGCGCCAGCGGCTGGCAGAAATTCAAGTCGATCACCCTACCGGAAGTGTATTTTGTCGTCTCGGCACTCATCCTGTTGCGTGTGATATGGAATTTCAACAAATTCGAGGAAGTGTACCTGCTGACCAGCAATGTCAAGGTCCTTTCGGTCTACACCTACCTCAAGGCGTTCACGGGGACGATGGATCTGGGGCAAGGCTCCACCCTCGCGGTACTCCAATTCGTCATCCTGATCGGATTCATCCTATTCTATGTCAAGAAGGTGCTCAAATGGTAAAGAAAAAGAACCCGCTGAAAAGTTTCGGATTTTTCCTGCTCGTCCTTGCCATTGTGGCATTCAGCATCTTCCCATTTGTCCAAATGCTGTCGTTGTCGTTGAAATATCAATGGGATTGGGGCAATCCATCGTTGATTCCACGCAAAATCAATCTTGAAGCCTACAAGGAGTTGTTGAATATCGGGCAGGATCTGAAGAACGTCCCCGAGTCGGTGCTCACCCTGTTGGAGGAGACTCCCGAACTGACCTCGCAACAACGTGCCGCCATTCTTGCCAAATACCAGAGTACCGGTGAAGTCTTCCCGTTCCTCCGGTATTTCGGGAATTCACTCTTGCTGTCGCTGAGCGCGGCCTTGTTCTCGGTCTGCCTGGCTATCTTCGGCGCCTATTCGTTCAGCAGGCTCCGCTATCGCGGCCGTTCGGTCATCCAACGCGGCGTGTTGTTCGTGTACATGTTCGGGGGCATACTCCTGCTTATCCCGTTGTACCGGCTGTTCGCATCCATGGGACTGCTCAGCACACCCACGGGAACCTTCTTCGGTCTGCTCGTCGTCTACATGGTGCAGACCCTCCCCGTCTCGCTCTACATGCTGGGGAATTACTTCCGGACCGTACCGTTCTCGCTTGAGGAGGCGGCGATGCTGGAGGGGGCAAGCAGGATGGGAATCATCATGAAGATCATCATCCCGCTCTCGGCTTCGGCAATAGCCACCGTCTATATCTATTCGTTCATGATCGCTTGGAACGAATACCTGTTCGCCTCGGTGTTCCTGAAGAACTACAAGATGCTCTACACCTTGCCGATCGGACTGAAGACGCTGTTCGTCTCCAAGAACGCCATATGGGACCGCATCATGTCGGCATCCATGCTCACCGCTGTTCCGGTCATGGCCCTGTTCATGTCGATCCAAAACAAGATCACTGGAGGCATGGCTGCCGGAGGGGTGAAGGAATGAAAGGCAAACATACATCCGGTTGTGCGCCATGCACAGGCAAGCGTATCGGGATCATCCATTTCAAGACCGGGGATACCGACGGGGTATCCCTGGAAATCGACAAGTGGACGCGTATATTCCAACAGGCTGGACACACGGTGTTCCTGTGCAGTGGCAAACATGGCCGCGATCAGCTTGCCGGTGCCACGGAAACCCGACAGACCGCGGCGGCCAGCCCGGTTGGGGTGACGATCATCGAAGCACTCGATTACCATAGTGCCGAGGCGACACGGATGAACCGCGAAACGTTCTATCGATTACCTGAAGGATGTGGCGAAGGGGCATACCGCCAACAGATGCTGGAACAAGCCGATAGCCTGCGGCGTGAACTGGAAGCATGGATCGGCGACCACCGGCTCGATGTCGTGATCCCGCAGAACATCTGGTCGGTGGGACTCCATCCGGCGGCGGCCATTGCCCTCGCCCAAGCGATCGAACATACAGGAGTGCAAGTCCTGGCGCAACACCATGACTTCTACTGGGAGCGGGTCGATGGGATCGGGCTCACCTGTTCATCGGCGATCGAGTTCACCGATACGTACCTGCCGCCCCATACCAAGGGATATGCCCATGTGGTGATCAACTCGTTGGCCAAGGAGACGTTGGCGAAACGCAAGGGAATCGATGCCGTGGTGATTCCCAATGTGTTCGACTTTTCCGGACCCAGCTGGCAGCGGGATGCCTGGAATACCGATTTCCGCACCACGTTCGGGATCGCTCCTTCCGATATAGTCGTGCTGCAGGCGACCCGGGTGATCCCACGCAAGGGTATTGAACTGGCGATCGATGTGGTCGCGGCCTTGCAGCGGCACAAGAAGACCCTGGTCGGTCAACGGTTGTACAACGGGGAAGTGTTCACCGAAGCGAGCCGGATCGTGCTGGTGCTCGCCGGATACGTGCAGGACGACACTACGGGAACCTATATGGGGCAATTGACCAGAAAAGCCGTGGTGGAAGGCATCACCCTGGTCCCAATCGGAGATCGGATCACCTCCACACGGACCATGCGGGAAACCGAGAAGACCTATTCCCTGTGGGATGCCTATGTGCATGCCGATATCGTCACCTATCCATCCTATTGGGAGGGTTGGGGGAACCAACTGCTCGAAGCGGTGAAGGCACGCTTGCCGGTGGTACTGTTCGAGTATCCGGTGTACCGTGCCGATATCGCGCCATTGGGATTCTCCATGATCTCACTCGGTGCAACGATCGATTCCTGGACCGCGGAACACCTGGCATGCGTCGCAGAAGAAACCATCGGAACTGCCGCCGACGAGGTACTGGAAGTCTTGCTCGACAGACAAAAGAGGGAGAGTATGGTAGAATCAAACTATCGGATCGCACAACAAAATTTTTCATTAGAGGCGTTGGATTCCTATCTCGCACCTATGATGTCAAGCTGGAGTTAGCACATGGTTACGTTGAAGGATATCGCACAGAAGGTCGACCGTTCGGTAACCACCGTCTCCAGGGCTTTGGCTGGGTGTCCCGACGTGAGCAAGGAAACGATCCGTATTGTCCGCGAAGCCGCTCAGGAGATGGGCTATGTTCCGAACAGCATGGCGCAGAGACTCCAGAAACAATCGTCCGATACGATCGGCGTGGTGGCGCCGGTTTCATCGAAAGGGTATGCCGAACCGTTCTTCTGCGAATTCCTCGCGGGTATTGGCGAACAGGCCGCACAATTCGGCTACGATCTGTTGGTTGCCTACGCGCAGGAACACAACGAGATGGGAATCTACCGCAAGCTGGTCTCCGGACGCAAGGTCGATGGGTTCATCCTGAGCAGGACGTTGGTCGACGATCCGAGGGCGCACTATCTGCATTCGATCGGATTCCCCTTCGCCGCCTTCGGACGCATCGACGGGATGCAGGATTATCCGTATGTCGAGGAGGATGGTGAATATGCCATGGAGCTTGTCGCCGAACACCTCGTCTCCCGTGGCCATACGCGCATCGCTTGTATCTGCCCACCCCAGTCGGTCCTGTATTCCAAGGTACGGCTCGAGGGACTCCGGCGAGGCTTGGAGTCACGTGGTATCCGACTTGATCCCGAGATGATCGGCATGGGGGCATTCGACCAGGAGGATGGGTATGCGCACGCCTGCACGTTGTTGGAGCACCCCCACCCTCCTACGGCGATTGTCGGGTTCAACGACCTTATCGCCTTCGGTGCGATCAATGCGGGAAAGGACCGTGGCCTCCGCATCGGTTCCGAATTAGCCGTTACGGGCTTCGACGATATCCCCATGGCGGCGATGTATCGCCCTCCCCTCACCACAGTCCGCCAACCGATCAAGGAGATCGGGCAGATGGTGACCAGCTCCCTCATCGATACCATTCAGGAGAAGTACTCCAAGACAGGTCGCGATGGGTTGGTTGCCGAGTCCCACCAAGATACGGTGTCGCACAGGCAATTGCTCCTCCGACCGAATCTGGTTGTCCGCAATTCGACCTGAACAACAGAGTGGAAACCAACTGGGGGTGCTTATGCAGAAACGAGTGTACGACGAACAGACAACAGCGGATTCCTTGACGTGGCTTACGCGTATCTACGGTGCGGATGCGGCCGAAAGGTGGCATGCCGAATTCATGCGTATCTTCGAACGTTTTGCCTCCGCAATGGCCGCAGAACCTCCGGGGACGACAGCTGTCGAGGTGTCGGATCTCGATGCGCACTCGGCGATTCTGATTACCTATGGAGATTCCATCCGCGACCACAGTGGGGATGGTTCTGACCCGGTCCCACTTGAAGTCCTGTTGCGGTTCCTGCGCGATTATGTCGGTTCGGCGATCTCCACCGTGCATATCCTTCCGTGTTATCCGTCTTCCTCCGACGATGGCTTTTCCGTCGTCGATCCATTCCAGGTGGATGCCTCGTTGGGAACCTGGGACGATATCGAGGATCTTACGGGATACTATCGGTTGATGCTGGATTTTGTGGCCAACCACCTCTCGGTTTCCAACGAGTGGATACGACGGTTCCTGGATGGCGATCCCCAATTCGCCGATTTCGCGATCACCATGGAGGAAAATGAAGACCTCAAGGCTGTGTTCCGACCACGGTTGCATCCCCTGTTGACTCCGCTTGAGACTCCAAACGGGATCCGACGGCTCTGGACAACGTTCAGCGCCGACCAGATAGACCTCAATTACCACAATCCGCACGTATTGCTGCGTATGACCGAGGTCCTGCTGTCCTATATCCGGCACGGGGCTTCGATCATCCGGTTGGATGCGGTCGCGTTCATCTGGAAGGAATTGGGGAGTGCGTGCATCCACCATCACAAGACACATCTGATCATCCAATACCTCCGATGGATCCTGGATACGTTCGCCCCGGGCAGGTTGATAATAACGGAGACCAATGTTCCCCATCTCGACAATATCAGTTACTTTGGCGATGGGTCGAACGAGGCTTCGCTGGTCTACAATTTTCCCCTGCCTCCGCTGGTCCTCCATACGTTCCTGGCACAGGATGCCACGTGCCTGGCCGATTGGCTTTCTTCCCTCTCGCTCCCCTCGGACAAGGTCGCGTTCTTCAATTTCCTCTCCTCCCACGATGGGATCGGGCTGGTACCCGTGCGCGATCTTCTGCCGCAACAGGCTATCGGGGCACTGGCCGACCATGTCGTGTCACAGGGCGGTTTTATTTCAAGGAAGATCAATCCCGATGGTTCCAGCAGTCCCTACGAGCTGAATATCAATTACTTTTCCGCATTGGGCGGCATGGTGGCCGATGAGCCGCAATCGTCGCACATCGATCGGTTCGTCGCAGCTACCGCAATCATGTTGTGCCTGCAAGGTATTCCTGGAGTCTATATCCACAGTCTGCTCGGTTCGGCGAACTGGGAAGATGCTCCACATCTCGCTTCACATCCGCGGAAGATCAACAGGGAAAAACTGGACTACCACATGCTGTGCGCACAACTCGACGATCCGCTCAGCAGACGTTCCCAGATCCTTTCCCGCTACCTCCAATTGTTGCATATCAGAAGATCCGAACCTGCGCTGCAGACCACGTCCGCCCAGAAAGTCCTGGACTCCGGGTGCACGGGTGTCCTCGCCCTCCTTCGCATTCCTCCTGCTCCATCTAGTGTCGTCTTGTGTCTCGTGAATGTCACCGCAACCTCCCAGATTCTGGATTCCGAGCATCTGTTCGGACAAGTCCCTGCGGCGGGAAGCGATACATCGCCGTCCCGATGGCAGAATCTGCTTGCCGGCTACGATGGCTTTGCCCAGGTGGAATTCCACACACCTTCCGATGGAAGAAGCGAAATCGTGCTTGCCCCGTACGGGGTTGTATTGTTGAAGCAATGCCTGTAGGTATAATATTGCAAATTCGAATTTCGGACTGATGGAGATGGATGGGAACAACAAGCATCCCATATACTGCATGTAGCGTGTATTGTGGACAGAAGAGAGGGAAAATTTTACAATACAGGGTAAGTAGGCGGCAATTTGCTTCTGCATATTGCTACTTCACCGATTTGTTTGATTCGTCAAGAAGTTGCCTATATGGAAGCGGAAAGTTGATTGCCTAACAGAGCTCGGAAGAGGAACCATCAAAATGGTTCCTCTTCCGAGCGAGTACAGAGAACGTAATGTGCCATAGGTCGCCTCCTGGAGCCACCCCTTGTCCTAGGGTTTTGATACCCTGCATTGATTTCTTTTCCGACAGCCATATCAAAACTTGGCATACTGCAGAAGGAATGTTATGAATTCCATCTATCCCAAATCATTGATCGATGCAACACTTTCACTCGTAAACTACATGGAGATGGAAATATCGGGTAACATTTCATTCGATGGAGAAGGTATTCTCGGTATCGGGGCAAAAGAAATTCCAATGATGTCCCAGATTATTAAAATTGCTTCAATTGCCACAAAACATTTTGCATATTCTGTCAATAATCTTTCAATATATGATGAAAAGATCCATGATTGCATGATCGCTGTTTCACGGGGAGGGCTGGGGTGGATTTCAATCCCAGACTTGTAGAGCTTTTCCTATCGTTATCGAGAAGGGAAAGCTTTTGGCTTGATATCGAACCCAATAATATTGATTATGCTCTTGAAACATGTTTCCCGAAAATCGATACCCCCCTCGGCAGGGACGACCTGCAACACATTTTTCTGGTTTTCTCACACCTGGTTGATGTGAAGTCGAGGTTCACCAGAAAACACTCGATCGGTTTGGCTGAAAAAGCCAAACAATATTCCCTAACCTGTAACTTTTCTCAAGAACATCAGGATGATTTTATAACCGCAGCGCTGCTCCACGATATCGGCAAGATTGCTGTTCCAATAGAAGTGTTGGATAGACCATCCCGATTGACTCCTGCGGAATTCCAAAGGATGACCACTCATCCGTACTATACAAGAAAAATTGTAAGCATGATGGGGATCGGAGACAAGATTGCTGCTTGGGCAGCAAACCACCATGAGAAACTGGACGGATCGGGATATCCATATGGTCTTGGTGCCGAAGAAATGGATTTTAAGAGCCGGGCGCTTGGATTTCTTGATATTTTTCAAGCTTTAACCGAATCCAGGCCGTATCGCAATGCATTTTCGCAGGAAAAAGCCTTTACTATAATCGACTCGATGGTGGAGGCAGGAAAGATTGATGGGGGGGGTGTCAAGATCGGTCGGGAGAGCTTTGCACGTTCGACCCAGGCGTAATCGACAGCTGGAATGCGCTGCGATTCGAAGCGGTTTCAATTCTCATGAACGTGCCAGGCATGAAAAAATTATTTTGTATTCAAATCTCCAAGTTGGTACCAGGCACCATGTTGCATCCACCAGTGGAACATCCGCTCCCCTCCTCCCGAAAGGACCAACTCGTACGTCGGACGTGTTATATAGCGGATCGGCAGGTCAACCGCACGGGCAAGGTTCGAGAGCTCCATCGCCTGCTGGCGCAACGTGTTGCGAACCAATGGGAACAGATCGCCCAAATTCCCCCCGAACACAATCTCTTGGGGATTGAACAGATCGAACAACTCCGCCACCACCTCACCAAGCTTGCGGGCGCAGAGGTCGACACGATCCACGACAATAGTCTCCTGGAGCTTGTAGCGCCGAGCAAGGACGGCGGCATATTCGGTCGAAGTCGATTTGGCGTGCAGTTGATCGAATTCTCCGAGATCATGCGCGATCGACTCAAGTGTAGCCACGGTCCGCAGACAGCCCACCCCGCCACACTTGCACCGTGTATTGACCTCGGATACCTTGATATGTCCCAACTCGCCCGCGTACCCGTTGGTACCACGATACAACATCCCGTTGATCATGATCCCGAGACCGACTCCCTGGGTAAGAAAAATGAACAGCAGATTCTTTTGGTTCCGCTGCGACTGCATCATTTGGGACAATCCGGCCAGATTCGCATCGTTGTCGACAATCACCATTTGATCAGGGAACAATTCGGCGATATGCCGGTGTAGATGCACCCCTTCAAAGACCGGATTCGAGCTCCGGAGGACCACTCCGGCATGCGGGTCGTAAACAGCCGAGATACCGACACAAACACCCAGCAGGGGATAATCGCCCTGACTGTCCAATTCCAAGTAGGCTTGCTGGATATGGGTGAGGATTGTTTCCAACGAGTCGTCGGAAGCAACCTCGAAGCGGGTATGGTTGCGGATCGTGTTCTCCAGATCAACCATGCCGAGGTACACATGCTGAGTATGGTGCAGATCGATCACCAAAGTGTAGCGGTTGTCGCTGACAAAGGCTACCCTCGCGGCTTTTCTTCCACCTGTCGACCTGGCATTCTCGGTGACCATGACCAGACCGGCATCGGCCAGCGATGTGCAGATATTCGATACCGATGCAAAGCTCAACCCCACTTGGGCGACCAGTTGCGACTTCGTCATCCCCCCGTTTCCCCGCAGCATGGTATAGATCTTTTCCGCATTGGCAATCTTCACATCAAGATTATTCGACACACTCTTCATATCTGTAGCTCTCCGGTTGTAGCTAGCATATCATGATTATCCTCTTCCTGCATGCGATTGTCGTGTATCGGCGAAGCCTTTGCGTGTACTGAAGCAGGCGTGGCGACCGTCAAACCGATGGAGAGGACAATTGCGAAGATACCGAACAATGTGGCAAGCGAAGGTTTGTCATCCGGCATGAATAGCCAACTGAGTACCGCTCCCAACGAGGGTATGAGAAATTTCCATAGGGAAATCACCGAAATTCTGGCATTCGTATCGGCAACAATTCGCAACCACAATGAGACGGCTGTTGCGGTGATGAAAGCCAAGAAAAGCACACTCCCTGCGAGGGGAAAAGAAAATGGAGCTTGATGCATCGGTTCGAAGATGTACGAAAGCAGAAGGACCACGATTCCACCGAACAGCGATTGTACGAAATTTACCGATAACGAGGGGACGTGCGACAGATGTTTCTTGATGATGATGCTACCGTAGGCCGTCGAGAAGTTGCATGACATCAGCAACAAGGCTCCGAGTATATGAAGCGAGCCGGGGCCTTTCCATGGTTCGTCCATTACAGTCAGTAGTGCGATACCAGCCAATCCTATGGCAAGCCCAGACAACTTTCGAAAATTCAGCCGTTCCTCGGGAAGCATGAGTACCGCAACGAAGGACGAGACCGCCGGTGATGAGCCGATGATAACCGCCCCGAAGGATCCGGGCACCAGGTTTAGACCGAGATTGAATGCGCTGAAAACGATTATGGTCTGGAAGATGCTGAGCCTGACGATGCTTTTGTAATGCCCCCGCAAGCCCTTGAACGGATTCCTACGCATGTATATCAGAACGATGAGGGTCGCAAGCAGCAACCGGATACCGGCCAACCGCAACGGGTACAGATAGGACAGAGCGTATTTGCCACCAAGGAAAGCGGAAGCCCACAACACGGAAGCTGTCATTGCCGAGAGGTGGATGGCGTTTGTTTTCAGACTGGGATTGCTCATGGTGTGGAACCAATCCCTTGAGGTGAACCGGCATGGACCTTCTCCATTAGAAGGGTGCCTATCGTGTGTTCGAAGGATGTCATGCCATGGATATGCAACTCCTCCAACACATGGAGCAACCCGGTGAAGGAACGGAAACCCAACCCTTCCCCAGAATCCATCCCTGGGGCTTGTCTTGCCATACAAGCGGCTTCGATCGCTACTTGCGAGCCGAGACCAGTCTTGTATGCACAAGCGGGTTTGGCTCCATCGCATACGATTCCTCCCAGCGACAGCAACACGATATTCATCGCACGCAACATCTCTCGTTCAGATCCCCCCATCCCCCATGCCAAAGCTGCAGACGCGGCAAGGGCCGAGGTGAGCGAACATCCACACAAGGATGTGATGATTCCCGTCTTCTCCTTCATAATCGCAATCAATGCTACTCCGAAAGCAGCACCGTGGAATAGGGATCGCTCTGCCACGATATTAGGAAGGGTCCACCCATGCATCACGGTAAGGAAGAAGGTGAGGCCATGGTTTCCCGAACCCCCGCACGCCATAACCTCCACCGGTTCCCCGACCATACGCCGGTAGGTGGCCAACGCAACCGCTTGACGCGAAATCAATGGAATAGTCACCAGGTTGTTCGAATCGGGAAACCGGGACAGACCATAAGTATCGCCGGAACCCACCTCGCCGTCCATCCACACTTTTCGGTTCATGGTGAAAGCGGTTTGGATCTCGGGAAGGTCCACATCCGCGAGCGCCATGACTTTTGTTGCCAGTTCTTCCAGGGTACCCATGGAGAGGCGTTCGGTGTCTGAAAGAGAGGCCTCCCCAACCGGCAATGGATCGGAACAACAGGAACACGCATGGTAGTGTACGGTTCGCTTACCGTCTTCTTCCACCCAAGCAAGGGCATCGTGATTGTCCCGGATGCACGCTGCACCCGACTTTCCATCCTGCAATGTGATGCGGGTCTCACAATAAAGTCCGGTTTCCGGTTCTGTTATGCCTATATGCACCAGAGCGCGATTTTCCTGTCGCCCGGCACAAGCCAGCAGATTTGGCCGTACCAGTTGGAACAACTGCAAGCCGAAGTCGGTCGAACCGATCAGGAGGCCGAGCAGAATGGCCAAATCGACACCATATAGCCCCTGGGTGTTGGGAATACGGGCATACTGGGCGTTCTTGAACAGTCTGGGATCGATGCGCACATCAATTCGTGCAATCCGGTCAAGCATCGTCTGCGCATCCTCCCGTGGTGCATAGGCATCGAATACGGCACTACCCGCGTGGGCTGCAGACAATGCGATGGCACTGGGGTCGGTACATCCCACGGTCGCAACAAGTGCATCGCGGATCACACGGCGGAGGAAGGCAACATCGGGTGACTGTATCATGTGGTAGTTCCCAGCAGGTATTCGGCGTTGCCATGGAAGACCGAATGCAACTGGTCGTCGGTCAGTCCCTGGAACCTGAACAACTTGTGCTGCTCCTCCAGGTACATTGAGGCAAATCCACGCGGCATCCAACTGGAATCGGTTGCGAACAGGATCCTGCCTGGTCCGACAGTCTCCACGAACTTGCGCACCACATCTTCCAAAGTCAATTGAAACGGCATCCAACGGATCCATTGGTTCGAACCCGAGGTGTCGACAAAGACATTCGGACGAGTCCAACACAGTTGCAGCAGGTCGGCCATGTGGGTGCAACCGAAATGCGGGACCACGAAGTTGACTCCTGGGAAATCGCGCGAGATTCTGGCGATCGACATCGGGCTGATATTCACTCCATCGGGGGTACCACCGGCCGCTCCAAGCAATCCGAAGTGGATCAAAACCGGAATATTGTAGGTTTGGGCAACTTCCCACAACGGGTAATAGGACGGATCGGACAATGCTTTGTACACCAACGGTCCCAGGACCTTGTATCCCTTCATCCCCAGATCCCTGCAAGCATGTTCCAATTCGTCCGCGGCACCGGGAGTATCGGGGTGATGGTGGGCAAATCCCACAAACTGCCGGGGATACCGTGCGACAATCTTGGCCAACCGTTCGTTTCCACCACCAGAGACGAACACGACCTTCTCCACTCCCTTGAGCGCCATGTCCGCGGCCCAGGCATCGGCCATCTCGATATCGGTCCCGGGTTTTTGTGGTGACGGAAAATTGAAGGCTTTTTGCCAAATGGCACCATGGTCACGGCTGCCCGAAGTGTCGAATTCGACTTTCCCCGGCATGTCGTAGTCGGGGAACCAGTCGCCTTGTACCGGAAAATGGCAATGGAAGTCCACAATAGGCAAATCTTGGATCATCGTTTGGTCTCCTTGTGTAAGCATCACCCTTTCACGCCGGTCAAAGCGATTCCTTGGATGATTTGTTTTTGGAAAATGATGAACATGATGAACACCGGGATGGTTGCGACCGAAGCACCGGTCATGACCATTTCCCACTGCGATTGGAACTCTCCATTGAAGAAAGACAATCCCACCGGCAATGTGTACATCGTGACTTTATTCGATACGATCAATGGCCACATGAAAGCATTCCAGTTGCCGATGAATGAGAAAATCGCCAATGCGGAGAGTGCGGGAAGCACCAAGGGCATGGCGATACGCGACCAGATGTAGAATTCGTTCAGACCGTCGATGCGTCCCGCATCGAGTAGGTCGTCGGGAACCTGACAGAAGAACTGTCGCATCAGGAAGGTGCCGAAACCCGACATAAGGCCGGGGAACATGACACCCCAGTAGGTATCCACCCATCCCAATTCGTTGGACATGATATACCAGGGAATCACAAGCATCTCGGTGGGGATCATCATAGTGGAGAGGATGAGGAGAAATATGAGACGTTTGCCGGGAAACCGGTATTTGCTCAAGGTGAAACCGACAAGTGAATCAAAGAACAGCACAGAGAAGGTGACAGCCAAACCGACAATCATGGAGTTGGCGAACCACCAAGGGAAGTTGCTGTTGCGCAGCAATTTGGCGTAGTTCAGCACAGTGGGATGTTTGGGCATCAACGAGAGGTTGAAGACATCCGTACCCTGTTTGAAACTAGTGGCGAACATCCAAATGAAAGGGAACAGCATGGCCATGCCGAAGACAGTGAGGACCAGCGGTCTTATCAAGCGTATGGCGGATCTATTATTCTTCACTTTTCATAACCCTCAGTTGTATCAATGTAATGGTCAGGATTATCAGGAACAGCACTACAGTCATCGCCGATGCATAGCCCATATCGAAACTCCTGAAGGCTGTATCGTAGATATACAGTACCAGGGGCTTGGTGGAGTTCAATGGTCCTCCCTCGCCTTGGTAGGACATGTTGAGCACCTGCGTGAATATCCTGAGATAGCGGATGGTGCCGGTGACGACCAAGAAGACAATGGTCGGTTTGAGCAAGGGCAAGGTCACATAGCGCAACTGGTCCCAGTTTCCTGCGCCGTCGATTTCGGCAGCCTCGTAGTATTGTGTCGAAATACCCTTGATGCCTGCGAGGAATATTATCATCTGAAAACCGACGTCTGCCCAAATGGTGGTGGCAAGGATTGAGAAGATCGCTTGGGTTTGTGAAAAGAGGAATTTCTGTTGTGGCAACCCCAATTCCATCAGTATCTTATTGAAGACGCCGATGGGAGCGGGTTGGTAGAGCCAACGCCAGACCCAAGCCACAGCGACCATGGAGGTGATGTAAGGAATGAAGTAGACAGCTTTAAAGAAGCCTTCACCGAGTCGGATGCGGTCGATGTTGTAGGCGATTATAAAGCCGAGGAAGAGGCTGACTGGAAGACCATATATGACATATTTGCCCGTATTGCCCAAAGTTTTCCAGAACAGGGCGTCGGAGAACAGGTTCCTGTAGTTTTCCAATCCGATGAAATCCTTACCCTTCGATACGATATCCCAGTCGGTTGTGGAAAGGAAGAATGCATAGAATGTCGGATAGAACCGGATTACCACGTAAAACAGGATGGGGACTATCAGAAAGGTATAGGCCCACCGTCGCTTTGTCAGTTCCAATGAATGGGATGCTGTCTTCTGTCGAATCATACTCACCTTCCACACGGGATTTTACGACCCCGATGCCACACGTATAAGTGTGGTGGCACCAGGGTCTGGTTCACCTACTTGTTGTAATAGTTATCGAGCAACTTTTGTTCGGTCTTGGCAGCCTGGTTTACCGCGGCTTCCACCGAGATACCATTCAGGACCACTTCGTCCCATGCATCGATCCAGACTTTACGCTGGACGTTCTCATCGATGAATTTCGTAGCCACTGCGTATTCAAGTCCCCTGATGAACGGACCATACTTCGGATCGTTGCGATACTCGTCCTTCATTGCCAGGTCCTTCTTGGCAGGAAGTTCCCCGACTTGCTTGAGCCACATGGCCATGGCAGTGTCTGAGGTGAGGAACTCAAGAAACTTTACCGAGGCTTCGAGTTGCTTGCCTGTGGTGTAGCTGGTGATTCCGTTCGCCCAGAATGATGCGAAATTGGATTTGACTCCATTCATCTCTGGCAATTCGGCCACTCCGTAGTTGAGTGTGGATACCGCATCGAGAGTGCCGAGCCGGAACGAACCATCGACTGTCATGCCCATGGTACCCGACTTGAATGCTGTGACGTCGTCTGTCATGAAGTTGGGCATGCCGACTTTCTCGACCAGATGCAGGTTGGTGAAGAACCTGAAGGCATCGAAGCCGGCCTTGTTCGCATAGGTGACCGTCCGGTTGTCATCCGAATAGGGAGCTCCTCCCATCTGACGCAAAAGGACTTCCCGCAACCATTGGTGCATCTGCGCACGCAATTCCAATGTCATTCCCACTTGCAGATAGTTTCCGGTCCGGTCGGTCTTGGTCAGCTTCTTTGCGAAGTCGATCATCTCAGCCACGGTTTTCGGTGGTTGTTCCGGATCGAGTCCGGCTTCCTTGAACAGGTCCTTGTTCCAGAACAGCGCAAGGGAGCGTACCGCGGTGGGAAGCGCGTAGTACGAACCTTCGAATTTGGCTGCACTTACCAGGGGGAAGAATTCACTTTCGATCCGTTCGTTGCTGAAAGTCTGTTGCGGAAGCGGCTGCAGGTATCCCGAGTCGATATAGGTCGGCAACCATCCGTAGAACAGGTTGATTACGTTCGGGCCTGTCCCCGATGGAACGGATGACGCCACCTTGGTGTTGTATTGCTCATACGGGAATGTCTGGTGGACGACCTTGATATCCGGGTTCTCTGCTTCGAACATTCTGATCAACGTGTCGACCAGATCCTTCTTGGTTTCATAGTAGTATTGCCAATAGACAATCTCCGTCACTTTTCCATCGCCGGCGGTACTTTTGACATCCTGCTGTCCTCCAGCGAAAAGGAATGCATTGCCTGCCATCAGCAGCATCAGCAATACAATAGTCGCGAAACCCTTTTTCTTCATATGTTCCTCCTTGAAAAATGTATCATGAAATCCCATGGGGATGTCACTCCTTCTCGTTTACCATCGGTGTGATGGCCTGGCGCAAAATCCGCATGACACGCTCCACATCCAGGGAACTGTCGGAGATCACCGACATGCTCATGGAGATTTTCGGTTCTGTGCCAGATTTCCGTATATACCACTGGCCCACGTGAGTGTCCGCGCTGTCGTACAGGTTGTAAAAAAGCATGTCGGGTTCCTCGGTGAAGCGCACCTCCCGCACGGAGCCGGGCATGGTTGCGGCTACCTGCCTTGAAATAGTATTCCAAAGCTGGGAATCACGGTACAAGGCTTCTTTCACTGGCGTCCTAAAGGTATTGCGGACCATGGGTCCCGGTCGGTAGATACTCGCCTGCCGGAAGACCAACGCCTCCAACACCAGCAAGGCACTGCTTATTCCGTTTCCCACATAGACAGTTCCATCGCCAACGGGAAGAGGGAACACCAGATGCCCTGACCGTTCATTGCCCAGGACAACCAGGCTGTTCTGGGGTGCCGCATAAGGCAACCAACGGTCTCCAACCACCACGGTTTCCCCTGTCCACCCGAACGTTTCTTGTACAAGCGGAACCAGAGTAAAATCGCTTTCGATAGTGGTTCTGAATACCGGGGTAGCGATGGAATTGCCTACATCGCCGTGTTTCCAAGCATCGGCAATCACATGTGCCGCAAGAAAGGCCATCTGGTCGCCGTTGCATACGGTAACCGATGCAGCCACTTTGTCGTAGATGAGCACAAAAGCCCTATCACCGTCGCCATCGAGCACCACACCATAGATGGTTGAAGCGGTAAGGGAATCCCCGAAGGCAACGAGTTCGCGTACGGTTTGGGGAAGATCGGTATCGCACGACTGGTAGATACCATTCCCCTCCTCCAAGACACCCACCCCGCAACCGGCGTTGATATTGGTACCGTCCGGTTTGTCAGCGAACGTATGTACATGGAAGCCGAAACGTTCGAACACCGTTGCTCCAGTAGTGCTATACGCTCCATTGGCGGTGTCCAACAACAGGGGAATTCTCCCAAAGTCACAAGTGATACGATAGGTTTCGGCCACCAAAGCAATCTGCTCTCGGATAAAATCATTGATCTGCGCGGACGGTAGGCGATGATATGTCGGAATTGAAGCGGCAAAGATTCGGTCGACCATATGCCAAGTCACTTCATATTCGCCCAGAGGACCTTCGGGATAGAGTTTTCGTCCCTGTAAGAAAAGCTTGATCCCGTTATACTGTGCCGGGTTGTGTGAAGCGGTGACCATGATACCGGGCATATGGTTCTGCCTGCTGTAGAGAGCCAGTAATGGTGTCGAGACGATCCCCAGGTCTTCTACCAGGATACCCCTGCGGGTTAGTGAGGCAACGAGGGCGCCGATGATATGTGTACTGGTATAGTGGTCACGTCCATCTTCTCCAATCGCAATGGCTGGAACCGGAGAATCGGAAGCAGCCTCGATAGTCGACACGAAAGCTTCGCAGTACAGTTGGCACAAGCACGGGGACAACTCATTGTTGTTGGTGAAGCGAATGAACGCTTGCCGATCCGATTGGTAGGTGGAGACTACCAGCCCCCGTATACCGTCGGTCCCTTGGATTTTCCACCGTGCATCCGATATGCCTGCCTCAATTGCAATTCCCTCTTTCAACAGAAAAAGGAGACGTCGTACATCAACAACACTATTTGGGGCTCCAGGACTTTTCGTAGAGGTGTTCTGCACATGCCTGATCACGGCTTCCGCTGTTTCGGGAGGCAAGTCCGCTTGTCTGGCAAGCAGGTACCACTGGTCAATATCGAGCAATCCGGTCCGTATGTCCAACAAGTAGGTGGACACCGTCAACACTCCCCGTCCAACACATGCAGTGCTTGATTGAGGTTATCTTCGATAAATTTCCTGCGCGATGGCGCAACGGTGTGTTCTCCTGGATTCCACTCGGAGAACCAGTACCCGATACGTCCGTCGGAATTGTGCGACAACAGCAGGTGGTTCCATGCTTGGTCCAGTATCGCAGCATCGACCTGTCGTTGTTCGGCAGCCATGATCTTGTCACGAACGTGCACAGTCAGGTCCCAGAGGTCCTGGGCTGCGCCTTCGGTGAAAGTTTCCAGCTTCGTGTTGCCCAAATAGTCGGGCAAGGTGATGGTGGCGAGTGTCTTCTGGGTGTCGATGACTTCCTGTATCCATACGGGTTCGACCATGTCCAATGCGCTCAACTTGGTTAGGAATTCGTCCATGACCTCCGCAGTCTGGGTAAAACCGCTGTTTACGTAGTCGATGAAGATGGTCTCGGCGTCACGTTTGAAGAGCAACAGTCCTTCGGGATGCGCTTTTGCGAATTTCCGGACTCCTTCAACCACGGTATCGACCGGGAGTTTTCCCTTCATCATGAGCTTGAAGAACCGTGCCGGGGTATCGGGCAACTGATAGGCCGCGGGAACGGCGATGAGGGTCCGTCCACCTCCGATATCGACGTTGCATGGGAAATAGGGGTCCTGCTCTATACCGGCATATTCGAGTCCCTTCTGGATTTGCGATGCGAGGGCTATGAACCACTTGATACCTTGTTGATGCAGGATCGTTCCCATCTCGTTGGTATAGGCGAATTCAGGAGGGAGAAATCCGGTGGTCCGGCGTTTATGGACCGCTTGATCCAATTCCATGCCCTTCGCCATCTGCATGGCGAATTCCCGATCGTTGAGCAATTGGGGGATCGGGTGCGTATAGGTATAGGTGCCGAGTTTGAAGTTCGTGTCCAGATGGTCGTGCAGATAGCGCAACACGGTCGGGTCAAGCTGTTGCAGCTGTTCGGAGGAGAATCCCGAGATGAAGCAGTCGGCTTTCATCGCGTGTTTGACGAAAAGCTTGAGCAACGGTTCGTACCCTTTCTTGATGATATCCATTTCATCACCGACTTCTATTTCGCAACGCTGGATGTTGAAGTTGAAAGCAAAACCTACTTTAAGCATGAATTGGCTCCTTGTGTTTCTTATTATTACACTTATTATAATACTTATAATATGTATGTCAACAATTAAATGTTATTTTTTTAATTTATTACAATAAATACATTAAATTGATATTTGATTAGAATAGGAATGTATCTTTTACCTAATAAAATTGTAAATCTCTGTAGTAGCTTGTCTATAATTATCTACTTTCAAGATTCAAAAAAACTCCCCAGAAGGACATATGAAGAGGAAATGAGTGGGATTGGATTCGATAAGCAACCAAGAGGTAAATATGGGGGGGGGGACTATCTACTTGAAGAGGTTTCTATCGAACAACCGACACATAGTGATAAACTCATGTATCATAGTCTAAATTGATACTAACCCATGAAAATTCCAGATAGCAAATCAACAACCACCCCCAGAGGAGGTGATTGTTGATTCAATATTCACTTACAAGAAATTCTATCTCTCTTTTAGCTTGTAAACTTAACGGTTTGAACGGAGATCTACACGATCCGCAATCAAAACCTTGAATAGTCAAAGCATATTTTACCCCATTGAAAATTCCATGACTTACCAGCAACTCGACACAAGAGTTCACCTTGGATTGTTCTTTCAACGCTTCAACCATTTTCCCTTCACGGTACAATTGCCTGATCAATACAAATCGGGAAGCAAAAAGATTCACAGTTGTTCCTATTGCCGAATCAGCTCCAGCGGCAAGGGCACAAAGAAACGTTTCATCAAATCCATTGAAATATATCTTGTCTGGATACGCACTGTGCATCCGCTCCAAGCCATACAAGTCAGTAGACGTATGCTTCACTCCAATTACCAACTCTTGTTCCAACAAGGAGCCGGCATTGTGCTTGTTGAATGAAATTCCGGTGAATTGGGGAATATTGTAAATAATCACAGGGACCTGGGCCTGCTGTACAACATCTTCATAATATCCGAGAATTTCCGATTCTGAGAAATTGTAATAGTACGGAGGAATCATGGACACAGCTACTGCACCCGAGTCGATGGCACCTTTGGCCAGCTTAACTGCATCGGCGGTCCGAATAGTACCGACATGGGCGATGACTGGAACTCTTCCAGCAACCTGATCTACCACCGTGTCCACGATCGACTGCCGTTCCTTCAGGGTAAGCAACAAAGCCTCACCCGATGATCCGCAACAATAGAAGCCTTCGACACCCTGGGCAAGCTGATGGTCGATCAGAGCACGTAAAACATGGAAGTCAACATTCTCATGTGCGTCCATTGGAGTAACCAATGCTGAATAGATACCACGTAATTCTTTCACCTTTCCCCCTACCATGCAGTCCATCCACCATCCATTACTAGATTCGCACCCGTCATATACAACGATGCGTCTGAAGCTAGAAATATGATAGCTCCATTGTATTCCTCAGACCTCGCCATTCTTCCAATCGGCATTCGTTCACAATAGTTCTTCTGAAACTCGGCATCCTGCGTATTCCTAAACACACCACTTGGACTAAGGATATTTACTCGTACACCTTTCTTTGCCCAATAAGTGGCACAATAGCGAGTCAAGTTATAAAGACCCGATTTGGCAGCCGAATAGGCAACCGGTTTTATAAATGGTATTCCCGTCTTATTTTTTTTATATGCATAAATATCTTGAATGGGAGAGAGCATACCATAGATGGAACCGATATTGATAATGGATCCTCGTCCATTCTCGGCCATGAGGGCCCCCACGGCTTGGATCATGAGGAACGTCCCAGTGAGATTCACATCGACAACCTCTCGAAATACATCTTCAGGGAAGTTTTCAAATGGTCCGGAAACTGCTGCAGGCGCACTGGGCTGGGTATCGATACCGGCATTATTTACCAATATATGGGGAACACCCCATCGGGCAACAACTGCATCGACCGCCGAATGGATACACTGCTTGTCTGTAATGTCGACCGTGTGAAACGAAACCCTATTAAAATCACGGTCTTCCTTCGAATATAGTTGCTCGATGGAGTGGGAACGCATGGTACGCCCAAAAACCGCTACCTTTGCTCCCCGCTTCAACAATTCGTTCGCAAACTGTGACCCCAACTGTCCCAGGCCGCCAGTGACAATTGCGACTTTTCCCTCCACACTGAACAATGTGTCTTTCATATTTTCATGCTCCTTGCAACCAATGATGGGCGAGGTATTATTGTAGGACCCGCTTTGATTTATAATGCTTATATATGTTTGAAACTATAGTGCTTAGAATAATTAAGATGAAGAAAATCGAGATTGGCCGTTTGAAAAATATCATCAGATTACCATCGGAGACCAACAATGTCCTTCCGAGATTCGATTCCACCAATGGACCAAGGATCACTCCCAACAATACCGGAGGGACCGGATAGTCGAGAACAGAAAAAATGTAACCGAGTAATCCGGCTGTCATCATGATAATGATATCGAACATGCTGTTGCGCATTGAATAGGCTCCAAGAACTGAGAAGACGAAAATAAATGAAACAATCACGCTCTTGGGCAATGAGAGGACTTTAGCAAAAAATCGCGCTCCCAGGAGACCCAATACAATCATGAAGATATTTGATGTGATTGTACTTGCAAATACGGTATAGATGATTTCTGGCTTATCGGTAAATAGCAATGGTCCAGGTTGAAGTCCGAGCACCATAAGACCCCCGAGTATTACTGCGGTTGCAGCTTCACCTGGAATTCCAAGTGTGAACATCGGAATCATCGCACCATTCACACAGGCATTGTTTCCTGCTTCGGGGGCAGCCACTCCCTCAATCGATCCGTTGCCGAACTCCTCGGGATGCTTGGATGATCGCTTCGCTTCACCATAGGAAAGAAATGCTGCAATATCTGTACCGGTACCCGGTACAGCACCAACAAAAGTACCGATAAATGCAGACTTGACGATATGTGGAAGAATGCGTAGAAATTCCTTCACTGAGATGCCGACCCTAGTCAATTTGATTTGTGGCGGTGTAACCTCTCGTGAATCACGGACTCCTTCGATAGCCTGAGACATTGCAAAAATACCGATGAGAATGGGCAAAAGTTCGAAACCTGTGAGTAGGTTCAGTGTACCAAAGGTAAATCGTGGCACACTGGTGATGGGATCTATCCCAAACGTCGAAATCAAGAGTCCGATACACCCTGCGAACAAACCCTTTACAAGTGATTTGCCTGAAACATAGGAGATCATCGTTAGACCATATATACCGAGAAGAACATATTCGGGAGGACCGAATCTGACAGCAATCTTTGCTATTTGTGGTGCAAGAAAAGAAAGGATCAATGCCCCGATCAAGCCGCCGATCGCACTTGCTATTGTGGCAATGGCAATGGCTTTACCTGCATATCCGTTTTGGGCCATAGGATAACCATCCAGTAAAGTTGCTCCGGCTGCTGGGGTTCCCGGTGTCTTCAGCAGAATGGCTGAAACAGAACCACCGTAAATACCACCAGCGAATATGCCGATAAGCATGGATAGTCCTACACTTGGAGATACATAATAAGTCAAAGGAATAAGCAGGGCAATACCCATGGTGGCTGTCAATCCGGGCAAAACACCAAGAATGATTCCAAGGACCACGCCTCCAAAAAGTGCTGGAGCAGCCATAGTGGTAAAAAGAAATTCGAATCCGTTGAATAAATAGGTAATCATGGCATACTCCAATTAGAACAACTGTGCCGTTGGGAGCGGAACCCCAAGCAAGACTTTGAAGGATATGTATAGGAAGGCAACGCCGACAATCGTCACTACAATTACTTTCATCGGTTTGCGGTACTCATTGAGATAGAGCATCGCAGGTAAAAAAATGACTGTTGCAAAAATAAAACCAACCGCCAACATCATCAAGTAATACAAAACCATCAAACCAATTGCCGCTGCAACACGGTAGGTGCGCAACCAATTATTGAATTTTCCCTTCGTCAATTCTTTTAAGGCTTGTTCAACTTCAACATTTTCCTCTGATGATTGAATTCCCAATGTTTTGAAGATATTGATCAATGCGAACACCATCATGATCGATCCAACAAGTAACGGGAATGTCCGTGCTCCCAAGAGTGTTCCACGAACGAACTTATAATCAGCTGAAACTATGAACATGCCAATCGCGATGGTTATAAAAAGCACGTTCACACCAATTTCCAGCGCTGTCTTCCGATTCGTAATCATGAAGTATTCCTTACAATCGTGCTTCGCCCCGGCATTCCTACCGAAGCGAAGCGGATCTAGTCACTATGAAAAGTCAACTTACTTAATTTCCAAAAGGCTTGCTAAAACTGGCTCCAAGGTCTTTGCGGTATCATCGGTCAGCTTGTAATAGTCAGTAGTATTACGGTAATCGATACCCAGTCCCATGTTGCCGATAACTTTTACAAATTCGGGCTCTTCCATCATCTTCTTGAAGCCTTCATGCAGAATAGCAACTCGATCTTCAGGAATACCCGCTGGACCTCCAAGTCCCCTGAATGTATTTACCACGACTTCGAACCCTTGCTCACGGGCTGTCGGAGTATCCGGGAATATTTCCATCCGTCTTTCACCAAAAACTGCAAGAATCTTCATTTCACCAGCTCTAACTTGTGCGGAAACTTCAGCTCCGCTGACTGTCACAGCATCGATATTCTTACCCAGCACACTTGCAATTGCATCTGCTGCCCCATTGAACGGAACATATGTGTATTGCGTATTTGTCTCGAGTGCCAGGGTTGCCGCTGCAAGGTGCCACAACATACCGGTACCGGAGTGTCCAATCTTGATTTTACCAGGATTGGCCCGTGCATAATCGACGAATTCCGCTAATGTATTCCAAGGCGCATCGGTTTTTACTGTCAATGCCGACGGGTCGGTGTTGAGGTTCATTATGCGGGTAAAATTGCTAAAATCAAAGGGATAGATTCCCTGATCTTTTAAAAAACTCAATTCTACCGGTAATACGGCAAGGGTATAACCATCGGCGGCTGCCTTCACAGTTTCTCCCAAACCCATAGCCCCTGTTCCACCCGGTTTGTTTTCGACAACCACGGGAACTCCCAGGTGCTTCTCTCCCGATTTTGCCAATGCACGTGCGATAGCATCGGTACCACCACCTGCCGACCAAGGTACGATTAACTTAATCGGTTTGCTCGGAAATTTCTCGGCCGATTCGGCCGCACCCTGTGCGAAGACCGTAGGTATTACCATGGCCATCACCACCAATAGAACGATAATCTTTCTCATCATTCTCCTCCTTTTTAGATAATCCCGATCGACTGCAACACGCTTCTCAACTCGGCTGTTTCAGCGTCGGTGATATTCTCCAACGGTTCACGTACGACTCCACCAGGCAGACCCACCAATTCCATCGCTTTCTTCAAGATGGATTGATACACTGCGGTAGCCTTTCCTCCCAACTCATGACCAAGTACCGTCGGGATGCTTCGTCGTGCTACACACCCGGCAACAAAGCTGTGGTATGGAGCAAGAATATCCAATTGCCGTTTCATCTCGCTATAATTCTTGCCGACAGCTGCCTCATATATTGCAAATGCGTTCTTAGGCGCAAAACACAGTAGTTCAGAAACGAATGCAGGACATCCAAGCGGGGCCTCGAACAAGTAGGTCAGGTGGCCGATTCCACACGCGATCACCATATCTGCTGGATTGACCAATTGTGTCATCCAGTAATAGTTTTCTATACTCGTCGTGTTTTCTTTCACGCCGATGATGTTTGGAACTTTTGAGAGCCGTTGCATCAAATGTGGAGGGATAGCGACCTTACTTGTTGTGGGGTTGTCGTATATCATTACTCCGATATCGAGCTTTTCGGCAATCTGACTAAAATGGCGGTACAGACCGTCTTCAGTCACATGCATGTAGTAGGGATTGGTTATCATCGCCATGTCGATGCCCAGATCTTGAGCCCGCACACTCATATCTATAGACATACGGGTAGCTGCTCGTCCTGTTCCCACAATCAACGGAACCGATCCATCCAATACATCGGCTACGGCCTTGATCAAAGCCAAGGATTCTTCGTCTGTCATCGCGTAAAATTCACTCGTACTTCCCGCGATCATCACGCACCCATCGTGATTACGATAAGTTTCCTTTGCATATTCGGCTGATGCTTTCATCGCACCGAGGTCTAAATCTCCATTGTCCTTGAAATGGGTAGGAAAGATGGTTAGCGGCCCTTTGATCTTCTGTATCATCTCTTGGGGTTTCAGTCCCATAAAGCAACTCCTTATTTCAACGCTCCGATTTTCTTAAGCATAACGCGTACATTGTCCACTTCCGATTCGTCGCCAGGAAGCAATGGAAGTCTGGGATATCCGGCTGGATATCCTAGCATCCGCATGGCATCTTTAATGAGACAAACCGGGTTCGTTCGACCTCCCTGTCCCATTACACGGTACAGAGGGAACAGGCGGCGCTGGATGACAGATGCTTCCCGCACCTTTCCTTCGTGCAGAAAATCGATCATGCTTCGGATTTGGTCTCCAGCAATGTGAGACCCTCCGCTTATAACTCCGCCGATACGTTCATACCCCTGAACAAAGGACTCGAGCACCATCGTATCATCACCGTTGTAGATGATAAAATCATCTGGTGTCGCATTGATAAAGTCAGTCATCTGTTTCGCATTCAACTCAGCCTCTTCCTTGATACCTACAATATTCGGCTCCTTCGCGAGTTCCGCAACTATCGCAGGTGTAGTATTGACGCCAGTGAAAATTGGAATATTGTAAATCAAGATATCCACTGATACTTCTCGAGCGATTATTTGGAAGTGGTTCAGGATTTCCTTCTGAGAAGGTCTGGTGTAATAGGGTGCGACAATCATTACCGTGTCGAACCCTATCTTTTGTGCTGCTTTGGTCAGGTCCAATGCCTCTCTGGTCGATGGAGCACCAGTTCCTGCAATCATCGGTATCCGCCCTTTGAATGCATTATACATCGTTTCGAATACCTTAATGCGTTCCTCACTATTCATCGTAAAGAATTCTCCGGTAGTTCCGGTAAGAACGAAGGTATCAGCCCATCCCTTCTCGATCAACATTTCACCGATCTGCACCATACCCGCATAATCCACGTCACCATTTTCCTTGAATGGAGTTACCACGGGAACCAGAATCTTTCCGAATCGATCTTTGTCAAACATGCTCTTCTCCTACAAAATTTTCACTATATAATGTCTGCCATCAGACAATTCCAAATAAATAGCCAATCATATTGAGATCACCGCCTCCATATCCTCACGGGCCAATGTCAAGTGATTCTCAATACTTTTTACAGCTCCCAAAGAATCTCTAGCTTTCAATGCTGCGAGAATTTCTCTGTGCGGCTCTATTGCATTCAACGCATTTTTCCGCACCTGGAAAGAGATGCTACGATATTTCTTGAATGCTTGGGCAACCAGACCATTGATATTCACCAACAAGGAATTGTGCGACATGTCAACAATTTCCCGATGGAACGATTCATCCAGAAAAGCCATGGCTTTTGAATCGTCTGCGTGCACAGCTTGAATAAAATCTTCGTTGATCTTAAAAAGCTTGTCATATTCTTCTTGGGTACTCCGATCAACCGCAATCTTGATTGCAAGGCTTTCAATTGCCTTTCGAACCTCGATAAAGTCGGTAAGTTTGGGTGCATTCACACGGAACCAATCACGTACATCGACAGTGGCATCGCCAGTGGTACTGAGAACATATGCTCCGCGACCTGGCTTCATCTCGACATATCCCATAGTCTGCAATACCCTGAAAGCTTCACGTATGGTGGAACGGCTCACACGCAATGAAGAACACAACGCTTGTTCAGAAGGTAACTTTGACCCCTCACCAAAGGTTCCATCCATGATTGATGTCCGTATCTTGTCCACCACTTGATCAGCTATGGGCATCTTATGTACAGGTTCCATGCATCCTCCACAGATTGTCTGACAACAGACTAACCTGAGGAAATAGATATGTCAAACTATTTTTTATAAAATTTTCCAACAACCTGAAACTTAAGTATTTCTATTCGAGAAAAGTTCCTATTTAAATGCATCCTTAATGCAATTTATAGATTGGCAATCCTACCCTGTGCACTGAATAGCTTCCCCCAGTTCCCCTTCCTATTTTCCTCGGATTATCTGATTGACAGTGAAACGTTGTTACCCTATCCTATTTCCATTGAGTTTGTTCTGACTGTCTGACAATCATACCATATTTCTGGAATAAGTGTTTATAACTTATTGATAATGATTGAATGCAATACCTTTTCAAACCCACTATATGATATCAAAGGAGTCGAATCATGAAATGTGTCCGTTGCTTCCATAAGGAAACAAGTGTTTATGGCGTTATAGAGGGAGATCATGTTGTGCTATTGAAAGGTCTGCCATTTGATAAAATTGTCTGGACAGATGAGATCGTTCCACTTGGTCAAGCTAAATTGCTCGCTCCGTGTGTGCCGACAAAAGCAGTGTGTATCGGTTTGAATTACCGCGATCACGCAGAAGAATGCAACATTCCCCTTCCCACTTCCCCAGTTGTATTTATAAAGGCATCTGGATGCGTGGTTGGCCCGAATGAGTCTGTCATGTATCCTTCCCTTTCCAAAAGGGTTGACTACGAAGCGGAATTGGCGATTGTGATTGGAAAGAAAGCTCGTCATGTCCCCCTTCCTGAAGTATCTTCATATATCTTTGGGTTTACTTGTGCGAACGATGTGACAGCCCGAGATCTCCAACCGGAAAATGGTCAATGGACCATTGCCAAGTCATTCGATACATTCCTACCTCTTGGCCCAATCATAACCAATGAGATTGATCCGCTCGATTGTGCGATCTTCACTCGTTTGAACGGGCAAGTGAAGCAATCGTCGACTACAGCAAATCTCATATTCAAACCTGAATTCTTGGTGAGTTACCTTTCACAGGTCATGACCCTGTATCCAGGTGATGTAATCATTACCGGAACTCCTGCAGGAATTGGGCCCATGGAACCTGGAGATATTGTTGAAATCACCATTTCGGGTATAGGAACCTTGTCCAATCCAATCCTAGGGGAATAATACAACCCAGTATCTTTAGTTATATTTTCTTCTTCCTTGACAGCATATAAACTGCCCGATTCTATAGAGGCTCTTGCAAAATAGCAAAATCCTAGCAATTTCTACAATCTGAAGCATCCCGAAAAGCCTACGGGTGCACAAAATTATCCAAAACAAGCCCCGGT
>PGXW01000039.1 GCA_002839355.1 Spirochaetae bacterium HGW-Spirochaetae-2
GGGGATGAAAGGTTTCGATTTCCCAGGGCAGGCCCTGGAAGCAAGAGGCTTTGCCTCTTCACCGCCCCATGGGGGGCCGTGTCTCACCTTACGTCCCCTAATGCTGCTGGTCCTTACCTGTGCCTTCCTTTCTCCCCTATCTGGAACCGCAAAGGACATATCGGCAGAGATCCACGTGTTCGCCGATGCTTGGTCCATCGATTCGGTGTGGATGTCCCATACCGGTATTCGTCTTGGAATTGGTGTGACCCATCCCGATGGAATCGGAGTCGAATTGCCTGTTTCCCTGCTCGTCGATCGTACCGGCGGTGGAGAGATCCTGCTCGATCTTGCACTGAAGCTCGTGTGCCATCCATGGGGAACCGGTCCGTTCGTGGCGATATCCATGGCACAGGTCTGCTTTTTCATAGGACAATTCATTCCCCAAGACTCACTGCATTATCTCAATGAAATTGAATTCGGCTATACCTGGAATTTTATTCCGGGGTGGTTTTTACGTCCCTCGGTGATCTATCGGGATCCGTCCAACGGATTTCCCGAAAGCTACACCTATGTGCAGGCCTTGATACCGGCGTTCGGTAAATTCCAGTTTTGTATGAATGTCGGTTGGAGTTTTGCGTCGATTGTGGCATCGGATACCGTCGACGGTGTCTGACATAAGGAGGAACCATGAGAAGAAGGAGTATTGTTCTCACCAATGTGGTGAGTCTGTGGCTGATCGTCAGTCTGTTGGGTTGTTCATTGGCGTGGGAGCCCGGAATGAATCCGCAACTGGACGAGAAGGAGATCGTGCCGATCGTGGCAAGGGTTGTCGAGGAACAACTGGCAGTCGTACAACCGGTTCTCGATGAGCACGGGGTATTGTCGGCCACCGCAAGGAGCCTGGTCGGATCGGCGAGTGGAACGATGATTGTCGAACACATGCTTGAAGAGGAAATGGGCTCCGACTATTTGCGGTTTTGCCATGCCGTCGCAAGTGGTGCCGATCCGTCTATCCTGCTTGGCGAGGCTGAAGGTCTGATGCCACCGGATGCATATACGGAGCTTTCGGCGAGGATGTCCACGACTGAACGGGCGATGCTCTCCTTCGGGGAGGCCCATAGCCGTGCGATTCCTCCCAGCCAGAGGCCTGCATTCATGCGTGATTTGCAGAAACTGGTCACGAAGACACTGGTCCTCATGATTGCCGGAATCGTCTACGCGTGCATTCCCAATATTGTCTTTTGGGGAAAGATTACAGCAGCGGCAGCGGTCTCGGTTGCCGCAGGAGTGGCTGCGACCACGATCATGTCGATATACCGGTATTACAAGTATGGGGACGAATCGTTGTCGAAATCCTTCCAGGAGTGGATAGTCGATGTCACCACAGATCCTGGAGCGGCTTATGCCATAGCCACTTCGATGATGACAGTCGGTAAAACCATGACCAACGGACCGGTGGTCACCGGTTTGATTCTGGTCGTATTCTCGATCTATCAGGTAATGGATATGGTAAAACCCCTGTTGAAGAAATACAACTTTAACGCATGATGTTGCGGCACTCGATAGGGGGGATTGCCTTGCGAGGGTTCTTTAAATATGGGATACTATATGCACTTTGTTACTTCAGGAGAACCAAGAACCATGACCCGATCCCCCCTATCACAGAATATCTTGAATCGGTTCCTCAAATATGTCGCCATCGATACAATGAGCGATCCGCATATAACCGACCACCGGCCGACCAGTGACGGGCAAATCGAATTGTTGCGACTGTTGGAATCGGAATTGCGTGCTTTGGGAATCGGAGACATCGTATTCGATCCGAAGGGCTATCTTGTCGCGCGGATCCCTTCCAATCTTCCAAAGGGGAAGAGTGTACCGACGATAGGGTTCATGGCGCATGTGGATGTTGCCGACGATGTGGCAGGCAATGGTGTCAAAGCCCGTGTGATAGATTCATACGATGGTAAGGATATTGTCCTGAACCGGGAATATTCCATTACGAAGGACGACAATCCGTTGTTGGCCGGGTATGTCGGACAGCAGTTGGTGGTTACCGACGGGACAACCCTCCTTGGGGGAGACGACAAGGCGGGAGTCGCGATTCTCATGGCGCTTGCCGAACGGTTGGTTGCCAACGATGCCATTGGGCATGGTGAGGTGGAACTGGTATTCACCTCCGATGAGGAGACGGGTTCGGGCATGGATGCATTCGATGTCGGTATGCTGAGATCCCGTTGCTGTTATACGATCGACGGAGGTGAACGGGGGGAGATTGAAGCCGAATGTTTCAATGCGGCGACCGTCGAAGTCGATTTCCAAGGGATTCCCTACCATTTGGGTGCGGCCCGTGGACGGATGGTGAACAGCGTCTCCATGGCTGTCTCGTTTATCGCCTCGTTGCCTAGGAGTGAGAGCCCAGAGGCGACCGACGGGCGATATGGCTATTATTGTGCCGAGGAAATCAAGGGTTCCAGCATCCATACGCATGCAATCTTCTATCTGAGGGACTTTGAACTGGAGGGGTTGGAGCGCAGGATCGATGTGTTGCGTAGTCTTGCCGCAACAACCGAGAAATTGTTTTCCGGTGGAAAGGTCGAAGTGAATTCCAAGATTGTGTACCAGAACATGTATGAAGCAATCAAGAAGGATCCCGCCATCATGGAAGCCATTTGGAAGGCTGGGGAAAAGTTGGGTGTGAAGCTGCATGAGAAGATCATACGGGGAGGAACCGATGGAGCGAGGCTGGCACAGATGGGGATTCCCGCTCCAAATATCTTTACCGGCTCACACAACCTCCACTCCCGATTCGAGTGGGTGGCCGTTGGAGCCATGGAGGAGTCGGCGTTGTTGGTGGAGCAGATCATTGCCCATTGGGCGGGAGTCGATGCTTGAGGAAAAGGTCTTGGCGAATACTGTTGCTGACGGTGGTCATACTCTTTCCGGTGTTTGCACTTGGAGCAAGTACGGATACCGCGCGATTGGAGATCATCGTTCCACCCTCAGTGGCAGTTTCGTCGGATGTATTGCGTGCATCTACCAGCGTTGTCGCCGGTCGCGAATTTGATTGGCGGCTTGCGTTCAGCGATTCGGCCACCGAAATATTTAGGATCGAACTCTCCGAAATCATCTACGACGACTCCCTGTTTACCGGAAAACACCTGTTGCAAGTGACCGTGGGAATCGGTTGGCGTGATTCGGATATCATCCGGACAATTGCCTGTCTTGTTCCCGAGGGAACCTCTTGGGAAACCGCTTATCGGCAAGAGTTGGCAAAGCTGTTTCGTTCCGATATGAGTGATGTTTTCCCTTCTTCCGACGAATCAAGACTTTCACATGCCATGGCTTCCGGATATTGGACAACCTCGGATGCCACCGAATTGTCTGTTGGCGAACGGGTTTGGGTTACCGATACCCAGGGAACTGCGGTTGCCCTGATGACGGTGGTCGATCGGTTCGATTTTCCAGGAGAGTCCGAACAACCGGTTGCGGTTACTGAATTCAGTCCACTGTGGGCCAAACGGCCGATTGTTGTAGGAATGCCCCTGGTGAGACAGAAGACCGCCCTTTCACTCTCCATGGCATTTCCTGTCTCGTTGGAGCGCATCGGTATGGAAGCAGCTGTCGAATTGCCGATCAGAGGAACGTTGTTCCGGTTCTCGGGTAAAGCTGGAGTCGATACCCTCATGGACAATTCGGCTTACGAGGTAATGGCACAGGCTGGTCTGGTTTCCCGGTTTGCTCTCGGGATATTCGGCAAATCGCCCGATGTATTGGGGTCTTGGTGGTCAAATTTGCAAACCGCGGCACTTTTCCATGTGGGAGTCGGAACCCGGTGGCATGCTTCCGATGGGTTCGGGCTTCTTCTTGGTGCCGAGGTAGAGCTCCAAGTGTCCCACCAAAGTTCAGCCCATTGGTATTGGGGTGTATCGGTCGGGTACAGGTATCGGGTACTGGTCGAATCGGGATTCGGTTCGTCAGTACAGGGGAACGAACGGGGAATTACCCTCTCGCCGATTGCCGGTTGGCTGTGGTAGACTACAGATACGATGAGAAAACCAGTAGCCGTCCTATTGCTGTTGCTTACAATCCTTGCCATGGGGTGTTCTTCCTTGAGCACATGGGTGAAATCCAACATGGAAGGTGTTCCTGTATGGGTGTACGAACCGCAAGTATCGAGGACGCAGATTGCCTTTGTCGGCAAGGGAACCGCAACGAACGAGAATCGCGCACGTGTCCTTGCCTACGAATCGGTGCTCTCACAGCTGTCGGTGTACATCGGTGAGGATGTGACGGGAAGACATATAGCGGAACTATCTTCGCGGAATGCAATAGAGAGTTATCGTTTGAAGGTGACACAGGAATTCGTCAAGGTAAACGAAGGTTCGGTCGACGTCTATTTCCTGGCTATCGCAGACAGTTCGGTGCTTGAGAAGGCCCGCACCGATTCGGAGGTCCAACTGTTGGAGAAGCAACAGGAGATGGATAGGTTGTCGGCTCTTGGGGCGAGGGCTTTTCGGGAGAACAAGGACATCGTGGCGGCCAAGCAGTATCTGGGTATCGCCAAAATCGCAAGTGCGTTGCCCGTAGACCGCGGAGCGAAGCGCTACGATGAATCGATAGCTCGGATTGGAACCATCCTCCAGGCCTTGACTCTCTCGGTATCGGTCGGGGACCCTTCGCTTCCCACTACGGAGGCAACTCTGAGACGGGGAACCAGGACGCTTTCACCGAGAGTGGTGGAAGCCCCGATCACCGTTCGGACCACTGCCCGCAATGGAATGGGAGAGCCGTATGCGGACTCCCAACGGTTCGTGACGAACAACAACGGTCAGTTCACCTATACTACGAACAACCCTTCCCTGGTGGGCCAAGGCGATCTGGTCCTGTACATCGATCTCGACGCCGAATTGGAATTCTTGAAGCACTTCGACCCCGACGTCCATGCACAGTTCACACAGATGCTACAAGCGAAGCAAGTCTATTACCCTTATGCAAGGATATCGATTGTCGGAAACCAACCGTTGGTGGTTGCGGTGTTTGAATTCTCCCTGCAGGGAGACCTGCTCGAATCGGTTTCGGCGAATACTTCGATTGCGCAAAACTTGTCGAAAGATGGAGTCGTTGTAGCAGTCGCCTCTCCACAACGTACTGACGACGATCTGGAGACGCTGGCAGTGCTCCGTTCCACCTATCCGAACAGTACGTACGCCTTGTTCGGAAATGCCGGTATCTCGCAGAGCAAGTCGACAGACAATGGTGCAACCGTGACAGTCATTGGAGAGACCTTTCTGCTAAATCTGAGAACCGGTGCGGTTGTCGGCTCGACAGGCAATGTGACGGCCAATTCGGTTGCCTCGACCATGGATGGGGCGCAACGTTCCGCGTTCGCCCGTTTTGGTACCATAACCGCATCGTTGATGTACCGGTACCTGTACCGGTAACCTTACGGTTACAGAAAAAGTCCCGGATCGTTCGAGATGATTCCATCGACTCCGAGTCCCATCAACCGGTCCCCGACAGACTTGTCGTTGACTGTCCAGGTGAGCACCGGATACCCTTTGTGTTCCCTGAATTTTCTCAACATGGCCGCATCGACCTGCTTATGGTCCGGTTTGAGTACTGTAGCTCCCGCGACATGCCGACCCCACCCGTGCTGGAGCGGCTTGGGGACATCCTCGGATTCGCAGTAGATGACAGCCGTCGGCAAAGCATGCCCGGAGGCACGGTTGAAATAGCGGACAGCGAATGGATTGAACGACGAGACCATGCATACTTTCTCCAAACCATGCTTGCGGATGGTCTCCCAGGTCTTTTCGCCAATCCTGGTGTCCTTCCAGCCTTTGACCTTCAGCTCGATATCGTAATAGAGCCGATCCCCATGCCGATCGAACAGTTCGTCGAGGAGGGGAATACGTTCACCAGCAAATTCGGCACCCTTGTGCGAACCGACATCGAGTTCCGACAGCTGGCTGTAATCGAGATCCTCTACAACCCCATCAGCACCAGCCAAGCGCTTCAGGTCGTGGTCATGGATCACCACCAGCTCGCCGCTTCTACAGACATGGATATCCAATTCTACCCCAGGAACGCCACGATCGACACAGAGATCGAATGCCTTCATGGTATTTTCCGGCGCAAGATCGGAATATCCCCTGTGACCGAACACCAATGGCCGTTTGGCATGTCCGAACAAGCTGTTCATACTGCTATTCCACCTTTTTTGCATATCAATTGGCGAAACCACGCAAGAGGGTGATCTCCTGTTTCCAGAGCTCGGGATCGGTGGTCTCCAGGATCAATGGGATTCCTTCGAACCGGGAATCGGTCATGAGGGCCTTGAACGGTGCTATGCCCAGGTTTCCCTGCCCCAACGGAGCATGCCGGTCCACATGGCTGTCGTGAACGCTTTTCGCATCGTTCAGGTGCATGCCCATGAGCCTGTCGAATCCGATGATCCGATCGAAATCGTCCATGACCGCGGCAAACGTCTCGGCAGTCCTGATATCGTATCCGGCAGCAAAGATATGGCACGTGTCTATACACACGCCGAGGCGATCGGTGTGTTCCACCCGTTCAATGATGCGGGCAATTTCCTCGAATGTGCGACCGAGTGCGGAGCCCTGGCCGGCAGTGGTCTCAAGGACAGCGCTCACCCCTTCGGTCTCGGCCAAGGCCTCGTCGATGCCTTGCGATATGAGCAGCATGCAGTCGTCCGGATCGATCTGCTTGAGGTGTGCACCGGGATGGAAATTCAGCCTGTCCAAACCCAACAGTTGGACCCGCTTCATCTCATCGATGAAGGAATCGACACTGATGCGCCGCTTCTCGGGATCGGGATTTCCCAGATTGATCAGATACCCGTCGTGGGGAAGCACTTGTCCTGCCGAGAAACCGGCATCCGCCATAGCCTTCTTGAACAAACCGATCTGTTCCTCCGTAAGAGGCGCGACTTTCCACTGCTTCTGGTTTTTCGTAAACAACGCGAACGCGTTCGCCCCGATGTCGATCGCATGCTGAATCGCATTGTGCACACCGCCCGAAGCACTCACATGAGCTCCTATATAATGCATGGCAGACTCCTCATGGTTCGAAGGTACGTAAGAACCGGAGGGTTGTCAATCCAAAGAGGGCGTGGTAACTTCTCTCAGTGTCAAGACGACAGGAGGTACCAGTGGGTGTACTAGTGGATGAGCCGGAATTATCGATGATGCCAGGAGACGAAATCTATGGTTTTGTCCTTGAATCGATCGACGTGCTCGATGACTATCATGGGTATGGTTACTTCTATCGACACCGGATCACCGGAATGGAAGTCTACCATGTCGCGAACAAGGACCCCGAGAATTTCTTCGGATTCATCTTCAAGACACCACCGGTGAACGATTGCGGCACTCCGCACATCATCGAACACTGTCTTCTTGCCGGTTCCAAACGGTATCCTGTCCGCGATCCATTCATGTCCCTGCTCAAGGGAAGTGCCAATACATTCATGAATGCCATGACCTATCCCGATTATACGGTCTATCCGGCAGCTTCGCCATTGCTCAAGGACTACAAGCACCTGTTCGCGGTGTACGCCGATGCGGTTTTCAATCCCTTGTTGCGCGAGGAAACCTTCTGGCAGGAAGGAATCCGCATCACAACGGACCCCGAAGGGAATCTGAAGTTCGACGGTGTCGTCTACAATGAGATGTTGGGGGAATTGTCGGACCACGATGCGATCGTAGGCCGTCAAAGTATTCGGAGTCTCTATCCCGATACGCCGTATTTCTATGAATCCGGTGGGGATCCCAGCCATATCATCAAGCTGAACTACCGGCAGTTCGCCGGCTACTATGCCTCGCATTACCATCCTTCGAATTGCCGATTGTTCCTCTACGGCGACCAGAACGCCACAGAGCAGCTTGCGTTGCTGGATGACCTGTATCTCGCCGACTCCAGTGCCATGAGCAGCCCGGGTCCGACGCCTCTGGCAAAAGCTTGGAACAAACCGAAGACAGTCTATGCCACCAGTCCATCCGAATCTGATTCTGAACTTGGGAACGATGCCTCGGTCACGATCAGTTGGGCAACTTCCACTGTGGAGGATCCGGTGGAAGTCCTCACATTGACTATCCTGACAGATATCCTGTTGGGGAATCCGGGTGCTCCGTTGTACAAGGCTATCATCGATTCAAGGCTGGCAAAGGATATCTCCCAGGTCAGCGGTATGGATACCAGTTTCAGGCAGATGCCGTTTACCGTCGGATTCAAGGGAATCGATCCCCAAAAGGCTCAGGAAGCCCAGGAGCTTGTGCTCAAGACCCTGACCGATATCGTCGGTAAGGGAATTCCGCGCCAGTTGGTGTTAAACGCAGTCAAACGCCAGGAGTTCCTGCTGCAGGAACTAACAGGTGACATCCCTGTCGGCTTGCGTGCCATGAACCGCGCCACACGCGGATGGCTGCAGAACCTCAAGCCACACGTCACTGTCGGTATCTCCTCGGCCTTGGAGCGGTTGAAGACATTGATCGTCGCTTCGTCTCCTCAGGAGGGTGAGCTGTTTGCCCATGTGGAGATGTCGGACGGCGCGAGAGGATATTTCGAACGTTGGATCGCCAAGCATCTGCTGGACAACCCCCATCGCTGTCTCTTGGTGGTGAAACCGGATCCGAAGCATACCAAGCTCATGGACGAGCTGATGCGACAACGGTTGCTGGAGGTCCAAGAATCACTGGGCAAGGACGCCTTGGTGCAGTTGGACTCGGATACCCAGCGCTTCGTCAGATTCGAAGAACAACGCGATACCCCCGAGGCCATGGCCACTATTCCCCGGTTGGTCAAGGAAGACTTGCCGGAGACGATACGTGTCCTTCCCCAGCACCAGGGCGAAGCCGGTGGTGCGCCCCTCTATCTCCAAACGATGGAAACCAACGGAATTGTCTACACCGACGGTCTGTTCTCGGTGGGAGACCTGAATGAAGAAGAACAGTTGCTCCTTCCCCTGCTCACCAGGATGCTCCATATGACGGGAGTAGGGGATATCCCGTATGACCAGATGGCGGTTCGTATCCGCGAGAAGACTGGTGGACTCTATTTCTTCCTGGAAAGCTCTTCCATCCTGCAGTCGGCGGAATTCTCCCTGTCCGCGCTCGTGTTCCGGATCAAATGTCTCGAACGGGACCAGGAGGAGGCACTGTCGCTGCTCTCGGATATCCTGAGGAATGCGAATCTCGGTGATGCCGAACGATTGTATGCCGTGATCCGCGACCTGATAAGCGACTACGAGTCGAATGTCTCCAGCGCAGGCCAAATGTACGCATCGCAACGTGCCGCAGGTCACTTTTCACGCATACTCAAGCAAAACGAGATGTGGAACGGCATAGACCAATGGTTCCATCTTGTCGGGCATGACCCGGAGGATCCGGCCACGTTGCAGGCGATAGGCTCCTCACTCGAGACTTTGCGCACCAAGATTGTGGATAGGGACCGGTTGACTTTGCACCTCTGCACATCGGAGCACCTGTTGGCGGCGGCAGAGCAAAGCGTGAGGACCTTCGCGCAATCCATTCCCGAGCATCTGGTGTCTTTACGCGAACACACGAGGGATACCAGTCCTATCGAAAAGAGGACCGGCCGGGAGTTGGAGCTCTTCAGGATACCTTCGTCGGTCAGTTTCAGCGCCATGGTCTGCCGCTCTTGCGAACCCTTCGAACCGATGCAGGCACACCAGACCGTCCTGGCCCATATATTGACTACGAACCATTTGTGGGAACAGGTGCGGGGAGTCGGTGGAGCATATGGGGTAAGTGCCCATATCGATATGCTTGAACGGCTATGTATTTTTTCCAGCTACCGTGACCCCCGCATCGACGGGACCTTGAACGATTTCCGTTCGGTACTCGGGCGTATCGCCGGGGATGGGGTCGATCAGGAGTTGGTGGACCTTGCCATCATATCCATAATCAGCCGCGAGCTTAAGCCCTATTACCCGAAGGATGCATCCATGATCGCGTTCCGCCGCGCCCTATTCGGGATTACCGATGTGTTCCGCAGCGACAGGAGGGGGTGGATTCTCGGGACTACGGTGGATGATGTGCGAAGTGCCGCCAAGGCATTGTTGGATTCCATGGATGCATATGCCAGTTCGGTCGTCATAGCTGGCCAGGAGTTGTTGGAACGGGAGGCATCCGCAAGCGAGCGGATGCGTCTGGAATCGGTCAGACTTCCGATGTAGACGGTTTCTGGTCCTTCTGGATCACCTCGCCCCAAATCTTCGCGAGATTGTTCAATCCGTGGGGATCGGTCAGTTTGAGAACTACACATCGGCGGATGCTTGCATTCGCCTTTGCGATATCCTCTGCGAGTGAACGGCAGGTTGGGCATCCGCAGAGCCCGCAATCTATACCGGGCAATACCTCTGTGATCCGTTTCACCTTCTCCAGTTTTCTGATCGCCATGGTAACGTCCCTATCGAGTTGCAGCGAATGTTTGGCGACGATACGGTCCGTCTTTAAGTTGCGGATCAATTGGTCGGAGAAAGAAAGGATCCGTGCCTTGTCCTCCTCGTGCAATTCCTTGGGCAAGGTGGCCGCATGGTGCTTGATTCGTTCGGTTGCGAGAAACCTGTTCCGAGGAGTCAGGATACCCCCGGTACAACCGGTATCGCAGGCTCGCAATTCCAGGAAATCGAGGTTCTTGTGGCGGTCATCCTCGACCAGTTCCAAGAATTCAATCACATTGTGCACTTCATCCACAGACAGCGTACGACCCTGCATCATGGCGCTCTCACCCTTTGTGAGGCTCCACAGGAATGCCGGCCCGGTAATCGCCGGTCGTTCCCATCGTGAAAGCTCCTCGCCTTTGCGGTTCGGATGTTGCGCCAGATAGGCCTGCATGAGATTGAATACGTAGTCGAGATTCAATCCTCCCTGGATCAATCCGCTCGTCGCGGAACCGGGCGTCTTGATCTGCGCGTACTTGGCGGCGCATGGCGTGATATAGAACACCCCGATATCCTCGGAGTCGATGCCCTCCGATTGCAGCACCACGCGCGCATAGAGTGCGGCGATCTGGGCAGGTGTGCGCATGAGGTTCACATTGGGAAGCAGGGCGGGATACCGCAATTGGATCAATCGTACCACCGCGGGGCAATACGATGAAACCACCGGATGTTGATCGGCATAGACACTGATCTTCTTGCCCAGGGTTTTCAGGATATCGACACCCGATTCGGCATAATGGACATGGGTGAACCCGATGTTGTGCAAAGCGTCGACCATAGCTTCTTCGGAAACGTCGTCTTCGAATTGCCCGATCAGCAATGTCGGGAGTATCGCTACACGATACTTGTAATGGAATATCTGTTGGAAATCGTTCTGCTCGATGACTATCGCATTGTGGGGACATACAGCCATGCACTGTCCGCAATCGACACAACGCTCCGGATCCACCTGTGCCTTGCCCCCGGTTATGCGGATCGCCTCGGTCGGGCATCGCTTCATGCAGTGTGTGCATCCCTGGCAGAGGTCCTTGCGGACCATGAGGGTATGGTGGAAGGGTTGGTCACGCATGCGCTGCCCCATTGGCCAAATCGAAACACATGTGTATTTTGGTCGGTTTGCCTTCTCCCGTGTCGATCGCCAGCCGGTCGGTATTTTTCCTGATATTGGCAAGACCCATACCAGCTCCGAATCCCATCTCCCGTACTTCGGTGGTTGCCGTCGACCATCCTTCGGTCATGGCAAGATCGAGGTCGGGAATTCCCGGTCCTGTATCGCAGACCAGGATATCGACGGATTCGGGCTCCACTTCGCACGTGATGGTACCCCCGTAGGAGTGGGCCACCACATTCACCTCGGCTTCGTACAGGGCGACGATGATACGTTTGACATGCACCGGACCGAGATTGAGCTGTTTGAGGATTCCCTTGACCGTACTGGAGACCTTTCCCGCATTGGAGAAGTCTCCTGCCTGCACTTGAAACGAAACATGCATCCGATACTCCTAATACACCGGTTGCAAGCCCTTGCTGAAGAGCAAGCCGCTTGAACGGAACATGGAATAGGGGGTAGTTATAACTGTAATACCATGTTCTTTCGCGAGGTCCAGCATGGTTTTGGTCGGCCGTTTGTTGCGGACAAACAGAATCTGCAGGATATCGGACATTTCGGCAGTCCGTATCGCCTGATTGTTCGAAAGCCCGGTTATGAGGAGGATATCGTCCGCCAACAATGTCAGGACATCACTCATCAAGTCGGACGCGAACCCGAGATGCACTTCCCGTCCAAGGTTGTCCTCTCCGCACAAAACCGTCCCATCCACTATTTGCACAACGTCCCTCAATGTCATGTATTTGCACCTCGGAAGCTAGTATACCATGCACTTCGGGTAGTGTGTCAAATTACCTGTGGCGGGTTTCTGCGTTTGCCGATATACTGTAGCATGACGTCCACACCAAGAGGAGGATCCTGTGAAATACGTCGGCGCGTTGGACCAGGGAACAACCAGCACCAGATTCATCCTGTTCGACCACAGTGGAGCCCTGAAGGCCTCCCACCAGTTGGAACACCAGCAGATTTTTCCCCAGCCCGGATGGGTGGAGCATAATCCGTTGGAAATCTGGAACAATAGTATCGAAGTTATCGGGCAGACGTTGTCCAAGGTTCGTGCGAGCTACAGGGACATTGCGGGAATCGGCATCACCAACCAACGGGAAACCATAGTCGCCTGGGAGCCTGAGACGGGCGTTGTACGGTACAATGCCCTCGTTTGGCAAGATCTGCGCGGCAGCGACTTTATAGAACGCTTGAAAGCGACCGTCGATATCGAGAAACTCCAATCGAAGTCGGGCCTGATACCCAGCTCCTATTTCTCCGCTTCGAAGATCGTATGGATGCTCGACCATGTCGATGGCTTGCGTGCCGACGCCGAGCAGGGAAAAGTGGTGTTCGGAACCATGGACAGCTACCTGGTGTGGAATTTGACAGGTGGACCGGGCAAGGGTGTCGTCGTGACCGATGTCACCAACGCAAGCCGGTACCTGCTTATGGATATCTTGAGCCTCGAGTGGGACGATTGGTTGCTCGGTCTGTTCGGCATACCCCGTGCCAGCCTTCCCAGGATTGTCAGTTCGTTCGGAGAGATCTACGGCGATACCGACACTTCCGGACCATTCAAGGGTCCTGTTCCCGTATGCGGTATCCTTGGAGACCAACAGGCGGCACTGTTCGGTCAGGCGTGCTTCTCCGCGGGTCAAGGGAAGAGTACGTACGGCACCGGGTGTTTCCTCCTGACCAATACGGGAGAGACTCCCAGTTTTTCCTCACGGGGACTGCTTACCACAGTTGCCTATAGGGAAGCGGGAAAACCTGCCCGATATGCACTGGAAGGCTCTATCGCAGTTGCTGGTTCGTTGGTACAATGGGTCCGGGACAACCTCAAGATCGTCAAGAGCGCTCCCGAGGTCGATACCATGGCAGAATCTGTTCCCGACTGTGGCGGAGTCTATATCGTGCCAGCCTTCTCCGGGCTGTTCGCTCCCTATTGGCGAAGCGATGCCCGCGGAGTCATTGCAGGCTTGACAGGATTCGCGACAGCGGCACATATATGCAGGGCGGCGTTGGAAGCGACGGCTTTCCAGGCCAAGGATATATTCGATGCCATGGAAGCCGATTCGGGGATCAAGGTGGAAGTCCTGAAGGTCGATGGAGGATTGACCAACAGTCGACCGCTCATGGAATTCCAAGCCGATCTGCTGGGGATTCCCGTCATCCGTCCGCAGGTGGTGGAGACGACTGCGCTTGGGGCCGCGTATGCGGCGGGTCTCTCGAGTGGTTTCTGGGAGTCCTTCGAGGAATTGTCGAGGCATTGGAAGGAAAAGTCCCGTTGGGAGCCGGCGATGGATAATGCGGTGAGGGACCAGAAGGTCCAATTCTGGAACAAGGCCGTCCAGCGAACACTCGGATGGGTTACGGAAGAAGACGAATAATACGAGGTGGGAATGTTTGCAGGCATAATGACCACGATATGGAATATCATCGCACCCATTGTGGAGATAGGGACACTAACGTACGTGTTCTATCGTTTCCATGTCTCGGTGGCGCAGACAAAGGCGCAGCAGATCGCGAAAATCGTATTCATACTGGTCGCCGGTTACAGTCTGGCCCGATTGCTCCATTTGGAGACCTTTCTCTGGCTCTACCGGTACATGACCATTCCCATGGTGATCTTCATGTGCGTGGTGTACCAACCTGAATTGCGGCGCGCGTTCACCCAATTGTTCAGCGGGCGCAGCGGACTATTCAGGATGGGAACTCAGACAACCGCCGAGCAGATCGATATCATCCTCAATGCCTGCAATGTCCTGGTATCCAAGAATCGGGGAGCCCTGATCGTCTTCACCCGGCATCTCGGAATCAAGGGGGTCGTAGATTCGGGTACCCGGTTGAACGCGGACCTCTCCTCGGCGTTGATACTCACCGTGTTCGACCATGATACTCCGTTGCACGATGGTGCCATGGTCATCCAGAGTGGGAAAATCATTGCGGCCGGTTGTTACCTTCCCCTGAGTGAGCAGACCGATATCAAGAAGAGTTTCGGAACCCGCCACCGTGCCGCCCTTGGCCTTGCCGAGGAATCGGATGCCATCGTGCTGATAGTCTCCGAGGAGACCGGGGCGATCAGCCTCACCTACAACGCGAACCTCTATTATGACCTCGATTCGCCCACCGTGAAACGGATGTTGCTGGCATTGTTCAGCTATCACGATATCACACCACAAGATATTACGGAGGCACCGACTGATGAAACCGAATAAATTGTGGCGCACGATGCTGTTCAACTGGCCGGTCAAGGTGTTCTCCCTATTGTTGGCCATCAGCCTCTACCTGGTGGTCAACTACGCGACATTGGATCAACGCACGGTGGAAATCCCCCTGCATGTGATTCTGCCCGATACCTTTGTGGCCACCAGCACAGTACCGGAATCGGTGACATTGAAGATCAAGGCCGACGAACGGTATATCGGCATGGTCGATTCCACTGCGATCAAGGCTACCGTCGATTATTCGATGGTGGATACCGAGGGAGTTTCCAGTGCTCCTGTGGTTCTGGTAGCACAGCCATCGTTCTTCGATATCGAGATTTCGTTCTCCACCGATCCCGAGACAATCAAGGTATACTTCCAGAAGTCGGAATTGCCTGCTCAGGTGGAGGCGAATCAGGAATTGGGTGGTATAACGTTGTGACCACGGCAAAAATTCATGGCGTCGGTATCGATGCGGTTTCTATCGAACGGATGGATTCCGACCGCATGGGTGCCCATGTGCTCAACAGGATGTTCCACCAGACAGAGGTTGACCAGGCAATGGCCATGGATCAAGGCCGGGCCCAATTCCTCGCCTCCCGGTTTGCCGCGAAAGAGGCGTTGGTCAAAGCCTTGGGAACAGGATTCAGGGGGATTTCCCCCTCCGAGATCGCTGTCAGGGTCAATTCGATCGGCAAACCCGAGATTGTCTTGGAGGCGGGGATACTGGAACGTCTCGGATTCGATTCTATTGTGATCCATCTCTCCTTGACACACGAAGGGCCATTGGCTATAGCTTTTGTCGTGGTGGAGGATGTCGATGGCGCGTTCTGACTGGAGGAGACCTTCCGAATTCCCATTGCCCGAAGGATATCGGAGAATCAAGATCATCGTCAGTTACGACGGGTCGGGATTTTCCGGATGGCAACGGCAACGGGGTGTCCGGAGTGTACAACAGGAAATTGAGAAAGCCTTGGGCAAGATGCTGAAGGTGCCGGTCCGTATACACGGCTCGGGGCGGACCGACGCCGGCGTTCATGCGATCGGACAGGTAGCCCACTTCGATATCGAGAACCAGAGTGTTCCTGTCGAGGTATTCCCCGTCGCGCTCAACCATTTGCTGCCGCTCGATATCAGGATTACCGGCAGTGCCCAGGAAGACGAATATTTTCATTCCCGTTTCACTTCGGTGTGTCGGGAATACCGGTATTATACGAAAGTGTTAGACGATTATACCCCGTTCGATAGGAACAGGGTCTGCCGCATCCGCAAATTTCCTCCATTGGAACTGTTGAACGGATATGCTGCCTGTATTGTCGGTACCCACGATTTTTCCACCTTCAGTGCCGCTGCCGACCAGAGCCATTCAAGGGTCAGGGATATGTATGGCAGCTCCTTCGGCTTCGAAAACTCGCAGTGGGGGGGGCAGATATTGGTCTATACCGTACGGGGGAATGCGTTTCTCATGCACCAGGTTCGTTCCATGGTCGGAACCATGCTGCAATTGGGGGAAGCGCTCGAACCCGTAGAGGAGTTCGAACGGCGGATGCTGTCCAGGAACAGGAAGGAAGCCGGCAAGACGGCTCCACCAGGAGGACTGTACCTCCATAGGATTGAATATGACCCAAAATGAGCGGGAGGACGTACGTAGATCGGTTGAAACCAGGTTGGGACAAGCATGGGCGCTGTTTCAGGAGGTGCAGGACTATGTCGGCGAAACTCCTGGCGTAGCCGCCGGGGTGCCCGATTTCCACCAACGTGCGCTCGAGATTGTTCCCGATCCGCAACAACAGGCTGCCGATGCGTTGCAGCGTGTCTCCTTGTCGCAGATCGCACAACTGGTTGCGAACTGCTCGCTGTGCGCCTTGGGTAGCTTGCGTACACATGCTGTTCCGGGTGAAGGTGTGGCCAATGCCCGCCTCATGGTCATAGGTGAGGGTCCTGGCGCCGAGGAGGACCGAACTGGCCGTCCCTTTGTCGGCAAAGCCGGAAAGTATCTCGACTCGTGGTTGACAGCAATCGGTTTGGATCGTTCGACGAATGTTTTTATCGCCAATATCGTGAAATGCAGGCCGCCGGAGAATCGGGATCCGCTCCCACAAGAGGCGCAAGCCTGCATTCCATACCTGAAACGACAGATCGCGTTGGTCAAGCCGGACGGCATATTGTGTGTCGGTAAAGTTGCGGCCCACTTCCTGTTGGGACGTGAAGACGCATTGCATGCATTGCGGGGAACCATCCATCGGTTCGAGGGGCTACCTGTCGTGGTGACCTATCATCCTGCGGCGGTCCTGAGGAACCTTCAGCTCCGCGGGTCTGTGTGGGAGGACCTCAAGCGGACCGCGAACGTCCTCAATCTGCCTGTGCCCAACTCGGGGAGGTAGGCGATGTATGTCTCCGTACTGCTGAACAACCCGCTCGGACAACGGTTCACCTATTCGGTTCCCCCCGACTGTGTTGCCCAGGTGGGCATGCGAGCTGTAGTGCCGTTCGGCAAGCGTGAGGTCACCGCCTACATTGTCGATGTACACGAGACGATTGAAGTTGCCACCTATGCCATCAAACCCATCAAACGTGTGATCGACAAGGAACCACTGTATGGTGGGCGTGAAATCGAACTGGCCAAATGGATGGCCCGGTTCTATCTCTGCAGCGAAGGGGAAGCGCTTGGTAGCATGATCCCAAGCGGGAGACGCGATGTCGAACCCGCCTTGCTTCCCATGGATGAGGATAGCGTGGCTATCGGGGACCATATGCTCTCGGACGAGCAACAGTCCACCCTTGACGCTATCCTCGCCAGTTCCCAACCGATGCACTATCTCTATGGGGTGACCGGCAGTGGCAAGAGCGAGGTATTCCTTCGCATCGCCGAAAACGTGATCGCAAAGGGTCTGCAGGTAATCTACCTGGTGCCTGAGATTACGCTGACCCACCAATTGGCCAGGCAGGTATCCAAGCGGTTCGCGGGTCGGGTCGCCATTCTCCATTCCGGCATGACACCTTCGCAACGGTTGTCCGCATGGCGCAAGATCAAGCGTGGCGAAGTGCAGTTGGCTATCGGCGCCCGGAGTGCCGTATTCGCACCCTTCGGACAGTTGGGGTTGATAATTATCGATGAGGAACACGAGAATTCCTACAAGTCGGGAAGCAATCCTCGATACCATGCCCGGCAAATTGCCCAGAAGAAGGCATTGGAAGCCGGGGCGGTCATGATCATGGGTAGCGCGACTCCGTCATTGGAAGCACATCTGATGATGGAGGAGAAGAAGGTCGTCCGCCACGTCCTTTCCCGCCGGGTCGCCGGGGGTGTTCCCCCCCAGGTGACGGTGGTGAACATGCTGGCGGAGCAACGTATGCTCTCCAAAAAGCTGATGGGAGAGATGAAGGCGACGCTTGCCAAGGGTCGTCAGGTTATCCTGTTTCTCAACCGTAGGGGGTTCTCCCACTACTTCCACTGCCGCAGTTGCGGGTATGACATGGTCTGTCCACACTGTTCCGTCGCGCTCACCTACCATAAGGACAAGCATAGGATGGTCTGCCACTACTGCGGATTCTCGCGCAACCCCATATCGGTTTGTCCCGAATGTTCCTCCGTGGACGTCGGTTACGGTGGTTTCGGCACGGAGATGGTGGAAATGGAAGTCGGCCAATTTTTCCCCCAGGCCCGTATCGCCCGGTTGGATACCGATTCGGCCAAGGACAAGCCGATGGTCGCCACCGTGCTCCACGAGTTTCGCGAGGGTAAAATCGATATCCTGTTGGGAACCCAGATGGTTGCCAAAGGGTTGAACTTTCCCCTGGTGGACCTGGTGGGGATCGTCTTGGCGGACAGCGCCCTGAACCTTCCCGACTTCAGGTCCCAGGAGCGGACCTTTTCCCTTATCGTGCAAGTCAGCGGCAGGGCAGGACGCTACAACGATGCGGGAAAGGTCGTGGTCCAGACCTTCCATCCCGACAACACGGCGATACGGTTGGCGACCAACGGCAATATCGAGGAATTCTATCGCCAGGAATTGGCAGCGAGAAAGGAAACAGCCTTTCCCCCCTACACCCGGTTGGTGAACTTCACCATTCGGGGACGAAGCAAGGAGAAGACTGAAGTGGAAATCGAACGGTTGAGCCACATGGTCGAATCCTTCCTCCACGGACTTGCCGAATCCAATGTTCCGCCGAAGCAGATTCCCGACATACTCGGCAGCGCTCCCTGCCCGTTGGAGAAGATAGCCGGCAACTGGAGGCATCATCTTGTCCTGAGGGGCTTCGAGCCCTCCCGCGTCCTCCAAATCGCCACCGGTGTGTACGAGCAATACAAGGCGCCTTCCGGAATGTATCTGGAAATAGACTTGGATCCATTGCAGATGCTCTGAACGTTGACGGTTGGACCGTTTTGCGGCTATTATTGAACCATGTTGGATATCTATACACTAGGTGAAGAAGTATTGCGTGAGAAGACGGAGAAAATTACCGTTTTCGACAACGCGTTGGCAATATTCGTGGATGCCATGTTCGAGACCATGGCTGAAGCCGATGGCATCGGATTGGCAGCTCCGCAGGTAGGTGTGCTCAAGCGATTGTTCGTGGTCGACACCCATCGTCCCGGTGAGCGCATGGTGTTCATCAACCCCGAGATTATCGAGACCAGCCAGGAGCAGGGGCTGTATGAAGAGGGGTGCTTGAGCATTCCCGGCATGTACTATGATATCGTCAGGCCATTGGAAATAACCATTCAGGCACAGGACCTCTCGGGAAAGGCGTTTGTCAAACATATCGGCGGGACGTTGGCTCGGGTCGTGCAGCATGAGAACGACCATCTCAACGGCATCCTGTTCATAGACAGGATGGACGAGGAAGCTCGGGAGAAACTGGTGGCCTCGTACAACAGGCGAAACAAGAAACGAAAAAAATAGTGGAGATACTGCATGGAATGTTCCGATTTGCGGATTCTGTTCGCAGGTAATCCGTCGATAGCCGTGCCTGCCCTTGAAGCCCTCTCAGAGGATTTCACGGTGGTTGGGGTCCTGACAAATCCAGACAGGCCGGTTGGACGTGGTCGCCATATGGAAGCACCCCCAGTCAAGGAGACGGCGATCCGGCTCGGGATTCCAGTACTCCAATATGAACGGCTCTTGGGTGATGCCCGCATGCAGGTTACTGCCTTGCAGCCGAATTTCCTGGTCTCGTTCGCTTGCGGCCACTATTTCGGTCCGAAGTTCCTCGCACTGTTTTCCCAGGGGACGGCGAACATCCACCCATCGCTCCTACCGAAATATCGTGGAAGCGCCCCGCTGCAATTCGCCCTACTAAACGGAGAATCGCACACGGGAATCAGCATCCAACGGATCGTCGCGAAAATAGACAGCGGCAATATCCTCGCGCAGGAGACCCTGTCTTTGGATGGTACCGAAACCACACAGAGCCTTGGTGAAATCGTGGCGGTGCGTGCACCCGCCCTCATAACCGATACGTTGGAGCGGTTGTGCGCGGGCCGATTGGTTGAAACCGTACAACGGGAAGAGGACGCCACGTTCTCATCTTTGCTGAGCAAGTCGGATGGCCTCGTCGATTGGACCGGTACCGCACGATCCATCCATTGCAAGGTGCGTGCGTATGCTCCCTGGCCGAAAGCGTACACAACTTACCAGGGAGTACAATTGATGATTGCATCGGTATACGGACCTGTCGATACGGCGGGAGAAGAACCGCTTCCGCCCGGTACTGATTGTGGAACTGTCGTGAGACATGAGAAGGAAAAGGGCTTGGCGATAGCTTGCAAAGACGGTCTGCTCTATGTGGATCGACTCCAACTGGCCCAGAAGAAGGAAATGGACAGCGCTTCTTTCATAAACGGTAATCCCCGGATTATCGGATCCGTGCTGGGAACGTGAATATGACAAGAATACGAGGTCGCATGAGAGCCGTTCTGTTGTCGTTGCTGTTGCTCGTTACCCTCGCGTCTCCACTTTCAGCGTATGAATATCGTAGCCTTACCCTCGGCGATCGCCAGATTGCGATCACCACCTATGGACTGAGCCCGGCGCAACGGAACCTCCGGCCGAAAGTCGCGCTCGTGCTTTCGGGGGGAGGGGCCAGGGGGTTCGCCCATATCCCGATCATCGAGGCGGTCGAGCGTGCGGGTATTCCCATCGACATGGTCTTGGGAACCAGCATGGGTAGCCTCGTGGGAGGTCTCTATGCAGCAGGATATTCGCCGGGAGATATGCGAAGACTCATCGCTGCATACGACATGGTCGAGCTGTTCGCACTTTCGGCCTTACCACCTATTCCGCTTGACCCGACACCACTGCGACGCAATCGTGACAATCTGTTTATCATCGGGTTCGATCGTGGTGGACTCGGAACCGCTTCCGGGATATTGGGCGACCAGCGGATACTGCAAATGCTCAACGATTCCCTGTCACGAGTCGCTGGAATCGTGGACTTCGACGATTTGGCAATTCCTTTCCGCTGTATCGGTACCGATTTGGTCACGGGAGAAAAGATTATCTTCTCTTCCGGATCGTTGGTGACCGCGATCCGAGCCAGCATTTCGATACCATTGGTATTTACCCCGTATCCTGTCGACGGGCGTATGGTGATCGATGGTGGGCTGGTGGACAATATGCCGATCAATCTTGCCAAGGAGATGGGTGCCGATATCGTAATCGCTGTCGATGTGAATGCAGTCGATTATGACGTGACAGCACAAGAGCTTGAATCGCTTACATCGATCCTTGCCCAGCTGGTGGTGATCCTCACGAAAAATACAGTCGTAGACCAAGTGGCTGGAGCAGACCTGTTGTTGAAACCCTCGCTGTTGGACCATGGACTCCTCGATTTCGCCGAGGTCGACGATATTCTCGTTGTAGGGGAAACCGAAGCTGCGTTGCACCTGGAGGATTTTTCCCGGATTGCACGGACCATCGGTACCGCCCGGCCTTTGAATGTCCTGGATCCCAATCGGTACGGACCCTACTTCAGCTTGCCGGACGTATTTGTCCGAACTGTATCGCACCGTTCGTTGCAAGGTGCCCAGTTTGAATCCAAAGCCGGCTTCGACCTGTCACAGTTCAATCGATTTGCAGGGTTTCCCTTGGATTCCATGCGCAAGTCGCAGCTCAACGCACAATTCGACGAACTACGATTGTCGGGAAACTATGCGACGGTCTCATACGACTATACCGACGCAAGCCTCGGAAGATCGGGCTCGGTCTGGGGTAATCTGGAGATACAGACGCGCCAGTTCGCACCGAGGAGATCCTCGGTCTCCGCCGGTGTGTTCGGTACACTATCCTTCGTATTTGAGCCGGAAGAGACACCGTCATTCGAGTTCAAGCCCGACTTCTCGATCAGTTATTCGCTATACAAGGTTTTCGCCTCTCCAACCACGTGGTCGGTCCGGGTGTCGAACGACGATGCCTTGCATGTTGCGAACCTGCTCATGTATGGGTTTTCCGACAATTGGAAGATTGGCAATGAGATCAGCTACCACAGCGGAGGTCTGCATCCGTTGAACCTTCGCTCCACCTTCATGGACGAACAGGTGCAGGACAGGATGCTCTCCACCGAAATCATACTACAACATCAACCGTCTCCCAGGTTCCTTATCCAGACGGTGGCTCTCTTCGACTACCTGTGGTTCGGTGATCCTTTGGTAGGTCAGGGTGGATTCCTTCCCTCGGTCCATTTGGAGAGTGTCTACAGCACCATGCCCTTCGGATTCTTTCCCCATCGTGGGACGCGTATGGATCTTTCCCTGGATGCGGAATTCAAGTCGGACTTGGGCTACAAGCTGGAAAGCCGACTCCAGAAGGTCTTTCCGATTGGGGATAGGAATGCCCTCTGGATCGACTTGCACGGCGGTCTTTCCCATATCCATGTGCCCCGGAAAGAGTCCTATTTCGATTTTGGCGGTTCACGTGGCATGCCGACCTATCCTTCGACCACCTTGGTCGACGATATGCTCTTGTTTCGGGTGAAACACCTGCATTGGTTCTTTGAAAAGCCGGTCGGTCTTATCCTCCAATCCATGCTCACCGTCGGTTCGTATGGGCAAACGGTAACCGGCCTGCTCACCGATGATCCCACATTGACAAACCTTGGAACCCCCTTTTCCACCTTCGGACCACTTGAAGCGAGTGCTTCGGTTGCCTTGGGGTTCTCGTTCGAAACGCTGGATTTGTTGTTCGGGTGTGCGATCGATGCCGAACTCAATGTATCGGTGTTCCTCGAGGTGCTCTAATGGATCAACTGTGGCGTGACTACAAGACCTACCTTCACCTGCGGTATGGACAACGGGTATACCGCATCGGCCTGGATGGCGGATTCTCGTGTCCCAATCGGACGGCCAGCCGTGGAGGAGGTTGCATCTATTGCGATGCCAAGGGTTCTTCGGCGGTCTACCAACGGAGGGATGAAAGCCGGTACAATCGCAGCAGTGCCTTTGTGGAGAATATCGACCAGCTGGGCAAGCCGGAACCATCCCTTTCCCTGGAGGACCGCAAACGTTCGTTGACAGCCCAGATACGGCATGGCTCCGATTTTCTCGACACGCGGTATCCCGATTCGGCGAAAAGCATCTACTTCCAGGCTTTTACCAGTACGTACGATGAACCAGAGGTGTTGAAGCAATTGTATGACCATGCCTTGCAGACCGGGGAGTATCGGGAATTGATAGTCAGTACGCGCCCCGATTGTCTGGAAGACCCGATAGTCGGATTGCTGGCTTCCTATAGGCAGCGGGTGGATGCGGTGTGGGTGGAACTTGGCCTGCAAAGCGGAAACGATGCGACCTTGCGCTGGATAGGGCGGGGACACACAGTTTCCGATTATCTGGACGCCTGTGAAAGGTTGCATGCAGCCGGGATCGAGATAAGTACGCATGTGATCCTGGGATTTCCCCTGGAAGGCGATGCCGAGATCCTCAATACGGCGAAAGTGATTGCACAAAGCCACCCCGAAGCGATAAAGATCCATAATTTGCATGTGGTTGCCGGTACACGCCTCTATGAGCGGTATCTAGCCGAGAATCTGGCGGTTTCGGATATGGGAGAGCATGCACGCCAGACAATCCTGTTGCTCAGGCATATACCCGCCGATATTGTGATCCAGCGGTTTCTTAGCGACACCCCCTCGCACCGCTTGGCTGCCCCCAGGGACTTCGGTGACAAGAATACCTTCGTGACAGCCTTGCGCAACGAGATGGTTCGCTTGGGAGCCACACAGGGGGATGCGTTGTGAAAATACGTGTGCTGCGGTTTTTCCATTGGTTCGGACTCGGTTCCAGCCCGCTGGTCCTGCTTCTTGTCACCGTGCTGTCCCTGTTGCCCTCGAGTGGATCTGCCGGCCTGATTTCCTGGCTTCCGTTTGGAGACAAGGGTGCCCATGCGCTGGCGTATGCGGCTTTGGGTTTCTGTATGTTCTGTGCGGTGGCTGCAAGGGGCGAGACCTGGCATCCAGGTGCGGTCATCGCGACAAACCGTTGGAGAATCGTTGCGATAGCGGGTTTGCTTATCGCGATCGGTCTGACGATAGAGCTTGTACAACCCCTGTTTGGCAGAAGTATGGAATTGCTGGATCTCGTTGCGGACGGTATCGGAGGCATTCTGGGGATTGCCGTTGGTATCCTGCTCTTGGCACTGGGATCGTATTGGGAAGAAAGGAGAGGGGGATGATGAACCACCAGCAGAAGGATGAATTGACCGGTGCCGTACGCGACGCGCTGCTGCATGCGGTGACGCATCTGGAGCCTTCACTCATGACTCGGTTGGATTGGATGCATAGGGAAACGATGTCCGCAACAAAGGTGTTGGGAGCGGATGATGCCAAGAAGGCTCGCTACGAGGCCTCGTTGGAAGTCCTTGAGATGATTCAGGAAAACCTTGCCATTGCCGATGCAACGGGTTTGCCTATGTGCCAGGATACCGGTATGGTGGTCGCATTTGTCGAGATGGGAAGCGATGTCCATTTCTCCATGCAAGAGGTCGGCGAGGCTCTGGACAACGGCATCGCGCTGGCGGTGCGTGATGGATTCTTTCGCAATTCTGTTGTCTCCGATCCGGTGTTCGATCGGGAAAACACACGGACGAATCTTCCCGCGGTCGTGCATTGGTTCCCGAAGGAAAGCGGAGGATTGACTATCCGTATGATGCTGAAAGGATTCGGAAGTGAGAATTGTTCGGCTTTGGCGATGTTGAACCCGACCGCCGGTGTCGAAACGGTACTTTCGACTATCTTGGATATGGTCCGCAAAGCTGGTGGCAAGCCATGTCCTCCCATCGTCCTTGGAGTCGGGCTGGGAGGAACGGCGGAACGTGCACTGCTGCTCTCGAAGAAAGCGTTGTTGCGCGAAGTCGGTTCGACCAATCCCGATCCCCGATACGCCAGGCTGGAACAACAATTGTTTGATTCTATCCAGGACCTGCACATCGGACCTGGAGGCTTCGGTGGCCCCTTGACCGCATTGGCCGTAGCTGTGGAACATGAACCGACCCACATCGCGGGCTTACCTGTCGGAGTCTCGATCAGCTGTTGGGCGGACCGCAAGGCGGTGGTCCAGTGGGGAGGTGCGCAATGAAACGGGAAATTCTGCTTCCGTTCGATGCCGAGACAATCTCTTCATTGAAAGCCTTCGATCGTGTACTGTTGAGCGGAACAGTGCTGGTGGGGCGTGACCAGGTCCATCAACGGTTGTCGTTGCTGTTGCAAAACGGAGAGGACCTACCGGTTCCGTTGCAAGGCGAGACCATGTACTACATGGGCCCCTCTGCGACGCCCGATTCCATGGTGATCGGGTCCTGCGGGCCCACCACTTCCGCTCGGATGGATCCGTTCGTTCCAGCCCTCATGGAAGCGGGATTGGTCGCCACGATCGGCAAGGGTCCCAGGAGTCCCCAGGTAACCGAAGCCATCAAGAGGCATGGTGGTTTGTACCTGATTGCATTCGGTGGTTGCGGAGCCCTGTATGCAACCAAAGTGGTGTCACAACAAATCCTTGCATTCGGGGAGTTGGGGCCAGAGGCCCTGGTACGACTGGAAATACGGGAATTCCCTGCGATTGTTGGTATCGATAGTCGTGGAAATTCGGTATTTTCATGATTTTTTTGTAGACTACAGCAAACTTTGCGTTTACCATGCACAAATGGGGTTGGGGAATAAGGACGTTCAAGCGTGATGGTGTGGCAACAGAAATATATTCCCGGACTACTCGTTCTAACCCTACTCGTCAGTATGACCCTTGTCACAGGATGTGTGGAGAAATCGGACGGTACGTCTCCCGCCTCCAGTCCGGCCCGTACCCAGAATCCTACAGGTCCTACACTTGCTGCAGGACCGGGATCCAAGGCGACGGATACGACTGTGGTTGCAGACGACGGTGCCGATTCGGCAGCTTCGGTATCCAAGAATTCGATGATCGAATACCTTCCTCCGCCCGGAACCCTCGAGGAACGTTTCAGCTATACCTACGGGTACCTGCTCATGGTGACGGCGATGCGGGACGTCCAAGGGATCGATCCGGTCTACTTTGCCCGTGGTGCGTACGATTCGGGAGTCTCGAACGATCCATTGATAGTGAAATCGTCGATGAACTCCGTGTTGTACGAGTATCAAGACAAGCTGATCAATGAGGCGGCGCGACGTCTGGAAGAGTTGGCCAAGAAGAATCTTGAGGATGCCGAGAGTTTCCTTGCGGTGAATGGCAAACGGGAAGGTGTCACGACCACGTCCAGTGGACTCCAATACGAGATACTCAAGCATACCGAGGGTCCCATGCCTTCGGGAGCCGACACTGTCAAAGTCAACTACCGGCTCACCTATCTGGATGGCCGTGAAGGCGATGCCTCGATACGGGGAATTCCCAGTGTATTCGACCTCTCCTCCTTGATTCCGGGCTTTCGCGAAGGGCTCATGCTCATGTCGGTAGGTGCTCAATTCAGGTTTTATGTACACCCGAACCTTGGCTACGGAGAGACGGGTTCGACAAAGATCGAACCGAACACCCTGTTGATATTCGATGTGGAACTGGTCGCGATCGAAGCCCGGTAGGGGATTCCAGCTGTACACTGGAAATTTGGCTATCGGGTGCCCAGAATATCCAAAAGCTCTTCCAATCTTGTTATCTCATACGTGGGTCTGACCATGGGATCGGTGGTCATGCCGAACCTGTTTATCCAGCAGGTATCCAAACCCGCGTCGATTCCCCCGCGGATATCGCTGGTCGGACTATCACCGATCACCAACGGTCGTTTGGCAGGAGCTCCGGTACTACGCACCATAGACAAGGCTTTTTCGAAATAGCTCGGATGGGGCTTCTGTATGCCTATCTCCTCACTGATGACCACTGCGGCAAAGTAGTCTTGCGTGCCGGTGGCGACAAGCCGTCCGCGTTGCACGGTCGATATGCCGTTCGTAATCAGACTCATGGGTATATTGCGGCTTTTCAACTCATCCAGGACTGGAATCGCATCGTCATAGAGATGGTAGGATCGGGAAAGCATGACTGTGTACCTTTGTGCCGTCAGGCCGGGATCACCTTGCAGGCCATAGCGGGAGTAGAAGCGGCGAAACCGCTCCGTCTTCAGCCGGTCCATGGTGATGAGCCCTTGTTCAAACTCGAGCCAGACGCCGTTGTTTATGCGGCTATACGTATCGATGGCTTCGTCGGAGGGCTCGATTCCCAATTCTTCCAAGACGTGCGATAGGGCCCATCTTTCGGCGGCTTCGAAGTTGAAAAGTGTACCGTCGGCATCGAACAACAAATGATCGTACATACAATTCCTTTACATAGTTGCATAAAAAGGTGATACTGCAACTATACCGGGACGGCTGGACAATGGCAACGCCCAGGTGATCTGTAACAGCATAAGCTTGTGGCTGAGCTTGGAGCGGATCGGACGGAGGGCATCTGTTCGATAGGCCCAAGAAAAGTAAAGAATAGGATGTTACAGATTACTGAGCTCTGTGGGAGGAATCGAATGAAACTGAAAGGACGATGGATCGTACAATTGCTGATAGCAATACTTGTGGTCATAGTGGGCATTTTCATACTTGCCCGGCAGGACCTTTTCATACAGGTCTTTATCATTGTCTTGGGAATCGTAGCGATCATAACGGGAATCGGTTCGCTGGCGACCATGAACAGGTATTCGTTCGGACGGTTCAACCATGCGACGACGCTGGTGAAGGGAGTGTTGGGTATCATAATCGGTGTTTTGGCTGTAATCATGCCCTTGGCGACCGGAGAGGCAATGTGGACGATCATCATCTATGTCCTGGCCGCCCAAATGGTGATATCAGCCATTGTCATGATCATCGATGCGTTCGCCGTTCAGGCAGCCGGGTTCCCCGCGGCCCCGTTGGTCACCGAAGGACTGGTATCGCTCGTATTCGCCGTGATGTTGTTCCTGTTTCCCCGTAGCGTGGCGGACTTGCTGGTCATAATCCTTGGCATAACGGTGATCGTGGTGGGACTCACACTTGCCCTGGTGGCTTTCATGGCCCGGAAGAAACGTACGGGTGTGACGGTCGAGGCGGCCGATGTCGAAATCGATGAAACGCCATGATGCTCTTGACACAAAAGATTGCCTTCGGTAGTGTGGATTTATGAAAACAGTATTGGCACTGCATCACCATCACCACATCTCGGAATCTTGATGGAATGCGTGTGCGTTGACAGAGTACTTGACGACTCCGCATTTCGCGGAGTTTTTTTTTACCCTGAGGAGGGCTTGCATGGATACACGATTGAGGATCGCGGTACAGAAAAGTGGACGGTTGAGTGAGAAATCGTTGCAGATCATGTTCCGATTCCAGGTTGCTCAAGGAAGAGGCTGAGAATTTTCCCATCGAATTCCTCTACCTGCGTGACGACGATATTCCACGGTATGTGCACGATGGAGTCGCCGATATCGGCATTGTCGGCCGCAACGAGCACGATGAGCAGAACCTTCCGCTGGAGGTATTGCGCGACCTCGGCTTTTCCAAGTGCCGACTTTCCATTGCGGTTCCACAGGGATTTGCCTACGATGGCCTGAAATCGCTTGAAGGCAAGCGGATCGCGACCAGTTATCCCGGTATCCTCGCACGCAAGCTCGAAGAAGCGGGTGTGGATGCCCGGATCTACGAGATCTCCGGTTCGGTCGAGATAACCCCCTCGATCGGTGTTGCCGACGCTATCTGCGATTTGGTGAGTACCGGAGCCACCTTGGTGAGCAACGGGTTGCAGGAAGTTGAAGTGATTTACCGTTCTACGGCAGTCATGCTCGTGCACCCCGGATTGGTCGAAGCAAAGCGCGTTATCCTCGACCGCCTGTTGCTGCGGATCGATGCCGTGATGCGTGCCGACGATTACAAGTACATCATGTTCAACCTTCCCAAGGAACATCTGGACCAGGCGGCAGCTATCATTGGCGGTATGAAAAGTCCTACAGTCACTCCACTTCTGGACAGCGGTTGGTGTGCAGTCCAGACGGTTGTCCGGGAGGAACGGTTCTGGGATGTCCTGGAGCAGTTGAAGAATTTGGGGGCACAAGGAATTCTGGTTACGGCTATCGAAAAGATGGCCGACTGAAGGGAGGATAGCCCGATGGGATTGATGGAGCGGATAATCGATCCGAAACCCGAGGAGATCGCAAGACTGTTGGCCCGACCGGCGTTGGAGGCGGAGTCTGTCGCCTCGGTCGTTGCCGAGATCATCGAAGAGGTTCGGCTTCATGGCGACTCTGCCCTGCTGGCCTACGCCGAGCGGTTCGACCATGCGCGGTTGGAATCGTTGACGATTCTTCGATCTGCCATGGAGTCTGCCAAAGGAAGTCTGGATGAAAAGCTGCGGAGTGCCATCGATCGTGCCAAGCGGAATATCGAACGGTTCCATGCAGCGCAAAAACCGAGGGACGAACAGGTGGAGACCGAACCGGGAGTGTACTGTTGGCGCAAAAGCATCCCATTGGAAACTGTCGGCATCTATGTGCCGGGCGGAAGTGCCCCGTTGTTTTCGACAGTCCTCATGTTGGGTATTCCGGCACAGTTGGCCGGATGCAAGCATGTGGTTCTGGCCACACCTCCCAGACCAGATGGAACGATCCACCCAGCGATATTGTATGCCGCATCCATAAGTGGCGTAACGAAAATCGTGGCCGCGGGGGGAGCTCAAGCTATCGCCGCACTTGCCTACGGCACAGAAACCCTTCCCGCAGTGGACAAGATATTCGGTCCCGGGAACCGTTTCGTCACCGAAGCCAAACAGCAGGTTTCAGCCCGCCGATGTGCCATAGACCTTCCGGCCGGTCCGTCCGAAGTCATGGTGGTGATCGATGCCTCCAGCAATCCCCTGTTTACGGCGGCGGATCTTCTCAGCCAGGCTGAACATGGTCCCGATAGCCAGGTGATCGTTGTAGTCAGCGCCGATGATGTCCAGAGCGGCCACCAACTGGTCGATGCCGTCGAGCGGGAACTCGAAGCTCAATTGGCATATCTGCCACGCAAGGAATTGGCGCTCCTTTCACTACAGCATGCCAAGGCTGTGGTCGTTACGGATATCGAGTTGTTGCCACGTGTGATCAATACCTATGGTCCGGAACACCTCATTGTCAATACTGCCGACTTTGCGCTGGTCGAGAACCAGGTGAGGAACGCCGGCTCGGTATTTCTCGGCGAATGGACATGCGAGTCGGCAGGTGATTATGCTTCGGGTACGAACCACACGTTGCCTACCGCAGGATGGGCCCGTTCATACAGCGGTGTCTCCCTGGACAATTTCTATAAGAAGATCACCTTCCAGCGAATCACCAGATGCGGTCTGCAATCCCTGGGGCCGGTGATAGAGACCATGGCGAAAGCCGAATCGTTGGAGGCCCATGCCCAGGCTGTACGGGTACGATTGTCAAGCATCAAAGGGGAGCAAGAATGAGCGGATACACTATCAAGGAACTCATGCGGCCGAACATTGTCTCGTTGATTCCTTATTCATCTGCCCGCAATGAATTTACCGGGACAGCAAAGGTGTTTCTGGATGCCAACGAGAATTGGCGTGACTTTGTCGGGAACGTGGGGAGGAACCGGTATCCCGATCCACAACATAGGGATTTGAAACGTTCGATTTCCACGGTCATGGGGTTGCCGGAGAAGAGCCTGGTCCTGGGAAACGGCAGCGATGAGATGATCGATGTACTGTTCAGGATCTTCTGTGTCCCGCACAAGGACAAGATATTGCTGATGTCGCCCACCTATGGAGCTTATCAGGTGTTCGCCGATATCAACGATATAGGGGTATCACATTGCCCCTTGAAGACAGATTTCTCTCTCAACCTACGACATATGGATACCGTATGCCATTTGGTGAACAACGGAACCCCGGAATCAGGCATGCACAAGATGCTCTTCATCTGCTCTCCCAACAATCCGTCCGGAAACAGTTTTCCCTTGGACCAGATTGCGACGATTGCCCAGAGGTTCAAGGGAATCACCATAGTCGATGAGGCCTATTTCGAATTCTCGGGCAAGGAATCGGCGATCACCCTCATGCGGGATTGTCCCCGTCTGGTTGTGCTCAGGACCCTCTCCAAAAGCTGGGGGCTTGCGAATGCACGGGTGGGAATCGCGGTCGCTCCACCGGAAATTGTCGAGGCCATGCACAAGGTCAAGTATCCCTACAACCTCAGTGGTATCGCACAGGAGCTCGCGATCGAAGCCTTGGAGCACGCACAGGAAGTGTACCGGAATATCGAGGGGACCATACAGGAACGGGAGCGTGTCGCCCAACAGCTGCAGAAGTTTCCTTTTGTGAAAGAGGTTTTTCCCAGCGATGCGAATTTCCTGTTGGTCCGGGTACTCGATCCGGATGGACTGTGCTCCTCCCTGCGGGAGAGGGGAATCATAATCCGGAACCGTTCCACCGTACGCGGCTGTTTCGGCTGTGTACGGATCACCATAGGCAACAGAAGTGAAAACGATTCGCTGCTCAAGGCGATGGAAGAATTGGAGGGTTGATCATGGAGCAATCGAAGCGTCGGGATGCGATACTGGCAATTGCATTGGATGGACCTGTTGTCGCAGCGGATTCGCTGACCTCATTTGCCGACATCATCTGGACCCCGGGTGTGTTCAGGGGCCTTGGGCACCTGGCGTCGGAAGGCATATTTCAGCTTGCAATACTATTGCAGCGGGAGAAAGAGGCCTTCTATGCCGTGGAAGTTCTGCAACGGGTCCTCGATACCCTCGAGAACGAAGGTATTCCCGTGGCGCAGGTCGTATACGATGACCAACTCCCCTCGATCGGCTCCCCCGGTCCTGGTCCGGACGCCGAGCATTCCTGGATCATCGCTTCGGATCCCCAAGTGGTTGATGCCAATGGCGGGATGCAACCCCTGCCGTTCACCGGATGGCCCGATGTGGTGGCTAAGCTTTCCGGTTCAACCGGTAAGCTTCCACGCTCGGCCCGATTCGAACGCACGACAAAGGAAACATCCATACACATGGAACTGGATCTCGACGGCACCGGAAAAGGGTCCATTGCCACCGGATTACCATTTTTCGACCATATGTTGCATCAGGTCGCTCGTCATGGCCGCATTGATCTTACACTTCAGTGCAAAGGTGACTTGGAAGTCGACGAACACCATACGGTGGAAGATGTGGCGATTGTGCTTGGACAAGCGGTTGCACGGGCCTTGGGCGATAAGCGGGGAATCGGCAGATACGGATTCGAACTGTTGCCGATGGACGAATGCTTGGCACAGGTGGCCCTCGACTTCTCGGGTAGGGCTTGGTTCGTATGGGATGTGGTATTCACGCGTGAAATGGTGGGGACGTTCCCCACGGAATTGTTCTCCCATTTCTTCAAATCGTTCAGCGACGAGGCCAAGTGCAATCTCCATATGCAGGTAAGCACCGGGAATGCGCATCATCAGGCCGAGGCCCTCTTCAAGGCCTTCGGCCGGGCACTGCGACATGCTGTCTTCCGCTACCCCGGGAACGACGACTTGCCTTCCACCAAAGGAGTGTTGTGATGTCCTCCATCGTTATCGTGAAATACAATGCAGGCAATATCCGTTCGGTGCTATGTGCCCTCAACAGGTTGGGTCGCGATGCCACAGTCAGCGATGATCCGAAAGTCTTGCGCAATGCCTCCCGCGTAATTTTCCCCGGGGTGGGTGAGGCGTCGTCGGCCATGCGGTACTTGCGACAGGTGCATCTTGACGAAGTGTTGCTGTCCTTGCAACAACCATTCCTCGGCATCTGTCTTGGCATGCAGCTCATGTGCAGCCGCAGCGAAGAGAACGATACCGATTGCCTGGGCATATACGAGAGTCCGGTCGTACGGTTTACCGAGGAGCCGGGATTGAAGATTCCGCATATGGGGTGGAATACCCTTGGTCTCGGTGACGATCCGCTTTTTGCGGGAATAACCGATCCTGCATGGTGCTACTTTGTCCATTCGTATTATGTGCCCGCTTCCAAGGAGACAATAGCCACGTGCACCTATGGGCAGAACACATTCAGCGCGGCTCTTGGAGCTGGAAATTATCGCGGAGTGCAGTTCCATCCGGAGAAAAGCGGACCGTTGGGCGAGCGGATATTGAAGAACTTCCTGGAAATTTCGGAGGACCGGCTATGGTAGCGATACCCGCGATGGATATTATCGACGGATCGTGTGTCCGCTTGCGCATGGGCGACTATGCCAGCAAGCAGGTGTATGGTACCGACCCCACTGAAATGGCCAAGATGTTCGCTGATACCGGTCTGTCACGACTGCATCTCGTCGACCTTGACGGAGCAAAGGCCGGGCGGGTCCGGAACCTGAAGGTCCTTGAACGGATAGCCGGAGAAACCGACCTGGTGATCGATGTCGGGGGAGGCCTGCAGTCCCGTCAGGATTTCGATGCGGTATTTTCGGCGGGTGCGGCGATGGCGACCGTAGGATCCTTGGCTGCACGCAACCGTGAGCTGACGCTCTCCTTGCTCCAGACCTTTGGTCCGAAGCGGTTGGTGTTGGGTGCTGATTGCCGGGAGGGAAAGATCGCGGTATCAGGCTGGGAGACTACGACGGATCTGGCGGTGAATGACTTTGTCGCCACCTATCTGGCGGCAGGGTTTCGCACCGTGGTCAGTACCGATATTTCCCGGGACGGGATGATGAATGGTCCTTCGGTGGAGCTGTACGAAGCATTGCTGGATGATATGGCAATACGGGAACTGTCCATGGAACTGGTCGCAAGTGGTGGGATCCGCAGCTTGACCGATCTCGATATCTTGGCGGAGAAGGGACTTTCCGGGGCGATCATTGGGAAGGCGATGTATGAAGGGGCGATCGAACCGAAGGCCCTCGCCGCGTGGCAAGCTTCCCAGGGGGTATGAAATGCTGGCTAAACGAATAATTCCCTGTCTCGATGTCAGGGATGGCAGGACGGTCAAGGGTGTCAACTTTGTGAATTTGCGCGATGCTGGCGATGCCGTCGCGAGTTGACTTTTCTCGATATCACCGCAACGGTCGAGAATAGGGGAACCTTCACATCGTTGGTACGACGTATTGCCGATGTCATCGATATTCCGTTCACCGTTGGCGGAGGAATACGGAATGTGGCCGATGTCGGGGCCCTGTTGGACGCGGGTGCGGACAAGATCTCCATAAACAGCATGGCGGTGAAGGATCCCAGGATCATCGATACGCTGGCCAAGGAATTCGGCAGCCAATGTGTGGTCTGTGCGATCGATGTCCGTTCCAACCACTCTTTCGATGTCGATGGGATGCTCGGGTGGGAAGTCTATGTGGCCGGAGGTAGGATACCAACAGGCATGGAGGCCCTTTCCTGGGCGGTGGAAGCCGAGGACCGTGGCGCCGGGGAGATCCTGCTCACATCCATGGACCATGATGGTACGAAAGGTGGCTTTGCGGTCGAACTGACGCGACGTTTCAGCGATCGTGTCCGTATTCCGATAATCGCATCGGGTGGGGCTGGAGCGATGGAACATTTTACCGAAATCTTCACATCCGGCGGTGCGGATGCCGCATTGGCTGCCTCGATTTTCCATTTTCACGAGATAGACATTCCCGAACTGAAGATTTTTCTGGAGAAACATGGTATACCTATACGCCTGAACCGTTAGGTTGGAGGGAGTTTTGATGCAGGTAGATTTTAATAAGGGTAATGGACTGGTACCGGCAATCGTACAAGATGCGGTGACACGTCGTGTCCTCATGCTCGGGTATATGAATGAGGAGGCTTTGACCATTACGCAAGAACGTGGCCTGGTGACTTTTTATTCGCGCACCCGACAAAAATTGTGGACGAAGGGCGAGACGAGTGGAAATTATCTTACGGTCCGAGAGATTGTCGCCGACTGCGACAACGACACCCTGCTCATAAAGGCGATCCCATCCGGCCCGGTCTGCCATACAGGTAGCGACACCTGCTTCGATGAAACCAACGATCCCGAGCTCATGACTTCAAGCGAATTCCTGCTCTATCTGGAGGAAGTCATCCACGACCGTCGGGAGCATCCGATCGAGGGTTCGTATACCAACCACCTGTTCTCAAGAGGCATCAACAAGATAGCCCAGAAGGTTGGAGAGGAGGCTGTCGAGCTCGTCATAGAGGCGAAGGACGACAACAAGCCTCTTTTCCTTGGCGAAGCCGCGGATCTCATGTACCACATGCTGGTGCTCCTTGCTCAGAAGAACATCAGGCTGGACGAGGTCATCGAAGTTCTCAAAGGGCGCCACTCCCGCTAGGTCGCCCATGGGAAAACCTGAAAGGAGCGCCCATACCAAAACCGGGGTGAGGATCTCCCTCATCTCCATAATCTCCAGCATACTGCTGTCTCTTCTGAAACTGACCACAGGAATAATCGGTAAATCCTCGGCACTGGTCTCTGATGGGGTGAATTCCATCAGCGATGTCGTCAGTTATACGGTCGTCATGGGCGGAGTCGCAGCTTCCGATCGGGAAGCCGACAGCAACCACCAGTACGGACATGAGAAGTTGGAGAGCATCGTCTCGGTATTCCTTGCCCTGGTAATCTTCGGTACTGGAGTCGGTATCGGCTTGTCAGGCATACGGAATATCGGCCGTGTGGATACCTTGGCGATTCCCACCCTGTTGCCACTGCTCGGTGCAGGTTTTTCCATAATCACCAAGCTGTTGTTGTGGCAGCTGACGACACGGGCTGCGAAAAAGACGAGCCTAAACTCCTTGCGTGCATTGGCGACCGACCATTTGTCGGATGTCCTTTCCTCTACAGGAGCCTTGGTCGGTGTAGTCGGCGCACGATTGGGATATCCGGTACTCGATCCGATCGCATCGGTCATAATCGCCCTGCTGATCGTGAAATCGGCTGTCGAGGTCTTCAGGTCGGCCATTTCCGTGCTCATGGATTCGTCGGTGGATAAGAATACGAAGGCCCAGCTTGAAAATGCGATCCTCTCGAATCACCAGGTGCAACGGATCGATTTGTTGCGGACCCGGACGGTGGGAGCCGGTTTTTGGGTGGAAGTGGAAATCTGTTGTTGCCGGCATCTGAGGCTACATGAAGCCCATGATGTCGCAGAAGAGATCCATGATCGGATCGAGGGCAAGTTTCCCAAGGTCCGTCATGTCATGGTCCACACGAATCCCTGTAGCGGCGACGCCGAGTTCTGCAGCCGGTGCAAGGCCAAGGATTTGGTCGAGTAGATCGGACCATTGCGCTGCCAATCGGCACCAAGACAACGTATCTATGGCGTCTCCTTGAAAAAGCCGATTCCACCTTTTCCATTTCTTTTTACTTCATACATCGCCGAATCGGCATTCCGAACCAAGGTCTCACCATCTTTGCCGGTATCGGGGTATACGGCGATGCCGATGGATGAATCGATTGTACACTCCACTGTCTCGATATGCATGGGTTCTTGGAGCATCGTATGGATTTTCTCGGTAAGGCTCTCCGCAATCGCCATATCCTCGATATCTCGGAATATAATCGCAAATTCATCTCCACCAAGACGTGCAACGATATCGGTCTTGCGGATACACTTCAATAGCCGGTCTCCTACCGCAACGAGCACCCCATCGCCAATCTCATGGCCATAATTGTCGTTGATGTCCTTGAATCCATCCAAATCGATATAGAGAAGGGCGAACCTCCCGGCATCCCTTTCACTCTCGGCTACCACCTGTCCCAACCGTTCGAAAAAGAATCGCCTGTTGGGTAGTCCGGTCAAGGTGTCGCAATTGGCATGCTTCTCCAATTCCATGGCCGCTTGATGAAGAAGACCCGATTCGTTCTGGATTTTCACATTCTCCGTTTCCAATGCGTACATTGCCATAATTTTCTTCAGCGAATAGAAGACCGTCCCGTAGGCGGCCAATGAAAGTGTGACCAGCAGGTATAGCGGCCATTTGAAGACAACCAATGAATTATGGATATCATCCGTGGCGTAGAAGTAATAGGCCAGGTTGAGGAAGATACAGACTACCAAAACCGAGAACATCGGCCAGTTGTTGACCACCGATTCATAGGACAGCCGCAAGTACTTTTGGAACAGGAAGATCACTGCAATGTAGAGCACCAATCGAAGGAAGGTATTGGCATATGGGGGCATTGGCAATGATCTACTCAAGTCGAAGCTGAGGAAGATGATCATCATCGCGATATTGAGGGTAGTGAGAAACGTGAAGCTCCATTGCATGAAACTTAACCGTGTCATCGGTTTGAGGGCTAGGCCGACAACAAGAAACATGATTATGTCAAAACGGGAAAGTGCTGTAAGGTTTCCATGCATGTAGAACCAGATGGTGCTGGCCATATTAATGGTAAATACCGAGCTGGCGACTATGATGGTGATGTTGCGGCTGAATTTCGACCTGGTCAAGGTAAACAGGAGAATCACATTCATGACAGAGGAAACACTACCACGTAGAAGATTGATGACAAGGTCATTCATCTGGAACACTCCTTCGTTATCGGATGGTTCCTGGTGTTTGCTGCAATATTTGGGTTGCCTAGATAGGGAGCGTAGTCATGTAGAACTATTTCCAGCATTACCTATCCTTAAAAAAACAGTATCAGAAATCTTCATTGCTATGGGAATTGTATAGAAGACCACATGACACTGCAAGCAAAAGGTGCCGGATACGCTTTAAACTTATTGCATTTCGATGCTCAGTTGCCAGAGTCTCTGTGCCACCATGGTATCCAACGCATGGGGTGCGGGGATTTCCTCGGTGGTGAAATTGAAGAATTTTCCGGTGATTCCTTCGACTTCGTTGGAAACGCCAAGGTAATAGAGGGCTTGGGCAGATAGTATTGGAGATCTTGCTGATGGGTTTATCAGCAGATGTTTGAAGAACCTGTAGATCCTGCCATTGTTCTCTCCCATGTTTGTCCGCACATCACCGGGGTGCATGGCATTGATCGTTACTCCGCTATCCTGGAAATATCGGGAGAATTGGAACATCGAGAGCAATTGTGCGGTTTTTGCCGAGCCATAACCCTTCAGGCCGGTATAGTGGTGTCGCTCCCAGCGCAGATCATCGATTCTCAGCCCGGCGAGCGCGAAGCGGTGGCCCTCGGAGTTGACATAGAGAATTCGACCATTTCCCTGCAGTCTCAGCTTCTCCTTCAGGCGGTAGTTGATGATGAATGATGCGAGATAGTTGACTTGAAAGACTTCCTCGATATCGTCGGTGGTAAACCGAAGCTTGGTGTTGTACACACCGGCGTTGTGGATGAGTACCGCTATGTCACGACCTATATCGGCAAGCATATCGGCAGCCGCATGTACGTGATCGAGGTGTGAGAAGTCGGCTATAAAATAGGTACAGGGTACGTTGAAATCATGCTCGATTTCTTGTTTGAGGCATTCCGACTTTTCCTTGTTTCGGTTGATCAACAGTAGCTCAGCCCCATGTGATGCATAGAGCCGGGCTGTCTCGTAGCCTATCCCGGACGTGGCCCCGGTGATGACGACCAGCTTCCCATGGAAGTCTTTTTGTTCTTCCTTGGGTGCAGCCTTGTTATTCTTGAGCATGGCTCCGATATTCGACCATGTGTATTCTTTCAAGTATGGGTTCACCTTCAATTCCCCCTCAACCGAATTTCTTATGCATGAATTTCCGATAGGCTTTGCCAAATCGGGGAATGTTGTCGAATATGTCTCCCCACAGGTCATAGTAATCGCGTTGTTCGATTATTTTTCCATGCTCGTTCAAGGTCACCCTGCTTGAGCCGTATACGGACGAGTTCGGATATTTCTTGAAGCTCAGACTCATTTCCCATTCAAGGAATATGATATTGTCGTTCTGGGCGATATTCTTGATATCCATTTTCAGGTTGTTGGACCGGGCAATCAGTCGCTCGGTCATGGCTTTGAATTCGCTTATCCCGTATATCTTTTGGACACTGTCCCAAAAATATATACCATCGTCATAATAGGGCAGGATGTGTGACCAGTCGGGCTTGCCCTCGGTATTGTAGATGTTGGTCCATAGGTCCTTTAGGTGTTCCTTGCTCTGTATGTACTGTTCCATGCTGTGCTACCTTGATCCTTTCATCAGTTGTATCATATTTTTTCGACTTCGGTCATAAAAAAATGGTATTGCCATCGATTTGCTAGGACTTACGCACCAAACTTCATTTGATGGAAAAGAAAGATCCCGAGCGGGAATGGATAGGTCTTAACGTCCCTCTTTGGAGTTGTCATGGATGCGATATCGATTGTATTGATGCTATTCGGCGTCTTGGAATTGTCAAACGTTCTTGTGCTCTACTTGGCTCCAGGATCAAAAAGAGGAAATAGCGTTGGATTTTTCGATGCCTATGAGAAGTCGAAATCCGACCCGGAAATCCATGCTCTTGTCACATATCTTGTCAATTGGGTAGCCGGGACCAAGCTGATTGCCAAACGAAGCGAGTGGAAAGGGAGCATGGAATGGTCCACTCTCCCGAGCGAGTGAAGGCAACGTAGTATCCTTCCTTTTTATCGTCCTTCTCATCGGTGTCATCATCACCGGGAATGCCTCGACAAAGGTTTTCAGCATCATGATTGTGTGTTTCGTGGCATTTTTCTTTATTGCCCTGGTGGTATATCTGGTCGTCTTGCAACGGGCATGACAAAGGAAATTGTCTGTACATGTCGATCCTTGATCTTCCTTCGGTCCAATCGATTGCAGAACAATGATACACGTGGACTTGTCGCCTCATGATCCGTTGGTATCAGGAGACCTCCTGTCCTGTACCACGACCGCAACACACCAACTCCACTCAGGATCAGTAGGATTGCCGTTATACATTCCGAGGCAAGGTGGAAAGTTATCCTCAACTTTCAAGAACGTGCCGAAAGCTTTTTCCGACCATTCATATACGAAGGGAGGACATGGGAGTAACTCTGGTTTTTCTTCAACACGATCTCCTCACACAGGTATTTCAGGAAATGGGGATGGCTGAAACCCTTGTGCACCAACATGTCCTTGATATTCTTGTCCGCCAGAAGCTTGCCCAGGATTCGGGCGGACTGACAAATCTCAGTCAGTTCTTTCAACTCCTTCCGATACGTTTTGGCTGTGAGCCCCGCCCCTACTTTGCTTCCGATAATCCGTCCCGCCAGCAATGCGGGATAGATTCCTTCTCCCAAAACAGAATCGACAAGACCTGTCGCATCTCCGGCAAGAAATATATTTCCGGAAGCCAATATGTTGGCAGGCTTTCCATTGGGGATGATCGCACCCTCCAGATGTGGCTCATCAATGTGCAGCCGAGCGAAGAGTTGCTTCGCCGCATCCAGTACCATGCCGTCCTTTTTCGTGCCTCCGACACCTACGGAGGCGTACCGGTCGGTATAAGCGAAACACCATCCGTATCCCTCGTCAATAAGATCCATATACAGATGGAAACCTTGCGGAAGTGAGGAGGAAATTGGCAAAGAATAATTCTTGCCGACACAGAAACCATCAGAGCGTTGGATGTCTCTATTTATATATTTCCTCACCATGCTATTCGCGCCGTCGGCACCGATGAGAATGTTGAAACGAAGCGTGTCGCCATTGTCGAGGAGGAGGGTGTTGTCATCGGCAATACAGGTTGCTCGAGTTCCCTCGATCAACTCTCCTCCCATTTCCAGGTATTTCCTACACAGCATATGGTCAAAGTCAAACCGGCTCACCATATAGGCGTCCTGGGTGAGTTTTAGTTTCAGTTCGCTTCCATGGTGATGGATGAATACATCTGAAGATGGGTAGAAGATTGAGTTGTCAGTGGAATCGAAACCCAATGCCACAATCTCCCGAATGGCAGGATACGTGAGAAACCCTCCGCACAGTTTCTTCCGGGGAAAAACCGCTTTCTCTATGATCAGTACACTGAGATTCCTCTTGCGTAAGTGAATTCCGGCAGTTAGTCCCGCTATACCTGCGCCAACAATGACAATGTCGAATTCTTGAATTTTCATCATCTTGTTCTCTGTGCTGTTGCAAAGATCGGCTGGTTATCCCATACGCCTTGTGCGAACTATATCACGGATGGAACCTTGTGGAAATTTTCTTTTTTCCAAGCACCTGCGAAACTGGTCGCCGATGGTTTGGGATTGCGTGCCTGCATACGGATATAGGAACGACTAAATCTGGTTATTCTGGATGGATCCACAACATCCTGTTGTCGCAGGATACAGAAAACAGGCGAATTACAACAAAATGCTTAGGTGTTGACACGCGTTCTCATACACTCGTTCGATGGTACCAAACTTCTGCAAGCCGTATCTTATCCATTGTAAAGCGTGAGGAGGATACTGGTATGACAAGAAGAAAATGTAAGAACTTCGTATGTGGATCTGTCTTGGTGTTCATGTTGCTGATGACGTCGTGTTTTTCCGGACCCCGTGCAGTTCGGGTGGAACTTCCAAAGATTCGGCAGGTGCATGCCACGCAAGCTTTCGTACATGCATCGGTGATTCCCATGACAGAGCCCGATACAGTTATCGACGATGCGATCGTGATTGTCGAAGGCCAAACAATTGTGTATGTGGGTACAGATTATGAAAGGATTCCAGTGACTGCGGATATTATCGACTGTTCGGGTATGTGGATAGTTCCTGGTTTAGCCGATGCCCATGTCCATCTTCTTTTCAATTCTCTCGACCCTCTGTTGTTTCTTGCAAATGGAGTAACCTCGGTTCGCAATATGGCTTCTTTGACAGACTCCGGGCGTGATGATGCCAGGTTTGCCTTCAGCGACCACCTGGAATTCCGTGATTCGATCCGCAGGGGAGAAGTACTTTCGCCTTGGGTCTACCAAGCAAGCCCCATCCATGAGGCACGTACGGGCCAATATTTTGATAGGGCACTCTATGTGAACACAAATTCAGCTCAAGCAGGCAAGGAAGCGGTTCAAGAAGCCTACGAGAAAGGGTTCGACTATTTCAAGATATACAACAAGCTTCCATCGTATGCATTTTTCAATATTGTACGGGAAGCAGAGGAGTTGGGGTTGCCAGTTGTGGGACATGTTCCACACGAGGTGTCTTTGGAAGCGGTGCTCGATAGCTCTTCAATGCATTCCATCGAGCATCTCACCGGTTATATCAATCCTTTCGGCAAGATGAAGTTCAGTCCCGACAGGCTCGATGCAATCGCCAACCGCACTGCTGAAGCAGGAGTCTGGAACGTCCCTACATTGGAAGTATGGAAGAATATTGTCGCACCCGAACACATCGATGCTATCGATACCGATCCGTGGACTCGCTACATATCCACGCCCAATCGAAAAATATGGTCAGGTTCGATCAAATCGTTTTCCAATCTGATCAAGAAGCAAGTGGAAGGCTACACAATCCTGCCATCCAGCCACATGGAGGATTTCGAATTGATTGTGAAGGCTCTGATTGAAGCAAAAGCTCCAATCGCAGCTGGGACGGACAGTGGAACCCTGAACGTGGTTGCGGGAATTTCTTTGCATAGGGAATTGGAGGCTTTGGTGGAACTGGGAATGACTCCATGGGAAGCACTTGCCGCATCGACGATACATGCCGCCGAATGCTTTCACAGGGCCGGTGAATTTGGTTCTGTGCAAGCCGGCATGCGGGCCGACCTGTTGGTTCTTTCCAGCAACCCTCTCGAAGATATTGCAAAACTGCGCGATATCAAATTTGTTGTTGTACAAGGTGTGCCATATAGCCAGTCAGAATTATCGGGCATGCTCGATCAATTGGCTTCAGCCAACTATCGTTGACCTGTCATATTTGAACATACGTCTGGGTATGATTGCCGAACGAGTACTGGCAACGTAAGGTGTCCGATGGAACCTTCCATATCGAACCTTGGCTTGATATACTCCACTTCATGACGATTGCCAGACTATCACACGTTTCCCATGCCGATATACATGCCGCTTTCACGCGTGCCTTCAGCGATTATCATATTCCGGTGAAGGAGACGTTGCAGGAGATGGCAGTGGCGAACATGCAGAGGGATATTGATTACGAGGCCTCATTCGGATCCTTTGCGGACGATGGTGAACTCACTGGGTTCATCCTATGCGGGGTCAGGAACGAGGACGGGAACTTGAGGTATTACGACGGTGGAACCGCGATAATTCCCGAATGGCGCGGACGGGGCGTCGGTGGACTTCTCTTGGACACGGTATTGTCCGATGCGAAATCCCGAGGAGCGCACGAATTCGTCCTTGAGGTCATACAAGATAATCTGATGGCACGGAAACTTTACGAGTCGCGTGGTTTTGCCATTTCACGGAGTCTCCGGTGCTTTAGGAAATCGTTGGAAGAGATTCCTTCGATGGAATCCTACTCCTATACGATCGCTGCTCCCGAAATGGATGGATATCTGGAGGTTCGTGCTTCTCTTTCTCTCCCATACATACCTTCGTGGCAAAACACCAATGCATCTGTCGTCAATATCTTTGAACATCTCATAATTCGTGTATTGATCGAGGGTATGAATCCGGTTGGATATTTTGTATTGCATCCCCATACAGGAGCTATCATGCAGATTTCAGCGGTGGGTGGATCGCCCTCCATCTACCGTGAGCTGTTGGCGCTTGCAAAATCCTGTACGATTGTCGATATGGTGAAATGTATCAATATCGACGAATCCTCTCCATTCATCTCTTTCCTGGTAGAAGATGGATGGGATCCGTATGTCGACCAATATGAGATGATCACATGCTTTGATTGCCAAACGAAGCGAGCGGAAAGGGGGCTGTTTCAAAAGTCTGAATGAGAATTCAGGCTGAGGACAGCTCGTTCTTCATGGGGAAATCCAATCTAATTGTCAGCAAGGAAAGAAGATGGGGATTGCAAAGCAACCCCCAAATGTGCTATAATATCTTTAGCCAAAAAGAATTAGGAGCACGATATGGATCTTACTTCATTTGGGAACCATAGTCAATTGCATCTGCACATCTCCTATGGGATCCCCTTCGAACTGTCGCCAAGTGAGGCGGCTATACTGACGTTGCTCGAGCACGCCAGGTTCGACTTATTCACCAGCCGGCGCAAGAAGGGGGTCTCCGGCAGGCCGCAGGCGGTTGACGCGTACACCATGATGGTCATCCTCCTGTACGCCCGCGCCGAGGGACGGTACAGCTGCAGGGGGATCGCGCGGCTATGCACGAGGGACCTGTTCCTCCAGGCGGTACTGGACGGACGGAAGGCCCCCGGCCACATCACGATAAACAGATTCATCAAGGAGAACCCGGCGGCCATCGAGGACATGCTGTTCCAGATGGCCGAGCGGCTCTCCGGCTTGGGTGAGCTGGGAAAGGACGTGGTGTTCCAGGACGGGACGAAGATCGAGTCCCGGGCCGGCAAATACACGTTCGTCTGGAAGGGCTCGGTGGAGAAGAACCTCGCGAAACTGAAGGTGAGGGCGCTGCGCCAGATCAAGGAGATCGGGGACCGCTTCGCCTGGGATACCGCCTGCGATGGTGAGGGCGACCTCCATGCGGCGCTGATGTCGCTGAAGCGCAACCTGGAGCGGTCCGGCAAGCCGGTGTGCGCCGACGCACCCGGCAGCGGCCACCGCCTCTGTCCGGAGCAGAAGGCGTACCGCGATGTCGTCGATTCCCTGTCCAGGCTGGACAAGTACAGCCACTATCTGGAGATGATCGGGAAGGACCGCAAGAGCATGAGCAGGACGGATCCCGAGGCGACCTTCATGCGGATGAAGGAGGATGCGATGAACAACGGGCAGTTGAAGCCCGCCTACAACATCCAGACGCTGGTCGACGGGAACTACATCGTGGGCGCCTTCTCCAGCGCCGACCGGACCGACTACCACACCATGGTCCCCGCGCTGGAGAAGCTGGGCTCGTCGCTGAGCTGGAAATACCCGGCGTATTGCGCGGACAGCGGCTACGACTCGCTCGCGAACCGCCTGGCGCTTGACAAGCTGGGGATCAAGGACTACATAAAGCCGCAGAACTATGCGGTCTCCAAGACAAGAGCCTATGCGCAGGAAATCGGGCGCGTGGAGAACCTGGCGTATGACGAGAAGTCCGACACCTACACCTGCGCCAACGGCAAGAAGCTCTTTTTCGTCACGATGAAGCATGCGGGGGGCCAGGACGGGTCGCAGGCGGCGACAAAGGTGTACGCCTGCAGGAGAGGCTGCAAAAGCTGCCCGGTGAGGGGGGAGTGCATGAAGAAAAGCAAGCTCCCCTACAAGAGGCTCGAGACCAACTTCCTCTTGGTCAAATACCGCAAGGCGGCCCTTGAGAACATCACCAGCGCGTTCGGCACGGAGGTTCGTATGAACCGGAGCATACAGGCGGAAGGCGCCTTCGCCCAGCTCAAGGCCAACTGGCGGTTCAGGAGATTCCTGAGCTTCGGGAAGAAGCGGGCCTTCTCCGAATGGCTGCTCATGAGCATGGCGATCAACGTGATCCATCTGGCGAACAGGATGGAGGAGGGGCTGGTGAGCACGCCGTTCTGGTATTCCCTGCCACGGGGGGAGACCGGCGGGGCTGTCTAGCCGCATCCGTCGTTCACCACCGCATTCAATCGATCAAGCACCACCGCTTCCCCAGGCCTTGGATACGCATGTGCTTCCCAGGAGGGCCCTTTCGCTGAATACCCATTGTTCAAAGAAAATGCAGCGCCTTTGGGTATTGGGCACTGCATCCATCGAGTTTTGGGCTGCAAAAAAAGTTAATTTTGAAACAGCTCCACTCTCCCGAGCGAGTGTAGGGAACAAAAGGTTGCATACCTCTCCCCTTGGGGAGGGAAAGAAGTCGCCAACTGTTCTGTCGTGGTAGTAGGTATCCATATGTGCTTAGAGCTGTCCCGGGTTGTTCCTGATCCTCTTCATCGCAGGATACTCGGAACCTACCGTCTGTCCATAGAACGAATCTTCTGAAAACTTTTCATAGGATCAAAATTCCTGTCATTGTGTAAGAGTTCGAATCCGTGTTCAATGCACGATGTTGCGAGCTTTTCAAGGTTGGTATGCATGGTACAGACAATGATACCCCGCTTGTTGTTGATGCTTGAATCTTCACATTCCGCCTTGGTGGACGCACCGTGAAGTCTCCACCCGACACCGATTGTCACAGGAGACTCCGTTGACACCGATTATGGTTTTACTCAAGTAGATAGGGAATGGAAGAAAGATAATAAATAAAGCTACGCTTCCATGAAATTCTCGAATATAATTCAATGCAAGTACAAGTGAGTAGCACAACAGAAAAAAAGTCACTCTTAATACTTCCAGTTGCATTTGAGTTGCTTGAAAGATCGATGTGTACCACACCATCACCGGGCAGGAGGGACTCCATGATAAAACGAATTATCCCATTCTTTGCTTTAACTTTATTGCTAATAAACTTCATTGGTTGCACGACCTTGTCAAAACAGGACGCTGCAGGATCGGCTGGTGTGCAACCGCTTTGGGATGCAGGAAGCACACGAGACAAGATTATCGTGGTCAGCGACCTTCACACTGGCTTTGAAGATGCCTATGCGGAGATTCTGGAGAATCGACCGTATCTCATCGAATTCCTGCAACGCATCGCTGTGACTTCAGATGTTCGGGAAGTAGTGCTCAACGGTGATATCCTTGATGAATGGTTCCTGCCGCTCTCCTTTGTTGAAATCGACAGGGCGGACTTCTACCGAAAGAACATCGAGAACAACAAAGATTTAGTGGATGCCTTCAAGCACGTCATGGATGCAGGTATCAATTTGGTATATGTCGTCGGAAACCATGACATGTCAGTCAACGTCCAATACATCGAGGAGGCGATCCCAGGCATGAAAGTCTGTTCGCAACACCTTGGAGTCGGGTTGTATCGTACCGGTGACCGAAATGAAATCGTCATTGAGCATGGCCACCGGTATGATGTGTTTTCGGCACCAGATACCATAACCAATGCTCATCTCACCAACGGCCCTACCATGTTTCCTCCGGGATACTTCTACGCTCGATTCGCAGCAGACTGGGTACTCAAGGGGAAACCTGCCTATAGGGCTAGCCTGCCGGTGATCGAGACTGTTCCAGACCGTGTGAACGATCCTGACCAATTCGGAGCTTATGCCTATTATCGGACCATGGAAACTGTGTTCAAGAACATCACTCCAACCGATGGATTCGGGGACAAGCTTTTGGATATGCGCATTGATGGATACAACGATACCTATTCGATTCAGGATTTGTATCCGGTACGTAACGAGCAGGGAGAAATTTCTGCTCCCGTACTCTTTCCGAACTATCAACGGACATGGGACGCCCGTCAGAAGGCCAATGGGGTACGTGTGAAATCCAGCTTCTCAGAAGCAGCCTTGGGTGCACTTGACAGCAAGTATTTCGAAAGCCAGGCTCGAACGCAGTTTGAAGTCGACAACGCTCAAAGCGATACTAGCGTAGTAATCTTCGGACACACCCATGTCCCATTGTTCTACGACTATGGCAATGGCCACTACTACGTGAATACTGGTACTTGGATCGACCACAACACCAATTACAAGGAGAAGGATGGTAGCCTCCTCAGCAGGACGTTCGCGGTGGTGACTACTGGGCCTTCTTCCACTGCGATCGATATCTATCAATACCAGAAGGATGGCCAGCTACGCGATCTCAAGAGTCAGTTGATCGCTGACCATGAGAAATAAGCGACAGATATAGGTACCAGCTACAGAATCCTCGTTGTCAACATTTGGTTATGTTGTGGTTACGTTATGGTTTACGACATCAAGTCAACTCATTCTCCTCGAGCATCGGTTTGAACAATTCATCGTTGAAGATCAGATGGTCCAGTACACCGTGTATACATTACTTTGCCTGCTCGTTTCTCATGTTGTTCTTGAGAGCTCAGTGCCTCACCCGCAACCCAAGGATCGACTCCATTTGATCGAAATCCCTGTCATTGTGCAGTAGCTCGAATCCGTATTCAATACAAAAGGTCGCTATGAGTACATCGATGGTTTTCCGAATAGTGATTCCCTGCTTTCGTAGCTTTCGGAAGTTCTGTGCAGCCATCAGAGCTAACTCTTTGCCGACAAGATCATGATACTCGAGAGCATCCATCATGCGCTTCGCAAGCTGAAACTGTGTGTCGCTTCGAAATCCCTGGAGGAATTCCACCATGATCAAATCGCCGGTGGCCACTCTATTTTGTCGCAATTCGCTATCGAGAATGTCTGTCTGAGGAGTAATCGCTCCGTTCACATAATCGATCCAAACGGATGTATCTGCGACAATCATACGTTGGTTCTCATTTCGTCAAGATCGCCTTCCCACTTCAGTTTTCCCCTGAGTTCTCGAATCTTGGCTTGTTTCTTCATATGGATGAGGAGTTTCAATCCTTCCTCAACCGCCTCTTTCTTGGTTCTATAGCCTGAGACGAGTAGTGCTTCACTCATCAGTTGATCATCAATAACAATATTTGTACGCATGAAGGCCTCCCGAGTTCGATGTGTATCATTATTGGGAACTATACACATTGAATCTGGTAATGTCAAATCTTGCGCTGGCATCCGGTATCCTCTTTCCCTATTCAGGATGTCAACGGCCAAAGTAGGCTGTGAAGTACTTCGATGATCGCTTCATAAGTAATATTATAAGCATAGGGGAACTTACTCTGATATTTAGTCCATCTTTCACGGAGATCTCGGCTTTTGGATATATTTTTGAATATTGCCTCTTTATCGGCCAGGGTCGATGTACTTTCCCGATGGTTAGCCGTAGCAGTAAGCGCTTCCCAAAAAAGTGCTTTGTCATACTTTTGTGTGGTGCCCAATATATAGATGTCGTAATAATCTCTCGGGCGCGTGCTGAAGATACCGCGGCTTAGAATAGTCTCTACTTTCTCGGCCATAACCGTCTCTATGTTATAGCCCCAGATACTGATACGGATAGATTCGTTAAAAATTCCAGTGAATTCATAAGGAACAGCGGAAGGTGTCAGGACATCTCCGGTAGAGATATCGATTGAAAGCGGCGTAATGATTGTGTCATACCGTGCATCCATACGAACACAGAACCCACCGTAGCGGTCATCCTTGCGGATTGGTGTTACGGAAACAACAGAAAAATTAACTTCATCATCCAAAGCTACGCTGCAGATGCTCTGAACTGATTGTGTTATTTGATCTTCAGTGAAGATCACATCGCGAAGCGTCGTGTCCAGGTCCATGGTTGAGCGGATATCCAAGCCCACAATGGTTGCGATAAGCAGCCCTCCCTTGATTACGAATTTGTCCTTATGTTCAGATTTGGACAAACGCTCCAAGAATCGCTCGAACATGTAGTTCTGCAAGACGACTTGTGCTGCAATGCCATGTTTCTTCGCGTAGTTGTTGATTCGAGCCTTCAGGCTCATGGTTGTAGAACTCATAACAGCACCTCCATATATCGTCTTAGCGATTTTTCAACTTTCAGGCTCCTTGCATAGTCTGTAAGAAGATTCAAGTTTTTGTTCTTGGAAGCCGCATAGTTTTTTACGGCGCTGATCACGGTTTCCTCATCACATCGGGTACGGCTGCGAAGCAAATCACAAATAGTGCGTTCCATGTTGTAGCACCGCACCGAGTTACCGAAAGTTGTCTTCTTCACAATCATTCCAAGTGTATGCAGCTCTGGCTTGATATAAAAACAAATGCATGAGTTCTTGATAGAGGCCGGCAACGCTGTATCACTGGGAATGGTAACGGCATGTCGGAACGGTGTGCGTTCGGCCAGTCCGTTCAAAAAGAGTGCAGTGTCATGGGAAAAAATTATTTTTGACGAGCGAAGCATGAGCGCATGCATATCGTCTTTCAAACTACCCGGAAGAGTATAGACGCCATGGCCACATCTTTCCAAAAGGCCGGCATGAACATAGTTCGTGATCAACGTTTTTGAGAATCCCATCTGTAACACCTGTGATGTGGTAATCACGTTGTTGTTTTTCTTGATTTCTTCATAAATTCGAGAATTGATTGTTTTGATTTTGCCGACTCCTTTGTTAGTTTACTTTTGTATAGATATCATAATCAATTTCTATACAAAAGTCAATTTTCAAGCGAGCCTTGGTACCATAAAGGATATCTTCGTTCTCCACATTAGGTCATATGGTGGGACGAAATGATTGGACATCCTTATGGAATCCTTTTTCATCGATTGATTTCACGATGGTTTATACTATTAGGACAACTCATTCTGCTCCAGCATCGATCGGAATCCTTCGTCGCTGAAGATCAGGTGGTCGAGCACCCGGATACCGAGCAGCTCGCCCGCCTTCAACAACCGTTGCGTGACATTGATATCGTCATTGCTGGGAATGAGTATGCCACTGGGGTGGTTGTGGGCTACAATCACTGCGGTGGCCCGTTCCCTGAGCGGATTGCTGAATACCTCCCTCTCAACGCCGATGGAGATACATTAAGTACTACTATTTCAAAGAAAAAAACAAACCTGTTGCTCGGGAGTGTCAGCCCGTGCAACAGGTCTTCTGTGTGCATGAAAATTCCATCTGTGAGTATAGATTACGTGTATTGTTCTACCATTTTGGAGATGACGGCACCTATATTAGAGAAATCCTCTATGTGCTTGATTACTTTTCCATCCTTCAAGAAAATCAGTGATGGGCTTTGTGTGTACTCGAGGCGACATGCTATTCGGTCAGATTTATAGATGTCTATTCGCCTGAGTTGCACTTTTCCATCGAATTCTATCTGGGCTTGCTCTATCCTCGAAAGATATTCACGATCCAGCGCTTCGATAGCATTGTACACAAAAGCCATGATCAACCCTTTTGCCTCGAAGATCTCCTTTTGGACATATTCGAGTTCCTCGACATATTTTTCTGCCATGAAGCCGGCGATCGCACCGTCTCCAACGGCGGTTGCCACCTGTCTGAGTATCTTGTCACGACAGTCTCCGACTGCATAAATACCCGGAACATTGGTTTCCATCGCTTCATTCGTCACTATGTAGCCCCGATTGTTCATGGTGACCAGTCCTTCGAAATATTTGGTGTTCGGTATGTATCCGATGAACAGAAAACACGTATCGACATCGACAGGGAGAAGCTCACCAGTCTTGATGTTCTTCAGAACGACGGTCTTGAGCATCTCTTCACCTTCGAATGAATTGACAACGGTGTTCCACATGAATTTCATTTTCGGATTGGCATATGCTTTCTCCTGAGCCACCTTGTTCGCATCCATGGTACCCTCATCATGAATAACCGATACAATGACTTCGGAAGCGAATTTGGTCAGGAACATCCCCTCCTCAATAGCCGCATCACCGGAGCCGATGACCATAATCTTCTTCCCGGTATTCCTTGCTGCATCGCAGGTCGCACAGAATGAGATTCCCTTGTCATTGAGGAATTGGCCTTCATTGGCGGCCCCGGTGAGTCGGGGCTTGTTTCCTGTTGCAATAATTACAGACTTCGCATGATAATTTGTCCTGAAAGTTGACACGATCTTTTCGTCGCAATCAACCATCACCGAGCGCACGTCAGTCAATTTGACTGCAACATTGAATCGGCGGAATTGCTTGTCGAACCGTTTCATCAGATCGATGCCATCCACAGGTTCCGGGAAGCCAGGGTAGTTCTCAATCTCACTCGTATACGTAGCCATACCGCCGATGAGTGATTTCTCTATCAACAAGGTCTTCAACCTCGCCCTTCCTGCATAAAGGGCCGCTGTCAAACCTCCGGGTCCGCCACCTATCACCACCACATCATAGTATTCCTTTTTTTTCTCTCTTGTTTCCATTACACGATACCTGAACTTTTTTTGTTTCCCCACCACTGTGCGAGCAGGTAGATCAGTGCCAAAAGGCCAAACTGGACGATGACGGCAGGGATCCAGCCGCCCAGTACATCCGGAAGGAATACTGCCGTACCTTTCAGAATTGGGACGGAATCCATCGGGACCATGATGAATACACCCAACATGGATCCTATGACAAAGAATACGAATGCCAGCCATTGCTGGGCAAACCCTTCACCCATTCGCATGAGCGTCCCAGAAGCACACCCTCCCGCGATAACCGCTCCAATTCCAAACAGAAATGCGCCTATGGCTGTATTTACTCCAGCCGGTTTGACGTTTCCCGCCACCTTCTTAATGTCGAATGCCGACAGATCCAAGCCGAATTTCGACATATTGATCGCCATGAACAGCAGTGAAGACACTGCAAGGCCGATGATCACAGCTTTTGTGAGCAATGTTCCACCGGTAAGCATTGGATCCCTAAGGGATGCCGTGAAGCAAAATCGTGATCTCTGCAGGGTGTAGCCCAATAGTACACCGATGATCAAGATGAATCCTGCTTTGGGGTTCGTATTCTGAAAGAGCGCGGATACAAGCAGGATTACTGCGATGAGCACAATCCCAAGTGTGATCTGTATTGTTTTCTTCCTTCTGCGTTGTTCCGGTGTGGTTTTTTTCCTACTGGAAGTTCTTATTGTTTGTTCACTCATTTATTAATCTCCTCAACTGTTACATGAACCATTTCTTAAGCATCTTGCTGCCTATGAATGCACCCAGAAAAATGAAGACCATGAAAATCCAGCCGGCTAAGGAGAATGCAGGTATACCCGAGAAGAAATTCCCGATGTTGCATCCTCCCGCAATCCTGGCGCCTATTCCCATCAGGAGTCCTCCAAGAATGGCCGCGACAACTTGCTTCCTACTTTTGATTTTCTTGTACTTGAAGGACGCGGCAAGAAGGACGGAAAGCAATGCTCCCAGCACAATGCCCAAATTCGTCAACGATACTTGGCTGTTTGCGAAGATATATTTCCCAACCGCCCCGTTGAACCCGGGAAAAGCATCCGCGTTGATTCCAAACCAAGAGAGCACCTTCCCTCCCCAGACGTGGAACACCCCGGTAACTCCCCAAGCCTGGCCGGTCACCAATACAAGCGATACGGCCAAAATGCTCAACAGAACCGCACCGGTAGTGTACGACCATTCCCTCTTGAAATAAAATTCCCATAAGCTCTGTTTCTTCTCTTTCTCTTCCATTTGAATAGTTACCCCTTTGTTCCAAGCTATTTGGCCTTTTCGATGATGATATCCCACTCTCCATCGTCAATTTCTTCGAGTTCTACATTATGTCCTGCTTCCCTAGCCCAATCGGGGACATTCTTCATGGCGCAGCTGTGATCGATGTGGACGATCAACACATCACCGATCGCCATCGTCCCCAAAGCGTTCTGGGCCTTGATCAAAGGGACCGGACACGCTTCACCCAAACAATCCAATTCTTTTTCTGCCATAACAAATCTCCTGTATAAATGTATTTGAATCATTCAATGCAGGAATTGTGCCAATGAGGATAATTTTAGGTAAAAGACTTATGGAAGTTGTTTTTTCAAGCGTATTTGCTTGATTGGCCTATGTCTTGTATGCTCCACATGATGGATAAATATTTACCGATAATAAAATAACGATATGACTGTCCGCTATGTGCCACTGAGCTATATTCGCGTATGTCCACGTGATTGGGAATGGCGTTATCGATGTCCAGCCCTTGAAGTGTCCGATATTGGAGTCATAGTCCGGATTCGGGCGCTCTTCCGAACGTCATGGGCGCAATCCGAATTTGAGTAATCTCCGATCAAGTGCTTGCCTGCTCAAGCCGAGCAAGCCTGCGGCTTTCGTCATATTGGAATCGGAAAATTCCAAGGCCTTCAGTATTGCAGTCCGTTCAAGGGCTTCCAGGTCCAGTTCATCTGGTTGCAGTGGAGAAGGGAGCACCGGATTCCTGTTAGTGCCAACAGTCCGATGTTCTGTTTTTCGAGGGGGAGTCAGCACGATCGGATTCGTACCGATAATCAGAGCTTTTTCAACCATGTTCTTCAATTCCCTGACATTTCCGGGGAACGGGTAGGCGGAAACTTCTTTCAGACTGTCGCCATCGATCACCAGATCCTTCCTTCCCATTCTCTGTCCGAGGTTCTTTAAAAAATAGGCCACCAGAAGAGGGATGTCCTCAGGTCGTTCGCGAAGCGGTGGGATTTGGATCTCGACGACAGATATCCGGTGATAGAAATCAAGCCTGAATTTCTTCTGGCCCATCATTTCCTCAATGGGTTGGTTGGTGGCACAGATGATCCGTACATCGACGGGGACTTCCTCATCAGATCCGATGGGCTTGACAAGCTTGTCCTCTATCACCCTCAGCAGTTTGGTCTGCGCCTCATAGGACATGTCCCCGATCTCATCGAGAAAAAGCGTTCCGGTATCAGCAGACCTGAAAAATCCTTTCCTCAATTCTTTGGCATCGGTAAAGGACCCCTTCAGGTGTCCGAAGAACTCACTTTCAAAAAGTTGGTTCGGGACAGCGGCACAATTAACCGGCAGGAACCTTCCATTTCTTCTTCCACCCTGAAGATGAATCAACCTTGCAACAAGTTCCTTTCCTGTACCGCTTTCTCCCGTGATGAGAACCGGACTGTCGGGATGTCTTGCTGCAGCTTCGATCATATTGGCCATATCACGCAAGGCTTGTGATTTGCCGATCAGACACAACTCGCCCACTGCGATTATTTCGTCCTGAAGCGTGTCGCAGATAGTCCTCAGCATTTTTGCCGACCTGTTCACATCGAGAAATTTTTTTGTTCTCTCAATTGATATCTGCATCTCGACGGGAGAAAACGGTTTGCGAAGATAGTCAAACGCCCCCTCCCGCATTGCTTCAATCACATTCTCCATGTCGCCATGACCGCTCATCATGATTGCTTCGACATCGGGTTTCAGTTTCTTGAGTTTCTTTAGGAACTGTATCCCATCGTATTCAGGGAGCTTGATGTCGATGATTGCAATATCGATGCCACAGTTCCCGATCTGCGCCATCGCGGCACTGGGGGATTGCGCTTTGCAAACCTGAAAACCTTCAGAGTCCAGGTATTCGGAAAGCTCTTCCAAGAGCCTCTCATCATCTTCAAGAACAAGGATGGTCAATTTTCGCATATCTTCTCTCCAACCGGTACGCTCACGGATACCAGAGTTCCCTGAGTTTGGGGGTAGATGTCAATGGACCCCCCGAATTCCTTGACAATGCCATAGGAAATCGAAAGACCAAGCCCAGTCCCTTTTCCCGCGGACTTGGTGGTGAAGAAGGGATCGAATACGCGGCTTAGGAGATTATCTGCGATTCCCGAACCATTATCAAGCACCTCAAGGATGATGGAGTTATCTCTCCTGAAGGTCGCGACGACTATGGACAAGGGTAGCGGGTCCGGATTGTTCCTGTCGTTATCATGCCTGTTCCGTTCCTCAAGCGCATCCTTCGCGTTCGAAATCAGGTTCAATACGACCTGTTCGTATCTGAAGGGATTGCCGCATAATTGCGGAAGATTTTCGTCAAGCTGTGATCTGATATCGATTCCGAGGGTAGCCAACTGCACACCTATGAGAGAAATGGCGTTCTGCACGGATTGGTTTATCGAGAAGAGTATGTTGTATTCCGCACTCGACTCGCGGGCGAAAATCCGTACATGGTCGATAATCCGCCTCGTCCTTGCGATATCTCCGGATATGCTATCGATTTTCTTTTTGAAATAGTCGATGTCGATCGAATTGTCCGCGTATCGGTTGTACACGTTCTGGATGGCGAAGGAGATGGAGTTCAGGGGTTGATTGATCTCATGCGCGATTCCTGCGGCAAGTTCTCCGATGGCAGCCATGCGGGACTGCTGGTAAGCCAACTCTTCTTGTTTCTTGCGACTGAGGACCTCGCTCTCAACCCGTTTCTCGAGTGTTTCATTCATTTTCTTCAGCGCTGTCTCCGCCTCCAGTTTGTCAGTGATGTCAGAGGAAATCCTGAGGATGTTCCTGATATGGTTGTTCTCATCGAGTATCGGGATCGAGAGGTGTTCCCAGCACTCATTTTTCATGCCCGATCCGTTGTCACGCATATAACAGATACTTTTGGAGGTCATGTGTTTCTTTCGGAAGGTCTCCTCGAGCAGGTCCCTCTCTACCTTGAAAAAGCCGTTATAGGAGGTTGCCTCAGAGAGTTGCCTGCCGATGATCTCTCCTTCTCCGGTTGTTTTCGCCCGGGCATTCGCCCACAATATCCTCGTTTCATGGTCAAGGTAGAAGACTATGCCCGGAAACCCGTCGATGATTGCCCGCAGTATCGTCTCCCGTTCTCGGAGATTCGCGATTATTTGGTTTATCGCTTTGATTATCGCTCTGAAATCAACGCCTGCTTCGTTCACATTGCCCCTATAATTCAAGTTGCCCGAAGTAATTTCCTTGCTGATCCGTTTGATCTGTTCGACCACACCCTGCAAAGGCCGAACCAGATACCGCCTGATGTAGAGGAAGAGCATCAATACGATCGATGTGATGGTGATGATGGTCAAACCGACAAACAGATCGCGCATGTTGTTGATTTGTTCGGCAATGCTGATACGGCATAATTCCACCTGGAAGAAACCAGCCACATTCCCTTGGAAATCATTGAAAGGGAGGATTCCCACACTGTAATCCTTCCCTTTCGGAGTCAACCAATACGAATCTCCCAACTCGATCTGCCGTATCTCATCAATGCTGGGTATATAGGAGGGGATGGACTCTGTGGATGAAAATTGAGAAAAGGTATTGTTTCCCGTCAATTCGAAACTATGGAAATCGCCGCAATACCGATCGGTGATCTTTTCTAAGAAACGCAGGAAATCCATACCGAACTCTATCGATCCGATGAATTCTCCATTTTTGAATACCGGCGTCATTACCCGAAGGCTGAACCCCTCTCTTCCCTTTTCAATCCCCCGCAATTCCTCGTGTTGTTCAATCATTGCCATGACCATGGGTCTGATAGTTGTCAAATCCTCATCATCGTATTCAAGTTCTGGATTGTGGACCCTCAGAATCGACTTGCCTTCAGAGGAATGGATGTGATACCGGAACACCTTGTCTCTAAAAAGTTCATATTCAGGAATAAGATGGCGATACAGCCCGTCCCGATCCTTTCGGGTAATCATGTCTTGGACTTCCGGATCGGAGGCTATCCTTTTCAGGAGTATAGACACATACTCCAACTCATCCTCCATCTCCCATTGGATGATGTGGAAGATACGCCGGAAATTCTCGTCCTCGCTGATGGCAAAGACGCTTTTCGTGGTGTTCTGGACAATGAAGAAGAGCGGTATCAGCAGTGCTGGGAGTATTATAAGCACCATGATGACTGATTTTGTTTTGAACGATAGATTTTTCACCATGTACCGCATGGTATCGCAGGTGGCTGCGAGAAACAAGAAGAAGGTGTCAGAAACAGTCTTCCAATCGCTGGTATCAGATCCGGGACGTATTTCCATTCAAAGAAGTGCGACACCAATGCGAAGGTAAATGAAAGTTTGGGTAGCATTTAGGCCACTTGCAATATTGCACTATAGTAATCGCAACGAGGCACGACACACTGGTCATCTAGCAATGGGAGACCTTGTCCTCATCTCAAGAAATTGCACGTTATCATCCATATTCGAGGACGTGCCTTCCATCAAATATTTTCCTTTCTTCAACAACGTCATGTATCAAACAAAATCTGAGGAATACCAGTACCTGAAAGGATATCAATGGTATCCGCAAACGATTGTGTCATTGGAAACACCTGACCAGACTCGCATTGGACAAGCATTGGATTCGCCTCGTCACCATATTCTTCCTTATGATCCGCTGAGACCGGTAGCGGTGTGACATATACTATGAAAGTTAGGAAATCAACTCATTCTCCTCCAACATCGACCGGAAAGACTCGTCGCTGAAGATCAGGTGGTCGAGCACCCGGATACCGAGCAGCTCGCCCGCCTTCAACAACCGTTGCGTGACATTGATATCGTCGTTGCTGGGAATGAGTATGCCACTGGGATGGTTGTGCGCGACTATGACTGCGGTTGCCCGTTCCCTGAGCGGATTGCTGAATACCTCCCTCTCGACGCCAATGGAGATACAATAAGTATTTCTATTTTAAAGAAATAAGTAGGATACAGCTTGAGTTTTACCGTTACAAATTAGTAAACATATGTTTAGTAATAAATAAGCTTCAATCACCTTTCCTTGGTTTGTTCGATGGCCTTGTGCCTACTCCGTTTCATGCTGTAATGGGTGCTCTTCCGGACCCTGTTCCCGTGCTCATCGAGCTCGATGTTTGATCTCATTTTCTTCATCTCTTGGACAAGGTCGAACGTCGCTTTCTCGATGAGGGGAGGGTGATGGTTCTCTGATCTTTGGACCTCATCCAGATTATTCCTGATCCTTTCCATGGCAGGGTATTCTGCACCGGTTGTCCTCCCATAGACGGGGTCCCCCGCATACTTTTCATTGGAGAGGATGTCCCCGATGGTGCTATTTAGCACGGATTGAGGGGGATGGATAGATTCAGACTATCAATCACATCGGGAAGAATATTATTCTATGCGCTGCCTTCAATTCTATGGAATCCGTAGCAGAGATAATGTTATAGTAGTCCGCAGGGAGATAAGGGAAACTGGACTTGAATAAAAAACATAATTCAATATTCCACCATCTGTACAGGAGTGTCTTGAGATAATGGATGCATCGCGGCAATTCAAAGCCCTTTATTATATGCATAATGTACTGGAGATTTGTAGGACAAGCGCCATGGGAATTTACCAGCTTATTATGGAAATCTATATTGAAGATGAACAAAGAATTGTTCTTAAGTCATTTTTCAGCAAGACGCAATGGAAAGATGCTGAAGCTTGCTTGTAAATACATTCCAGGGGTTACAGCCAATTCAAAAATATCCTCAATGGTTTAGGGGATAGAGGACTATTGGAGCAAAAAAAGGGATAGGGGTTATGAAAAGCGAGATTGGAAATAGCGATGACAACAATATTTTTAAAAATGACTCTTCTGAAGCATCTGTTGATGAAATACCATTTTTCTCAAGACAGATTTGGGAAAGGGCCATCAAATACCTGATTCCTCTGTTAATCGCCGCAGTGGTTGTGGGGTTTCTCGTATATAACAATGACAAGTTGGCTAGACTGAACTTTTTTCGGACCGAGCAGCATTCTTCAGTGTTGATTAGCAAGGATATATTGTCTGATGATATCTCTGGATTTGTTCGTAATGCCAAATTCTACATAGAAGTCATGCAAACCAAAAATCTGTTTGATACCTCAGGCAACATTGATCCTCAGATAAAAGCTGAACTGACAAAAATGTTTTTGCTCAGTTCGGATACATTCAAAAGATACGACCGGATTCGTGTTTTGGACAACGATGGGATGGAAGTCATACGCGTTGACTATCATAACGGTGGTTCAGCGGTAGTGTCCGATGCTGAACTCCAGGATAAGGCGGACCGTTATTATTTTACGGAAACCATAAAGCTCGAGCCGGGAAAGGTTTTTGTTTCAGAGATGGATCTTAATGTGGAACAAGGTCAAATCGAACTGCCCATCAAGCCGATTATCAGAATTGGCACCCCGATTAGAAATGCAACCGGACAAACAGCAGGCATATTCATGCTTGATTATCGGGCGGATATCCTTCTGGACCATATAAGCTTATTAGAAGTTGATTATGATACCCATGAATCGATGCTCCTTAACGCACAGGGATATTGGTTGTTGGGTCCCGAGGCCGATAAGGAATGGGGGTTCATGTACCCTGATCGTAAATCCGAAAACTTTGGGGCTTATTATCCAACTGAATGGGAGGAAATACTTAGCAAGGACAATGGAAGCTTTGTTACGCCCAACGGATCTTTTTCGTTTCAAAGGATATATCCGCTAGCTATCGAGGAGGTCAATTTTTTTGATGGTGCAAATGAATATTTCTGGATATGGGTTTCAAGAATCCCAAACACTGTTCTGTCAGCGGCAAACCTCAACTCCCTTTTAACAATATCGGTAATTACCATTCTTATTGTTCTGCTGGTGGCGTGCATCATCGTATTGAATTTGCGATCAAAGCATGCGATTCTTATGGAAAGAAACAACTTGAAGACATTGTATCGGTCCGTGGTCGACACCCAGCGGGAAATCATCTGCCGCTATCTGCCTGATACCACTTTAACTTTTGTCAACGATGCTTATTGCCGGGCTTTTGGGAAATCCAGAAAGGAGTTATTGGGTCTGAAATATCTGCTGTTTATCCCGCCTGAACTCCATGAAGATGAACTGGCATCGCTGAAACGTTTAACCCTTGCCCACCCGAGTGATACAAGGGAATTCGAAGTGATAGCTCCTGACGGCGACACCCACTGGCAAGAATGGACGGATGTTGCAATATTTAATGAATCAGGAGAACTCAAAGAGATCCAGGGGACGGGACACGACATCACCGAACGCAAACTGGCTGAAGAGGAAACGCGCCGCCACAGAGACAGGACAGTGGCCCTTCTACAGGCTTCCACCCGTCTCAATGCCCATATGGAGATTCGGGATATATACCGGATAGTCAGCGAGGAAGTATGCAGCGCCCTTAAAGTTCCACTGTCTATCTTTTTGCGTTACGACAGTAAAACCCGGGGTTTCTGTTTAACCGAAGGCTCAAGCCTGGCATTGGAACTGGACCGTGGTAAAGAGTCTCTTCTCTGGAATGGCTTTGGCGAGGTTTTAATGAAGTCGGGCAAAACCGGTGTAGTCACTGATTCCACCCTGTTGGAAGACCCGGTCTTTGAGAGGCTTATACAGAAGCACGATATCAAAAGATTAGTTTACGTTGTCATAGAAAGGGAAGGCTCAACATTTGGCATCCTTGTAGCCGGAGCCAGAGAGGAGTTAACCCATTCCGATGACGCCATCGCCACCCTCGAAGGCTTGGCCAGACAGACTGCTGCGGCCATAACCAACGTCCATCTGTTTGATGAGACACAAAATCGCTTGAACCAGGTGCAGGCTCTGAGAAATATCGACTTGGCCATCACCGGCAGCCTCGATCTGCGCGTTACCTTTCAAGTTGTCCTGGATGAAGTCACAAGAATGCTCAAGACTGACGCCGCCGCTATTTTACGCCTCGATCCGCACAGCGGCGTTCTGAAATATGAGCACTGGCGTGGCTTCCGCACCGAAAACATCAGCAAAGCCACCATCCGGTTGGGAGAAGGACACGGAGGCCATGTCGCTTTGGATCGTCAATCGATTCATATCCCCGACCTGCGCGAAGTCGGGCAGGATCCGATTCTGAAACCCATCATTACCGATGAGGGTTTCGTTGCCTACTATGCCGTCCCCCTCATCGCCAAGGGTTCCGTCTTGGGCGTGCTGGAGGTTTTCCATCGGGAGTTGCTTGTTATCGATGGCGAATGGTTGTCCTTTTTGGAGACTCTGGCCGGCCAAGCGGCCATTGCCATTGACAATGCTGAACTTTTCACCAAACTGGAGCGCTCCAACGTGGAATTGCTCCGGGCCTACGATGCCACTATTGCAGGCTGGGCTCACGCACTCGACCTGAAGGATGATGAAACCGAGAACCACAGCCGGCGGGTTACCGAGTTGACCATGAGAATCTCGAGGAAACTGGGTATAAAGGAAGAAGAGATGGCCCATGTGCGCCGGGGTGCCCTCTTACACGACATAGGCAAGATGGGCATTCCTGACAAGATTTTGCTAAAAGCCGGCAAACTGACCGATGATGAGTGGGGGATTATGCGCAAACACCCGGTGTTTGCCTTTGAGATGCTCTCGCCGATTGAATTCTTACGCCGGGCACTGGACATACCTTACTGCCACCATGAAAAGTGGGACGGCAGCGGCTATCCCCGCGGTCTTAAGGGGGAGCAGATCCCCTTGGCAGCACGTATCTTCGCCATTGTCGATGTATACGATGCCTTAACCAGCGACCGTCCTTACCGCAAGGCCTGGTCAATGGAGAAGACACTCAAGCATATCCGTGAGCAGAGTGGCACGCATTTCGACCCCCAGGTGGTGGAGTTGTTTTTGCAAGAAATTTAAAACCTGGCCTAGTCGGGATGCATGGCGCTTCTTCGGATGCCCCATTTGATATTGGTGCTTTTGTCCTCGCTCTCCGCTTGGGCAAAGGCGGCATGGAGCGTCAACAGGAATCCTCCTGCTTCTCGAAATCCATCTGGGCCGAGAGGCTGTTCAGCTGCCGCTCCATCTTCGTGCTGACGCGGCAGTACAATGCTACATGCTTTGGCTTGGGTGAACAACTGGCAGGTCTGATGCGTACAAAAAGTTTCGGTTCATCTTCATCCGACATGGTTGGTCCTGTATAGCACGGCATGTATTGGATTGCTAGATTTAGACTATAAATCGATTTTTGTCATTTTTCGCCTGCAGGATCTTCTCGTTTTCTAATCTTAGGACACGCCAAACAGGTATTCAGAAGCTTCAGCCCTGGAACCTTCTTGATTCCTGAAGACCAGATTTCCATCATTAAAAAGCTATCCTTGTCGAAGGGGCTTTCATCACTATCGCATCATTTGAATACAACTTTACTGGCGTTGTACAAAATGTAGTACAAACATGAATATGCAACGCCTGCCCTAATCTATGAACTGAAAAGAATAGTCTGTTCAGGAGCTGTCAAACAATCAAGGTTTTCCTGTAGTACAATAATATTGCATTTTACCGTATTATTTGTTTACATATTTTGTGAATTGCAGTATAATATGTAGTACAATGTTTGTAAGAAAGAGCAAAGTAAAACAGAACGGCAAGTCCTACACCTATCTCCAGCTCGTCCACAACCGACGGG
>PGXW01000065.1 GCA_002839355.1 Spirochaetae bacterium HGW-Spirochaetae-2
GAAGAAGAAACCGCAGCTGAAGCCCCAGAAGCTCCAGCAGCCGAGTAATCTCTGCCAGGTGACTGAAAAGCGCGCGTTTTGGGCAACCAAAACGCGCGTAATCATTTATGGCTAATCATTCCGGTATTCAATTATTCGTCGGTCTGGGCAACCCGGGTGCCCAGTATGCGGCTACGCGTCATAACGCCGGTTTCTGGTGGGTAGACCAGATTGCCGCGGAAAACGCCTGCCGGCTCAACCACGAATCCAAATTCTTCGGTGATGCGGGGCGTTTCAAATCCGCAGACCGTGAAGCCTGGCTGCTGAAGCCAGCAACCTTCATGAACAAGAGCGGCCGCGCCGTTGCGGCACTGGCCAATTTCTACAAAATCCCGCCTGAAGCCATCCTGGTCATCCATGATGAACTGGATCTGCCGGCCGGCAGCATCAAGCTGAAAAAAGGCGGCGGCCATGGCGGTCACAATGGCCTCAAGGATATCGTCGCCTGCCTCGGCACCAACGACTTCTGGCGTCTGCGCATCGGCATCGACCATCCGGGCGACCGTAACGCCGTGGTCAACTACGTGCTGAATGCACCCATGAAGGAAGAGCAACGTGCAATCGATGAAGCCATCGATGCCAGCACCACCGTCCTGCCTGCCCTGCTGGAAGGGAATATGGAAGCGGCCATGCTGAAATTGCACACCAAGGCCTGATAATAAATATTGCCAATCAGTCTGATGAAATACCAAGGCCGGTCAAACGGCCCTAATTAATGAATCGAGAGAAATAATGAAGTGTGGAATCGTCCGTGCCGGTATTGCGGCTGAAAACTATCCGTTCTGTACCATCGAGCCAAATGTCGGCATCGTTGAAGTGCCGGACCCGCGCATGCAGGCGCTGATCGACATCGTCAAGCCGCAACGCGTGCAACCCGCCATTGTCGAATTCGTCGACATCGCCGGCCTGGTGGCAGGTGCCTCCAAGGGCGAAGGCCTGGGCAACAAGTTCCTCGCCAACATCCGCGAAACCGACGCCATCGCCCACGTCGTGCGCTGCTTTGAAGACGGCAACGTCGTCCACGTTGCCGGCAAGGTAGACCCGATCTCCGACATCGAAGTCATCAACACCGAACTGGCGCTGGCCGACATGGAAACGGTGGAAAAGACCCTGCAGCGCGAAGGCAAGAAAGCCAAATCCGGCGACAAGGACGCCATCGCCCTCTGCAACCTGCTGGAAACCATCCAGAAGCATCTGGACCAAGGCAACCCGGTCCGCACGCTGAACCTCGATGCCGACCAGCTCGCCCTCATCAAGCCGCTGTGCCTGATTACCGTCAAGCCGGTGATGTACCTCGCCAATGTCAATGAAGACGGCTTTGGCGACAACCCGCTGCTGGCAAAGGTAGAAGAACTGGGCAAGAAGGAAAACGCCCCGGTCGTTGCCATCTGCGCCAAGATCGAAAGCGAAATCGCCGACCTGGAAGATGAAGACAAGACCCTGTTCCTCGAAGAAATGGGCCTGACCGAAGCCGGTCTGGATCGCGTGATCCGCGCCGCCTACAAACTGCTGGGGCTGGAAACCTACTTCACCGCAGGCGTGAAGGAAGTGCGTGCCTGGACCATCCACCACGGCTCCACCGCCCCTCAGGCCGCCGGCGTCATCCACACCGATTTCGAACGCGGCTTCATCCGCGCCGAAGTTATCGCCTATGACGACTTCGTCAAATACAAAGGCGAACAAGGTGCCAAGGAAGCCGGCAAGATGCGCGTCGAAGGCAAGGCCTACGTCGTGCATGATGGCGATGTGATGCACTTCCTGTTCAACGTCTAAGCCAAAAAAATCGGTTTTTGGCTTTGACTTAAAGCCCGTGAAAAACTAAAATAGCGGGCTTCGTAGAAATACCGATTTCACCCGGTGATGTAGCTCAGCTGGTTAGAGCGATGGATTCATAATCCATAGGTCGAGGGTTCAAGTCCCCCCATCACCACCATCAAAAAGGCCTCCAGAATCTGGAGGCCTTTTTCATTTAGCAGCCTGAAAGAGGGATTAATTTACTCCGACCCCATTCCCCCCCCCCCGGAGCAGCACTGAGGCCAGAGGCTATTTCTCAGCCCCCTGATTGGGCTGTGGGCACAGAGCTGTACTATGTCCAAAATTAAATAAGTCATAATCCATTACTTATTAACGACCTGATTAAAAGCCATATCGTTACAAAGAAACTCAATATCATTATGGAATTAAACATTCCTTCGAGTGTTTCTTTTTCATTCGCTTTTTTCAATTCGCTTTCCACCTCGCCCCCGCCTGCGTATGCCTTCATTACCGTTTCACGATCGAAATGTTTCCGAAGTTCATCCAGACGCATTCTCCCTTTCTTCAAAGGCACTGACATCTCGCATATCAGATACATCCCGACAACAAGAACAAAAATAGAAATAAGCATTAGCGCAACATATTCCCAATTTGCAAGTTTCGGTTCAGCTAATCTGGGTATTGCTATGATTGCTGCAAACAATAAAAGCGCATAGTTGCAAATACGCCATTGCTGTTGCTTGTAAAAAGCTATATCGGCAACCACTAAATTCTGAAGCTCAAGAAGTGCCATATGCATCTGGTCATCAATTTTTTTGAATTCCATATCAATAACCCTTAATTTTTTTCCAACCTACATTATTACCCTAAATCCAGATATACCCCCCCAATCACCACCATCAAAAAGGCCTCCAGAAACTGGAGGCCTTTTGTTTTTCTCAATCAACTGAATAATCAGAAGTGATACATCACCCCGACCCGGATCGACTGTTCATCCTCCAGGCTTTGACGGTATCGGCCATAGCCGGGCAAATCGATATTCGATTTTTCATTGCCGTAATCCGCGTAGCGATATTCCGCCCTCGCTGCAATGTTATCTGTGAAGAAGTGCTCGGCACCCGCTCCCAGTACCCAGCCATCGTGCCATTTCGTATTGGAATCCGTAACATTAAAGAAATCTTTATAGGTGGTTTTGACTTTGGCCGTGGCATAGCCGGCCGTGACATAAGCCAGCGTTTTGTTGTCGTTAAAGATATAACCCAGGCGCGCTCTCAAAGTTGCCGCATCTTCCAGTCTGGCTTTTGAGGTGAAATTATTGTCGGTAACACCGTTGAATTTTTCTGCGTTTTTGTCAGTGGCATCGCGGAATTCATAGTCGGCTTCAATGCCCAACAGCACATTGTTCTCGAGCACCTTGTTGAAGCCAAGAAAACCACCAATCAGGCCGCCATCCGGTGAGAGTTTATGCGCCCAGCCTGAAGGCGTGCCGTTGATGTATTCCTTGCCATCGGCATCGACGTCCACATAGCCTGCGTGGATACCGGCATATAATCCGGAAAACCCGTCTGCAGCCAGTGCACTACTTATTGGCGCCAAAGCCAGACAGAACAATGCGATCTTTTTCATTTGATAGCCCCTATGTTTTTTAGCATCTACGAATTACAAATGGCTGATGAGGTTATCCTACACTTTATTTCTCACAAATGAGCCCCCCTGAAATCAGGCACCATCGAACCATGAAATTCCGTTCCCTCGTTTTTATATTACTCCTGCTGCCCGCCTGCGTTCTGGCGGATGAGCTGGCCGGCAAGGTCGTCCATGTTTCTGACGGCGATTCGATCATCGTGCTGGCGGACAACACGCAACACAAGGTGCGGCTGGGGGCGATTGATGCGCCGGAGAGGTTTCAGGCTTACGGCAATAAATCGAAGAAATCGCTGACGGCGCTGATTGCCGGCAAGCACGTCACCGTCAGCTACAACAAGCGCGACAAATACGACCGCATCGTCGGCAAGGTATTTTTGCAGGATATGGATGTCGGGCTGGAGCAGGTGAAACGGGGCATGGCGTGGTTTTACCGTTTTTATCAGGAGGAACTCGAACCGGAAGACCGCGCCGCCTACGCACAGGCGGAGGACTTGGCGCGACGCGACCGGGTCGGCTTGTGGGCGGACACGAAGCCGGTGCCGCCTTGGGAGTTCAGAAGGCGGCAATAGGGCGGCACTCATTAAATGGCTGCGCAGGGGAATTTGGTACAGAATTAAACCATGGACACGAGCCTTCCCTATCAACTGCTGGCCGACCTGGTGCTGGCCCTGCATAGCGGGGTTGTCATCTTCATCGTTCTCGGCACCGTCTTTATCATCGTCGGCAATCTGCGCCGCTGGCGCTGGGTCAACCATTTCTGGCTGCGGTTC
>PGXW01000040.1 GCA_002839355.1 Spirochaetae bacterium HGW-Spirochaetae-2
GATCGCGCTGAATTCTTCACCTCCCTCGATTAGGTTTTCTTCATTCTTATATCCTGGACCCATGACTTGCTTCAATGATGGTGACGGTTTGACACGTACACTGAATCCAGTGCAGCCATATGGCCTCCAGTTTAGGATACTCAATATATCCATACACATACTCTGTATACTATCCAATTCATAAACCCGAGTCAAGTTTAAGTTTCCGATTTTTTACATACTTTATGTATGTATATTTTAAATAATTTAAACCGTATGAAAGGTATCAATACCCCCAGGGCAAGCCCTGGACCCAGGAGGCTAAGCCTCCTTTTCCGCCCCAAGGGGCGAGGTATGGATCCTTACGTTGCCTGCACTCGCTTGGGAGAGTGACCATCGCATGGTCCCTTTCCGCTCACTTCGTTTGGCAATGAAATACATAGACTCCCGGTACCAGGATAAAACCCTCGTTCAGCCCGAAAAACGGGCTTCTAGGCTATCTGTGATGGGGTATGTGGAAACGTGGTGCCAGGAAGGATTTCCTCTTGGCGGTCTGCGGAGTGCTTTCTGCGCTGACGAAGTTGTTGGCAACCAAAAACTGAATCTGTCAATCCAGCCTCACACGGGTCCTTCTGCTTTCAGCTAGCAATACGGACAACACCAGCGAAATGGAAAAAACCAATACTGAGACACCAAGCCAAAGCGATAATATCGGGAACACCGAAGCAATAAATAGATACGGTTGATTGGCACACCAGAGGAGTACTCCAATGAGAATCAATGCAACGATAATCTTCACTATTTGTATCACGGTTGATTTTCGCTGTCTGTACACCGGAATAAGACCCATGATTGTCACCAGACTTGCAGAGAGCAACATCCCGATGAGCCCGCTCATTGCATAGCGGCCCCAACCGATTTTTCCCATGCCGACAGAAGGAAAATTTCTCCATCGTGCCCATTCGGCGAGCACAAAGGATATGAATGGCCAGCTTCTTTGGCTGTTGGTGAGGATAACAATCGCATCTCCTGTTTCAGGAACAACCTGGAAATGTGTCATGATCCCTTTGCCCTGTCCACCGTGGGAAACGGAAAGCATGCCGTTTGGCAATGTTTCGACATAGTGCCCGAATCCATACGCATCAAACACCATGCCGTAAAGTCCGATACTGCGGCTCTCCGATGCATACATCTGCGAGACATTTTCAAAGCTTAACACCGGATTCACATCCAATCCAGCTGCCGCGAAGCGGGCGATATCCTCGGCTGTCGCGAACAAGCCGCCGGAAGACTTCATAGGATACAGGTAGACCGGGACAGGATTGCCCTCGAGGTCATATCCAGTTGGAGGAAATTCATCCAAAGAATCATCAATTTCGAAGTACGACGAATCCATACCCATAGGAACGAGCACCTCCGAGAGCATAAAATCCGCAAACCGTCGGCCGGTGACTTCTTCAACCAATAGCTCCAGAAGATGGTAACCGACATTCGAATAGGAGAATTTCGTTCCCGACTCATGTGTCAGAATCGCTTCCTTCGTCAGCTTCTCCGTGATGGGGGGCAGCTCTTCGCCCGGAGCGTAGACATCCGTGAAATCACCCAATGGCATTCCTGCAGTATGACTCAACAAGGCTCGCACCGTAACATTTCCCACATCATAATCGGTCTTGGGGAATCGCCAATTATTCAAATACTTCGATACAGGGACATCCAATTCAAGGAATCCATTTTCAACAAGTTTCATTATTCCCCATGCGGTCAAGGATTTGGTGATGGATTGGACGCTCATGGAGGTGTCCGTAGTCAATCTTCTTCCACTATCCACATCCGCATACCCGTATGCCTTGCTCCATACGATATCTCCGTCCATTACAAGCGAGATACTGCATCCGGGGATTTCAAATGTTCCCATCATGCTCGGAATCATTTCATCCATATGCAGCTTGAATTCTCCAAGTGTAACTTCAGGATTTAGTTTTTTATGGAATTGCAGGCTGCCGGAAAGTAATGCGACCAGCAATCCAAGGAGTAAGGATGCCAGGACAAACCACCAAAACCTGCCAATACCGAATATATTATTGCTCTTCATTTTCACACCTCGACTTGAACCTCCAAACTCCTTTGGTTTGGGGACATTAGATAGCCTTGCCGATCACTTTTCAAAAACGGGAGTACTGGCAGACAACAGGGGAAGGATTGCACGTATTTGTGTGCGTTGGACCACGACAAGAACGAAATCATACCGATCGTCAGTTGCCAGTGATGCAATCGCCTTGACAGGAAACCGTTCCACTGTGGAGGAGGTCGATTCGCGCAATTCCAGCCCGTTCTTCCTTATGGATTCCAAACGATCGCCTCTGGCCAGCAGGGTGACATCTTTACCGGATCCGGCCAATTTTCCGGCAAACAGACTCCCGATCGCTCCTGCTCCAACAACCAGAACTCTCATGCCTTATCCTCCTATAGGTGCAATTTTGCATGAACCAGAAAATTTACATGATGGCTATCAAACAGTACCACGCAAAGACCGATCAAATAAAGTAAAAGGTATCACTGATAGAGTCGACACCATCTTTACCTAAAATTCACCTTGTTTTTACCGTACACGAACCAGAGTATGTCACTCTCACAACGTGTACGGTCCTGACGACAGTGCACAGGACATCTGATTTGGAGGAACCGATGAAACGGATGCTGATACTAGGTGCATGCATGATGATGCTTTCGACCGCTTCCCTGTTCGCTTGTGAATTCAACTATACTCTTGTGGACCAGTCGGGAAATACCATGCAAGTGACACCATCAAAGCCAATGGTGCTCAAGCAGGGAGAATCCTACTCCTTCGAGATATCATTCTATGAAGATCACCGCAACTGCGTTGTTCCCCCTTCGGATACGCTGTTCATGATCGATGGTGCCCGTTGGAGACCTCTCAGGGATTCACAGGGGCTCGTACTCGGAGGAACGATGGAGTGGAAGGAGAATTCCTCACGGCTCAACACTGGATTCACCTCCTTCACGGCCTTGCTCCCCGGTACCTATTCTCTTGAGGTAATGCGAGTTTGCGATAAGGGGGGATACACTGCCGAGCTCATCTTTGAAGTTCCTGGTTGATGGGCGGGAATCGTGGGAGTATGCATATGAACAAGACCAAGAAGCCGGCACAGAGCGGCAGCAGATGGATCGTACAGGCACTCATGGTTGTTATTGTCATCGGAGGAGCGAGTCTACGGAATCTGCTCCATCCCGAAAGCAGGATTGTGGCACTCTGGCCAGAACTGCAGGGATTTTGTCCCTTTGGGGCTATACAGACAATCTTCAGAGGCCTCTTCGATGGTTCCTATCTAATGAGGGCTGGGTATTCGAACCAATGGGTCCTTCTCGGTGTTCTGGTGATCACACTTCTCTTCGGAGCTGTTTTCTGTAGTTCACTCTGTCCGCTGGGATCCATACAGGAATGGATGGGAAAACTGGGCAGGAGGCTCCTGAAAAGACGGTACAATCCTCCCGTATCACGGAGTCTGGACATGATCTTGAAATCTTTGCGTTTCATTGTCCTTGGTGCTCTGTTTCTCGCGGTTGCCGGTGTGGTGGCGTGGAACCTCGATTATATCAACCCCTCCTACGCTCTGAGCCATCTATGGTCTTCTGTGGTCCCGCTCTCCGCTGTTTTGGTTCTTGTGCTGTTCCTGCTTCTGGCACTTCGCTATGAGCGCCCCTGGTGTCGATGGTTCTGTCCGTATGGCCCCGTGCTGGGAGTCGTTGGACGACTGAGTCTTTTTACCATTCGACGGTCGACTGAGAATTGCATCGATTGCAGGAAGTGTGATCGTGCTTGTCCGGTCCATATCCCGGTCTCGACGCAGAACAAGGTCTCGGATGTATCCTGCAACCGATGCATGCGATGTGTCTCCTCCTGCCCTGTACCTCAGACCCTGACCATCGCCTCCCCAAACAGAGAGGGGACGGCTCGGATTCGTTCCATCTATCTTTCTCTCTTCGTCTTGATTCTGTTTTTTCTTCCGCTTGGAATTGCCGCCGGTGCTTCGTGGTATACCCCTTCCTCTGGGTATGCACCCACGGCATCGGTTGAGACTAGCGATTTCTCACCGGATGCCATTTCCCCCATGATCAGTCTCTCTACGCTAGTCACACAAGCTGGGGTGTCCCAGGAGACGCTAACTGATCTTCTTGGCCTCCCTCTGGACTATGATTTTTCCACTTTGCTCGTGGATATCGAGGAGGAGGATGCATACATGGATATCACCGTAGGGTTCATCCGGGAGAGAATGCGTGAGTATCTACAGTAATAGGTGAGAACTTTACCTACTCTTTACGTACCATTCAGCTGTTTGATATCGAGAGTTGCTACTGTTGAATTAGATTAATGATAAGGAGTCCATTATGAAGAAGATGACATTGGTTTTTACCCTTGCCCTCGTAGTTTCCCTTTTGTTCGCTGCAGGTATCCGGGAGGATGTTTCGCTCGAGATTGTCGATGCAAAACCTCATGTTGCAACAGAGTCTGTTGCGTTCTCAGTACCTATGGAGGTGGAGTTGGATGATCCATCTGGAAGAGAAGTAGCCAACATCGGCGTTCCCGGTGTGCTTGAAGGAACACTGCACCATGTCAAGGATGAGTGGTACCTCGAGAGCGATGGCATCATGTATGAGTTACACATGGGAATATATGGGCACAATGAGCCAGGTATGTTCTCAGAAGGTGCTCAAGCGGTGGTGTCCGGCTTCATTCACCATCAGCATGTCGCCCCTATCCTTATCCAGACCCCACAGACCAGCCGAGGTTTCTGGAGCGAAGATCGTTTTCCCCTGTGGGCAGGTGGTGGCGCAGGGAGGAATCAGGTCGAATATTCCGGTGAACGTGGTGAAGCCAATCCAGTCAGTATGGGAAGGTAGGCCAGTAGCGACAGGGGGGGGTGTCCCCCTCCTGAATTGTTGGTATGCCGGGCATGTCATAATTCTTGGGTGAAAGTTCCAAGGACGTAGGTGGCGACGAACCCAATAGCGACTTCCGGACTGGGGAAGCAAATCCGCATTCAGCCCGCAAAACGAACCTTCCAGGCTATCTGTGATTGGTTATGTGGAAACGTGGTTCCAGGAAGGATTTCTGCAACCTCCTCATTGAGGAAGAAATTGGAGTACACGAACAAAATTTCTTCGTATCTCAGATCTATCCAAACTCCGATATCGGTATAAAGCAAACTCTTGAAATCTTCTGAAAGATCCAAGGGTTCAATTCTGTAAAATCAATAAAACCTCTGTCTGGCGTTCGACAGTTGAGCCTACAAAAATCGGTCTGGAAAAGTCGTGACCTGCATTTTAGGCATCTAGAACGCAGGTTCTTGGGTTTGCATCTAGTCACAAAGCTGAAAACTCATAGTTACAATGGAGTGGCATAATTTGCAACAATAGCGTACATTTGGTATTGTATTGCTGAAATACTTCGATTATAATACTAGTTACAATGTACTTGCGGACTACCAAAGCAAACACAAGGGCCGACGGCCCGGTAGAATACCTCCAACTCTGTCAGAATTATTACGACAAGCACACCAAACGGTCCAAGACCGAAGTGGTCTACAACTTCGGCCGCAAGGATCTGGTCGACGTCGCCACCATCCAGCAATTGGTGTCGAATCTCGCCAACTACATCGCCAAGGAGACCGGGGAGATTGTCCCCCAATTGTTCACCAGTGGCCCTGGTGCTCCGGCTACCTTTCTCGGTTCGGTCAATTTGGGCGGAACATGGCTACTGGACCGACTGTGGCAGCGCATCGGTATCGCGAAAGCATTGAAGAGTGTCCTTACCGATCGCAAGTACGACACTCCTTTGGAGCGGCTCATCTTCTCCATGGTGGCCAACCGGGCCTTGGATCCCTCCAGCAAGCTGCACCTTGAACACTGGGTGGCCAATGAAGTATACATCGAAGACTTGCCTGCTGTGGATTCGCAGAACCTGTACCGTGCGATGGACTTCCTGCAGGAACACTCGGATGTCTTGCAGAAGGCCATCTTCCATTCGGTAGCGGACCTGTTCAACCTCGAGGTCGACCTGCTGTTCATCGATACGACCACCACCTACTTCGAGATCGAGGGGGAGGATGCCGATACCATCGAGACCGATGGACAGGGTGAGGAATCGGTGCATCTCGGATACCGTCGTCGGAGCAAGCATGGCAAGGACAACCATCCGGAGTTGGCCCAGGTCGTCATCTGCTTCGCGGTCACCCGCAGCGGTATTCCTGTGAAGTGCTGGTCCTGGCCAGGCAACACCAGTGACAAGGCCATCGTGGAAGAGATCAAGCAGGACCTGAACCTATGGGACCTTGGCAGGACCATCTATGTGGAGGACACCGGGTTCAATTCCGAGCGCAACCGCAGGATCCTCCGGGGAGCTGGGGACCATTACATCATCGGCGAGAAGCTGCGGTTGGGTCGGTATGCGGATGCCCATCCGGCTCTCAGCCAGAAAGGGAAGTTCAAGCAACTCGACAATGGTCTTGAGATCAAGGACATGCTGTTGGATACCGAAAGCACCACCTGCCGTCGGTTCATCCTCATCAGGAACCCTGACGAGGCCAAGCGTGACAAACTGAAGCGTGACGATATCGTCGCCGAAGCCGAACGCCGGATCGGATCGTTGAGGCAGGAGAGGCAGGACCAGCACACCAAACGGACCTGCGAGTTGCGTAGCCATGCGGTGTTCGGCAAGTACATCAAACAGAGTAAGACCGGTAAATTAAGTATTGATAAGATGAAGATCCGCAAGGAAGAACAGTTCGATGGGAAATACCTGATCAGCACCAGTGAACTGAAGCTCTCTTCAGAAGAAGTGGTGATGGGCTACAAGCAGCTTGCCAACATCGAGCGGGTGTTCCGCGACATGAAACATCTGATCGACATCCGGCCGGTGTACCACCGCAAGGAGCAAAGGATCCGCAGCCATATCCTGCTTTGTTGGCTGGCGATGTTGATGATCCGTATCGCTGAGCAGGAGTCGCAGATGACGTGGTTCCAGATGAAGAAAATTTTTAATAAGTTGCACCTCGGGACGCTCGAGACTCCCCAGGGTATCGTACGGCAGACGAGCGAACTCACGCCCGAGATGAAGAATTTATTCAATACATTGCAGATAGATACCCCGAACAAGGTCTTGCATGTGGAGACCTGAAGGGCACTGGAAACCCAAAGAATTTCCCCAGAAAAATAGGCATACAATGCGTTTTTTGCAAAAGGGCAAATAATTCTATATAAGAATTAAGGTTGCTTCAAATATTGTAGCTAGCAACTGTCGAACGCCAGTCTGTTACATAATTCGTATACTAATAGAATTAACGCAACAACTTTTATTTGTTGGCAATAATTCTCGACTTATTTTTTGTTAACTTTTTTATTAAAACTACTTATAGAAAATGGTTTCCCATGACCAGGGTAAAGGATATTGATATCCAACTTTTTCAGTTTATGTATGCTTTTGTTAAAGTCTTCAAAATTATCGATATAATTGAAACCTGCGAAATTGTAAATCAAGTCACCGCAAAATAAATCGCCTTCGTTTGTCAGTACACCAATGGATCCCTTTGAGTGCCCCGGAAGATGAATTACTTTTGCAGGTAAACCAAACTCAGAGAGATTTTGTCCTTCCTGCAAGTAAATGTCAGGCTTAAACGTGTCAAAAACACTATTCTTACCGAAAGCAAGAGTGACTAACCTGAAAGTAAATGAGATTTTATCAGGTTTTGATTTTCGATTCCACGACATGTCACCATTTTCAACCATCTTAGAATCCTCAAAGTGCATTGCGATTTTCGCACCGTAATTATCTCTAAGGAATTTACAATTTCCAGCATGATCTGAATCGCCATGAGTTAAAATAACAAGCTTTAACTTTTTAGGTACTTCTCCGGGCTTATTGAGTGCTTTTTTCAGCACTTCATCAAGAAACATACGTTTTGTGGAAAATCCGGTATCTATAAGCACAAAACCATCATCTACTTCGATCAAATAACAGTTCACCCCACCTACATCGATTATTTCCATACCTTTCGACATGGCTTTTCTCCTTCAATTTTTTTGGTATTTACATGTACCTAAGTTCTACGGATGTTTTGTGTTAACGCCAATGATCACCTCTTTACGAAAAATTTACACTGTTTCTCACACATTGCAACATAATGTACCACCATCTTTCAATCATGGAACCTTTGGGGCAAAGATACTTGTTAAACATTGTAAGTTATCCACAGAACAGCACTCGATTTTCTAGATGAGACTTCCGGGACCAGGAAGGATTTCTCTCCCACAATCTTTTACAATCTCCCACATACACATATCCGCGGGAGATTATGTATGATCTGGATTCCGTACGTAGGCGGTGCTCCTGCCACCGCCTTGGCGGAGAATGAAGCCTTCTTCCTTGAGGCGCTTGAGCGCGGCCTCCACCGAAGAGCTGCCGATGCTCGGACAGAGCTCGAGGATCTGGGCCTTGGTGAAAACTCCCAAAGTGTTTCCGACAGCAGTTCGTACGATTTCATATGGGGTGCTCTTGCGATCAACCGAACCGAGCCTATCTTCGAGGTCCCTATAGCAGTTCAGGACAATACCAAGAAAATACTTGATGAAGGGGACGTAATCATTCTCACCCTCATGCCATCCCCTGGAGACTTTCCCCAACACATCGTAGTACGTATCCTTGGTCTTCTCGATCTTCTGCTCGATGCTGATGTACTTGCCCACAAAGAAACTGCTTTGGTACAACAACAGCGTGGTAAGCAACCGGCTCATCCTTCCATTGCCGTCATTGAACGGATGGATACATAAGAAATCACAGATGAAAATCGGAACCAGGAGCAGCGGATCAAGCACTTGTCTATCGATTGACTGCCGATAGTTTTCACAGATCGCATCCACTGCAATCGGCGTTTCGAACGGCGCCAGAGGAGTGAATCGGATGAAGGAGCTTCCGTCCTCATGCAGCTCGTTGATATAATTCTGGGTGTTCTTGAACTTCCCCCCAAAGGTCTTGTCGGTATATGCAAGCAGATTCCGGTGCAATTGCAGGATGATATCACGCTTGAGCGGTATATGTTCGTAGCTTTCGTGGATCGTATTGAGGACATCCCGATAACCGACAATTTCTTGTTCATCGCGGTTTCGGGGTGTAGTCATCTCTTCCACCAACTGACGCATTCGTGCATTCGAGGTTCCGATGCCTTCGATCCTGTTGGAACTGTCGGTGCTTTGTATCTTTGCCACCTCCATCAACCGCTCCAGTTCCACCGGCTTCTGCCTGAAGTACAACTCCTGTTTGCCTTTGTGTTCGCGAATCTGAGCGACAAACGATAGTATCTCGCCGTCCCATGAGCTTTCCTTCAACTGGATGTAATCGAATTGGCGCATCTTTCTTTCACCTCCATTGCTTTTCTCCCACAGAATACTCTATTTTGGGAGATAGTCAACCCTTGTGGGAAATTGTCCCATCAGGACTACCAACACCCGGATACGATCATAATACAGCAGCTTTTTGCGGAATCAAATGGTTTGCCCCCCTTCGAAGGAATTAGTATATTTGCTGACAAGGAAATACATATGAGCGAGTATAGCGAAACCAGTCGCGTTCTCATAATCGAAGACGACAGGGAAATCGCCAGCGTTGTCGCGATGAATCTGGAAAGCAACGGATTGGCCACGGAGCAGGTGAACGATGGAGTCGAGGGACTGAAGCGCGCCCTCACCGGTTCGTACGACCTCATCATTCTGGATATCATGCTTCCCGGACTGGATGGCATCAGCCTGTGCCGCAAGCTCAGGGAGGTGGATGGACACACTCCCGTTCTCATGCTCACGGCGAAGACCGAAGAAATAGACTTGGTCCTCTCACTGGAACTGGGTGCCGACGATTACATGACCAAACCATTCAGCATCAGAGAATTGGTTGCCAGGACAAATGCGCTGTTGAGACGTACCGCGGCCCGGAAGGGTGTGGAAGGAAATGCCGACACCCTGAGAGTCGGAGATATCCTCATCGACTTCTCAAGGCATCAGGTTCAGATGAAAGGTGAGATCCTCGACCTAACCGTAAAGGAGTTCGAACTCCTGAGTCTGTTCGCACGGAATCCCGGACGGGCCTACAGCCGGTCGGAACTTCTGAACAGTATCTGGGGATACAGCTTCGAAGGATATGAACATACCGTAAACACCCACATCAATCGACTGCGAAACAAGATCGAGGAAGACCCCTCCCACCCGAAACACCTTATCACCGTATGGGGCATCGGGTATCGATTCACCGACACCCTGGAGGCCACCCCATGATTTTCAGATCATTCTATGCCAGAATATCGCTCCTCTTCCTGTTCCTCGTCGTCATTCTGGGAGGAGCGAGCCTCGTGATCGCATTCAATGCCTCCCAGAACCTGTTCGACGAGGTGGAACAACTGCTCAACAAGGATTATGCCTCGAGTATCGCAAGTGAACTCCAGTCGATCGTGGGAGAAGACCTCTCACAGGAGAATATCCAGGAAGCCATCCACTACATGATGGTCCTCAATCCGATGGTCGAGATTTACCTCGTAGACAGCGGGGGTACCATCCTCAGCTATTTTACCGGTGGTACCGATCCTGTCCTCAGGGATAAGATACAAATCGAACCTTTGAAGAAGTTCCATTCCAGCAACGGACTCGAATCGGTTCTCGGGGATGACCCGCGAACTCCCAGCAGCCGAAAACCCTTCTCAGCCGCTCCCGTAAACATGAACGGCGAAGAGATCTGGGTCTATGTCATCCTGCGAGGACAGAGTTATGACCACTCCCTCGCCCTTGCCCAGTCGGACTACTATATACGCAGTGGCCTGTTCACGTTCCTCATAGCCACTCTTGTCACACTGGTGGTAGGGCTGTTCCTCTTCTTCCTCCTCACCAACAGGCTGAGAAGACTCAGCCTGGGGGTTTTTGCCTTCAAAGAAGGTCGGTACGACCACCGGGTCACGATTAGAGGAAAGGATGAAGTTGCCCAATTGGGGACGGCGTTCAACGCCATGGCCGAGTCGATCCAGGACGGCATCGTCAAACTTCAGGATGCCGACAGATCGAGAAGCGAACTCATCGCAAACATATCCCACGACCTGAGAAGCCCCTTGACCTCCATACGGGGGTATCTGGAGACGCTCCTGCTCAAGGAGAATGATTTATCGGAGAAGGATAAGAGGGAATTCATAGAGATTACCCTCCGCAACGTTGCTGGGTTCCAGACACTTGTGGAAGAACTCCTTGATCTCGCCAAGTTGGAAGCCCGCCAGATAGCTCCCCAGCGCCTCCCCTTCTCACCTGCCGAACTGGTTCAGGATGTCGTGCTGAAAATGCGGTCCCAATCGGATAGCAAGCATATCACCGTCAACTGGAAACCCGACCCCAGCCTCCCCCTCTACAACGGTGACATAGGCCTGATAGAACGGGCGCTGACCAACATCATCGGAAATGCCTTCGAACATACACCACAGGACGGAACCGTGACGATCACCCTGAATCAGGAGAACGACCGACTCCTCTTGTGTATCTGCGATACAGGGAAAGGAATTCCTGAAATCGACCTTCCCCATGTGTTTGAACGGTTCTACCGGGCTGATAAAAGCCGCACAAGGACACCCAAGGGCTCGGGACTCGGGCTGGCGATCGCCAGAGAGGTGGTGGAACTCCACGGGGGGACTATAGAAGCGGACAATTCGAAGGACGGCGGTGCTGTCATCACCATTTCCCTTCCCCTGATTGTTTAATCATTCTTTTTTCTTCTGTGACACTTTCGTGATATTCGGGAAGTACCTTCTGATCAGGAGGCAACCCTATGAAAGTGTTACCATTGATTTCAGTACTTATCCTCATCCCACTGTTCACCCTTTCCGCCGGCGGTAAAAGCGAAGAGCCGCAGGGACCGGAAAATACGATGGTGTTCGAAAACACCATGATGATGATTGACACATCAAAGTTGGAATATGACGAGGGGCCATTTATCCCCTACAAGGATTCACAGCAGGTGATGATGATGGCAGAAGAGATGCCGACCGTGCTTTTCTTCAACGCAAGCTGGTGTCCTACCTGCCGGGAAGCTCGGGAAGATTTCATCGCCCACAGCGATTCGTTGATGGGAGTAAACCTGATTCTGGTCGATTACGACAATTCCGATGAACTGCAGAAGAAATACGGGATCACCTACCAGCACACGTTCGTTCAAATCGATACGGACGGAAAGGCTCTGGCCACCTGGAACGGAGGTGGAACCGATGAACTGCTCGCCAATATTGTAAAGAAGGACAGGTGAATATGACACTGCTTGTTTTTTTCGCCTTCCTATCCGGAATCGTCACAATCCTCTCTCCGTGTATTCTTCCTGTCCTTCCCATAGTCCTGACCGGAAGCATCGGCGGGAAAAGCAAGCCTTTCGGTGTCGTCACCGGATTCATCGCCAGCTTCAGTTTCTTCACCCTTGCACTCTCGGCACTCGTGCAGACATTGGATATACCGGTCAACACCCTGAGGATCGTAGCCGTGGTCATCATCGTCACCTTCGGGCTGACGATGATCGTCCCTCGGCTCCACCTCGTATTCGACCGGCTGATGTCACACCTGGTGGGATCCAAGGGATCGTCACAAAAATCCGGTTTCAGCGGAGGATTCCTGACAGGCGTGAGTCTCGGCCTGGTCTGGACTCCCTGCGTGGGACCGATCATGGCCTCCGTCATCACCCTGGCAGTCAGTCAGCAGGTGGACGGCGGTGCGGTACTCATTATAGCAGCATATTCGCTCGGCACAGCAATCCCTATGTTCGCCATTATGGTAGGGGGCAGGAAACTGCTTGCCAGGTTTCCCCGCCTCTCTGCCAAGGGCGTAGGAATCCAACGGATCTTTGGTGTGATCATGATCATAGCCGGCCTGATGATCGGTGTGGGGGCAGACAGACGGTTCCAATCATTTGTACTTGATTTGTTCCCCAATTACGGTACCGGGCTCACCGTGTTCGAAAACAGCGAACCGGTACGGAAGGCTATAGATTCACGCCGAACCGAAACCAGTGGTGGCGAGCTCTTCACCTGGGAGAACGCTCCCAATAATGGTGTGCCAGGTGACTACGGGAAAGCCCCACCCATGATTGCAGAAGGTCCCTGGATCAACAGTGATCACGCTCTCTCCTTGGAAGACCTGAAGGGAAAGGTGGTCCTCATCGATTTCTGGACCTACAGCTGTGTGAACTGTGTGAGAACCATCCCCTACCTGCGCTCCTGGTATGAGAAATATGCAGATGAAGGACTGGTTATCATCGGGGTACACACCCCTGAATTCCCCTTCGAACGGAATGAGGGGAACGTGAGGCGGGCTGTGGACGATCTCGATGTGACCTGGCCTGTGGTCCTTGACAACAATTTCGCACAATGGAATGTCTATCACAACCGGTACTGGCCTGCCCATTTCTTCATCGACAGTACAGGCACGATACGATATTTCCAGTTCGGCGAGGGCTCCTATGAGGAAGCAGAAACAGTGATCCGGACACTGCTCAGGGAAGCTGGCTCCAACCTGCCAGCGGCTCCAGGAACCATACCGGTTCCCACCGAAACCGGCAGACGCACCCCTGAGGTATATCTCGGGTACGAACGGGCAAAAGGCTTCCTTTCGGATGCACCGGTACCCGACAAGCCGACTCGGTTCAGCCTCGCTTCAGCGATGAAGCCGGGTCAGTGGTCTCTCGAAGGGGAATGGATCATCAGAAATGATTTCATAGAGATTGACGGGGGTGGAAAACTTGAACTTGGTTTCGAAGGAAAGAATATCTTCCTCGTCGTGGAACCGAGAGGCAGTGGAAGTTCCTTCACGATCGAAATAGACGGAAGACTCGCAGGTGATACCGTCGATGTGCAGGGAGGTGTGCTGCACCCGAGGGAAAGTCGTCTCTATCACCTGGCTTCCTTCGGGGAAACAGGGGTTCACACCCTCACGCTCAGCATTGAAGGTCATGTACGACTCTATACCTTCACCTTCGGGTGATGGCCAACCACCGGGCAGCATGGTCGCTGCCTGCAAAAATGATTCCCAAGGAGGATATCATGAACACAAGGCACCGATTGATCATAGTAATGGTATTTTCGCTGTTGCTTTTCCCCCTGATCCTCTTCGCAGGAGGTTCGAAGGAGAGTAAGAAAATGGCAGTCCAGCCAACCAGGGATTCCCAGGCCCTGCTTCCCCCAGGGTATATGGAGGGAGAGTGGGAGAAACCGGAGGACGGGACTCTGAGAACGCAGCTGAGCGATATGCAGTACAATGTGACGCAGCATGAGGGAACCGAACCGGCGTACGACAATGAGTTCTGGGACAACCATGAGGAGGGGCTCTACGTCGATATCGTATCGGGCGAACCTCTGTTCAGTTCCAAGGACAAGTACGACTCGAGAACCGGCTGGCCGAGTTTCACCCAGCCACTCGCTGATGGGAACATCGTCGAAGTCACCGACGCTTCCTATGGGATGGTGCGTACGGAAGTGCGCAGCTACTACGGCGACTCGCATCTGGGACATGTGTTTCCCGACGGACCGGAACCGACCGGACTGCGCTACTGCATCAACTCGGCATCCCTCCGATTCATCCCGGTCGATGCATTGAAACAAGAAGGCTATGGAGCCTACCTGTCCCTTTTCAAGGAGTTCGTCACAGCGGATGGAAAGCTCCACCTTCGAAAGGAGCTTCCCGACTGGCGTTCGATGTATGCAGCAGCCGATACCAGACTCGCAGTTTTCGCCGGCGGCTGTTTCTGGGGCGTCGAAGCAGTATTCGAACAACTTCAGGGAGTCCTTTCGGTCGAATCCGGCTATGCCGGCGGAGATGCACAGGACGCCACCTACCATGCTGTTTCCTCAGGCGTGACCGGTCATGCCGAATCGGTGAGAATCATTTACGACCCCACGCAAATCGGTTACGAAACCCTCCTGAAGGTGTTCTTCACCGTGGCACATGACCCGACCCAGCTGAATTACCAGGGACCGGACCAAGGACGGCAGTACCGTTCGGCTATCTTCTATACTGATGAAACCCAGAGAACAGCGGCATTGGAATATATTGGTCGGCTCGAGAAGACCAAGCTCTATCCTGAGAGCATCGTCACCGAGCTTTCCTCTCTCGAGGCATTCTATCCGGCAGAGAATTATCACCAGGATTTCCTGCGACGGAACCTCAACCACTCCTATATCACCTACTGGGATATCCCGAAACTGATGGAGCTGCAGGAGAAGTATCCCGAGCTCCTCGCGGTAAACCACTAGGAGCAACAGGGATCTGTGGTATCGATTCTTCTGGAAGCCGGTATGGACTACCGGCTTCCTTCATGCATAGCCGACCCTTCCCGGTAGGCCGGATACTACCTATTCTTAGCAGGACAGCTGCTTCAGATGCTGTTCGAGGAAGCTGAACCCCCAACCGCTACCCTCGCGCTGGATAGCGTACCCGTTGTCGATTACCATCCTGTTGTCGATGATTCCATCGATCCAATCGAAACTCTCAGCTCCGAAAGGATTGGCAACCGTAGCAAGCAGGGGAACGTCGTAGTCCTTGTAATAGTGGGGCAAACAGGGCAGATGATAGGCATCGGCAACCATGGCACTTGCCCTCCACGCCTCTACTCCCCCAAGCCTGAGCAAATCAGGCTGCCAAAGGTCGATCGCATTGCGGCGGACCAATTCCTTCAACGCCTGCATATCGTACTCGCGCTCACCCATCGCCAAGGAAATGCCTGTCTTGTTGCGGATGGTCTCGTAGCCGGCAAAGTCGGTGTTGGACACAGGTTCCTCAAACCATTGGATACCCAACGGTTGTACCAGGTTGGACAGTTTGATCGCATCGCCCACATGCATCCCCTGGTTGGCATCCATCATGATCCGAACAGAACTTCCCAGTGCCTCGCGGACCTTGTGCAGTCGTTCGATATCGCGCTGCATATCCGGACTGCCCACCTTCACCTTCACTGCGGTAAAACCCCGCTTCTTGTAGCCGAGCACCTCTTCCAACAACTCTGCCTCGGTATAGTTGAGCCAACCACCACTGCCATAGACAGGGATCCTCTTGCCATTGGAGCCGAGGAGGCGGTGGATGCTTTGCCCCAGCGTCTTGCCCCATGCATCCCACAAGGCGACATTCAGGGCACCATAGGCCCAACGCAACAAGCCGAGATTACCGAAGTATTCGCACTCGATCTCATAGTCGTGCTGGATCCGCAAAGGTTCATGGATGCAATACGACCGGTCGAGAATGAAATTCCTCAAATCCTGCAAGGCGCCTTCAATGGCCTTCGGCGAATAATGGAAGCTCAACAGATACCCCTGACCGGTGATTCCGCTCGCGCTCGTCACCTCGACGATATGGAACTTGATCGTGGAGATATCGTGGGTGGAGTCGGCTATCGGCCGGCTCATCGTCGACTCAGCACTATACAGCTGCACATCTACAATCCTATGGTTCATATGCCTATCCTTTCGTACGCTCGATTTCCTTGCCAGTCAGTATACACACTTCCCTGCAAGGACTGAAGGCCACTTGGCATTAAAAATACCGGACAGGACGGACTAAGAATTCCCATGTTTTCATTGAAAAAGCAACATTTATTGTATTTCCACTAGTGAAAGCAAATTCTGTCGTAAACACAGTATCTCCTTTATAGACCGTCGACATACTCTCCTCAGTTGAACTCCAATAGAACGCTGGTGTTGTAAAATTACCAATATGATCAAACATCAGGCGCATATTGTATAACTCGTCTTTTGAAGGCAGGAACCAGTCGTTATACCCTCCTCCTGTGTAGAAGCGGGCCTTACCTGCGGCACAGGAGTTAGCCGCGTATCCCAGAGAGGTAACAATCTTATCGGTATTACTCAGTCCTGTTCCGATACCTGATGACGTTCCGACAATGGTAGTCGTGCTATTCGACCAAGGAACTCCTGTGGATGATATATCACTCTTTGCCGCAATCAAACCATGTGTTTCTTCAGCAAGAGTGGAGCTTGTAGAGATATACGCGACGATACCCCCTTCATAATAGTCCCCAATTGCAAGCGGTCGTGCAACGAGAGCAATCTCTGTTTCAGGGCCAGGTGCATGGGAGCTTGTCTCTTTCACCCTGAAACGAATCTTTGTCGCTGTTGTCGCAGCGGAAGGCATGTAGAGTACCGCCCTGCCGCGACTGTCGATCACGAGATCAGAATAATAGAGGTTGAAGATACCATAGTAGGCAATTTGCGCCTCAATTCCCGTTTGATTGGGCGTGAACCCGGTAACGTTGATGATCATCTGGCTTTCGTTTGAATTGGGGAAATAGCCGGCTATGGTACCGCTGATGGCAGGGCCTGCCGGTTTCTGAATGGTAAGGGTTCCCGTGTCGCTTAAATCAAAGATGTAGTTCGTGGCACTACCTCCTGATATGGAAATCGTGTAGGATCCTGCAGCAGAGGAGGAATTTGTTCCTGCACTTGCAGTAGGAGAAGTATACCCCGCTGTGTTGGTAGCGCTATCACTTCCTACAAATCCGGAAACATTGACTTCAAAGTTTGGAGGATTCTCACCGTAGGTCTGGGTATAGTCTCCTACCGTCGCTGTCAGAAGAGCTGGTGTAATTGAGGCCTTTCTGCTTGTATCACTAACCAGGTTGTAATTGTGCTTATCCTCACCTACGATGGTATAGTTGATGGTAACGGCCTTGTCGGTTCCTACATTCGCATTGTACGTACCAGAATAATAGGCAACAACATTGGTGAGAATTACATCATCACCTTCAATCACACCGGACAACATACCGGGTGATGTAATGGTGATTGCAGATGTCTTGTCATACACCTTTGATGCAGGGAAAAGGGTACCAATGACACTCAGTTGCTTTGGTTCGATGGCTCCCCAACTTCTATCCCAGACTGGTGGGGCGTAATTGCTTGCATTGGTGCCATTCAACGTGTAGACGACTGTGATGGGATTAAATAGTCCTGTCGCATAGGTAACGTTAGCGGACTCATGGTTTGCAGAGACTCCTACGGTAACGACCTCTCCTTCGAGAACACCAGAGAGCGAACCTGGAGTGACAGTACCATGTACAGCTGTTGTACCATCGTAGGTCTTTGTAACACTCTCCAAGGTAGGAGCACTAATCGTAAGCTGCTTCTTTATGATTACGCATGATGGCGTTGTAAGCAAGTCGTTTGGTTTGATATAATTATCCTTGTCCGTTCCCGCGAGCGAGTAGACAATTGAAATTCGTTTGCCTGTTCCTGCAGCAGAGGAGTCATACGTAGCAGTAGGTGTTGCCACTACACTATCTGACGGAACTTTTCCAATGAGGGAAAATGTGGGTGCCGCAGCAGAGGCTGTACCGTCATATACCTTGGTGGACGGTAAGTCAAGAATCTGAATACTGAGTTGTTTCGGGGTGATTACACCCTCTTGAGTAGCAATCCAGTCATCCGGTTTGTAGTAGTTGTCCTTGTCTGTTCCTATCAAGGTGTACGTTAGGGTAATGGGTTTGTCTGTTCCTACCGCCTTGGTATCGTAGGTTGCTGTCGCCTGCATCGATACCGTATCTCCAACAACAATGCCTGCCAAGACGCCGTGTGATTTCACCGCAACGGAAGTTGTCCCATCATACAATTTATTCGCAGTGATGGTTGTTCCTGAAACGGCGAGTTGTTTCTTGGTGATGATTCCATGCTCTGTTGCCAAGGTATCGGCAGGCTTTAGGTAATTATTTTTATCAGCGCCATCGATATTGTAATATATCCATATCGGTTTCTCAGTCCCGGCATGTTTTGCCACATATGCGGCATTTGCAGCCAACGTTACCGAGTCTCCTGGAATAACACCAGATAAGGTACTCTGTTGCGTAATTTCAGCGCCCAGCGTCCTGTCGTAGGTTTTCGTCGTTGCTACTGTTGGCGGTGTCGTCACCTGAAGTTGTCGCTTCTGTATTGCACCTGTGTGTACATCATTGGCCGGCTTGAAGTAATTATCCGTTTCATCACCGGTGAGAGAATAGACCACAGTGACAGACTTGTTCTCACCCGCTGTAATCGAGTCATAGGTGGCAACGGCGCTGAAAGAGACCGTATCTCCTGCCAGAACTCCCTGAAGCGTACCTGATGTAGTAATTGCTGCGGTAGCGGTTCTATCATATACCTTGTTCAGCGCAAGGGCTGTTCCGCTGACAGTCAGTTGTTTCTTTGTGATCACTCCCGTAAAGGTGGCTGCAGGGTCGACCGGCTTGAGGTAGTTGTCCTTGTCGTCTCCCTCGAGGGCGTAGACAACGGTAATCTGTTTTCCGGTTTCCGCTGAAGGAGAGTCATAGGTCGCGGTTGCCGTCACCTGTACATCCTCGCCCAGCACCTTTCCATCGAAAGAGAATGAAGGATTTGATACAGAAGTCGTGCCGTCATACACCTTGTTGGAAGTAAGAGCAAGATTCGAAACAGTCAGTTGCTTTCGAGTAATCCGACCGCTATCGAACGCAACGGCCTCGGGAACTTGATAATTGTCGGTATCGCCACTGATTGCATAGTTGACGGTAATCAGTTTTTCACTTCCCACGCTCGTGTCACCATAGGATGCTATTGCCTGCAAGGTCACTGTATCACCAGGGACGACCCCTATGAGATTCCCGCTGTTCTGCAGCTGAACTGAAGTAGTACCGTCATATTGCTTGGCAAGTGTAGGTTCGGTACCTGAGACTGTGAGGGGTTTCTTGGTGATCTCTCCGATGAAGGAGGGATCATCAATCGGTTTGAGATAGTTGCCGGCATCAGTATCTCCCAGTGCATAGCTCACTGTGATTGTTTTGTCGGTTCCTGCAGAGTTGTCAATGTATGCTGCACTCGCAGTCACGGTGACGGTATCGCCTGTCACAATTCCAGAGAGGGCGCCGTGGGAGATGACCGCGGAAGATGTCGCCCTGTCGTATACTTTGGAAGTGGCGATACTTGTTTCTGTAATGGTAAGCTGTCTCTTCTCGATGACTCCCATCACTGCTTTATCAACCGGTTTAATGTAGTTGTCTGCATCAGGTCCACCGAGTGTATAGGCGACCGTGATGGTCTTCCCACTTCCAGCTGATTTGTTGTCATAAGTCGTCTGGGCACTTATTGTTACCGTGTCCGATTCTCGTACTCCACCGAGGGCTCCAAGTGTAACGGTACCGCTAACCCCCGTTGTGCCATCATAGATTTTACTGGTGGTCAGTGTCGGGTCCCCTATCGTCAGCTGGATCGGTTGGTAGTCCGGCACCGTTATAGAGATGGGTTCACTGGCATGCAGGCCATGAGCCGCCGCATACCTGACCAAATAGATCCCGGCCCCCAGGATGGTCGTACCTTCGGTGCAGGCTGTATACGGGGCATCTTCCGGGGATGAAGCCAGCTTGTACTCCATGGCTGAAGTTGTTCCCATCACCTCACCGTCAGAGCTGTCAAATCGTGAGGGGCTCGAGGAAGTGAACACACTAGGCAGTGGATCAGCCTGGGTGAAGACGACCAGGAGTGTGGTTTCCACTATCTGGCCTTCCTTGAGATCGACTTGTTGTGTACCGACACCCAGTTGCTCCCCATCGTCATCGAAGGCAGTGACCGTGAGACTCCAGGTTCCACTCTTCAGTGCCGAGAGCGTATGCTTGGGGGTAGCGATATCATGCCATACGACTCTTGTGCTGCTATTGGAAAGCGTTCCCTCCAGTGAAAAGGAGGCAACGTCAATATCGGGAGTATCCAAGGCTATGGTAAGGGAAATCTTGCCAAGTTTTTCCATCATGTCGCTGCAACCGACAAAAGAGAACAGGATCAAGGCAATTGCAAACAGGAGTGTCAGGTATTTCTTCATGTTTGTCCCCTAGAAGTTGAATCGAAGGCCGGCGTGGAGGCCTAAGAGCGTACCGACGGAACCCTTCTCGAAGAACAGGACACCCAGAGGGGCAACGATGAGTTCGTAGGTTTCGGTAAGTGCGTAACTCAAGTTCAGCGAGAACCGAACCTGCTGGTCGAGGAACGTCTCGAGAGTACTTGTTCCATCCTCGTCGAAGTCTGCATCGAGCAGATGCAGGACCAAGCCATACCCGAGCTCGGGGATAACCTGCAGCTTGTCGGCGAGGTCAAACCGATACCCTATTCCGACCGACATGTTGACCGCTTGCATGGATTCGACCCAATCGGTATTTGACGGTCCCTTGCTGTATGCTATCTCCCCATAGCCGGAAAGGCGGTTCTGGTTGTCCAGGGAGAAGTTCATTTTCAGAGCAGCACCGAGCACATGGGAGTAGCAGGTCGTGCTCTTGAATACGGGATAAAGGCCATACAACTTGATGTCCAAAGAATCGATAAGTTTGGGGTTGCCGGTTTCACCACTATGCATTGTCCACGATTCTGTTGCCAGGTCGTAGCGGTACTCGTAGCTGTTGCTCCAACTCAGCTTGTCTTCCGATTGCTGGATATAGAGCCTGTCGTGCAGGCTGTCAAACTCTTGGAGGACAAGTGTAGGAGTGGACATATCCATTTCTATCCAAGGACCTGTAGGCGAAGCGCCACTTTGGTAGCGTATGGCCTGCACTGTTTCGGTTGCCGGTTTCACCAGCAAGTAGGTGGGATTTTCCGAACCGAAAATCGATAGTGAAGACATGAGAAGCAGTAGTCCGAGGCAAGCTGAAGTTCGTAACCTGAAAACCATCTATCGACCCCTTGCATGAGAATGTCGGTTGCATTCCCTCTTGCGTGAAACAAATCAGGTGCAACAGGATAAAATACGAGGTTGTATTTGGGCGTTAGCGTAGCAGGCTTGCCTACGGGAAGGGACGATATTACCTAAACGACGCGGTTTTCTACTTACAACAGGCCGAGGTGTTAGACGAGTAGCCTCACCCTGAATAGGCCTTCCTGAACATGGTAGATCAACTCTGCGTTGTACTTGGTGGCAAATGCCGCTATGCTCTTCGTGCCCACACCATGACCTTCCTGGTCGGAATGGGGAAGTCCTTCCGAATCCAAGGTTACCGTCTCCAAGCAAGGGTTGACGATTTCAAGCAAGAGCCGCCCAACCTGGTGGCACGTGAGATTGATGTATCGATTCTTGCCTTCTGGTAGAAGAGAGACACCATGGATGGCGTTCTCAAAGAGGTTCGCTACCACCAAGGCTAATTCCAGCGAGTCGACAGGCAGGATAGCCGCTATGGAGAGGTTGATCTTTGTCGGTATGTCTTCCTGCTGTGCCAGGTCCACGTAATACCCGACTGTGGCGTTCACCGCTTTGTTTTCACAGTAGATTCTGCTTTCCGGTGCTTTGATTTCATTTTGCTGTTGCAAACAGGTTATGGCTTCCCCGATCTCACCTTGTTTCAAAAGTCCGAGGAGGGTGCTGTTGAAATGTCTGCGATCATGGGAGACTATGCTGTGTTCATAGGCTACCTTGTCCATGAGCTGCAGCTTCTCCGTCATGGTCGAGGCTGCTTGGGAAAGTAGTACCCGATCGTGGTGGATTCTTAGATTCTCAGTCTCCAGGGCATGCATCGCTGTAAAGCTTTTCAGTGAATAGAAAACGGTACCATAGGCAGCCAGGGAAAACATGACCAGGAGGAAAAGTGGCCATTTGGCGGTAAGCAGGGTGTTTTGGATATCATCGGTCACATAAAAATAATAGGACAGGTTGATGAATATGCAGATGACCAATAGGGAGAATATCTTCCAGTTGCTGGCGACCGAACGGTAGAGGGGCTGCAGGTAGTGCTGGAGCAGGAGGATGATTGCGAGATAGAGTCCAAGACGAATGAGTGTATGGGTATACTGTGGGTAGGGAAAGAGTTTGCCCAAGTGAAAGCTGAGGACAATGATGATCATCATGATGTTGAGGGTAGTGAGAAAATTGAAACTCCATTGCATGAAACTTGCTTTTGACAACGGTTTGAGGCAAACACCAAGTATGATGAACATCACGATATTGAAGCGTGACAATGCGGTGAGATCGCCATACATGTAGAACCAGAATGTGGTGGCGATGTTGATCACAAAGACCAGTGTTGCGGCGAGGGCGGTACTGCCGCGTCCAAATTTTGGCTTGGTCAGGGTAAAGAGGAGCAGGACATTCATGAAGGAGGTAATACTGCCCCGCAGGATATTGCTGATCAAATCATCCATCGACAAGCCCCCTGGCCAATTGGTAGTCCAAATAGATATCCCGAACCATGCTGTAGTGTTTGGCTACGATGGGAACCGAGTGTCCATCCCGGAGGGTGAATCTTGCTTTGGTGAAGCTTTCAACGTAATCCATGTTGATGGTGAAGGAAACATGTGGTCGTACAAAACGGTTGTCCTGCAATAGTTCTTCGATATGGTGAGGGAATGTACCTTTGATGACGCACGTGGTGACTGTCCTTCCCCCTGTCAACGTATAGATCGCCCTGTGATTGGAATACTCGCAACACAGTATCTCCGATAATCGAAACACCTGTATCCCCTCCTGGGTTTTCACCATGCACGTGCACTTCTGCGAAATCTCAATCTTGGAGACGGCCAGCAAGAGGGTTTTGAAGAGTTGCTGCTTATCGATAGGTTTGAGCAGGTAATCGATTGGGTTTGTCGCAAACGATTGGAGGGCGAAACCAGGTTCGGAAGTTGCATAGAGGATGAACGCTTCACAATCGTGTTCGCGGATGGATTTGCCTACCCCAATACCGCTGACCATGGGCATGACGATGTCCAGGATATAGATCTGGTACCGTCGTTTCTCGCAGCTTCGAAGCAGATCGTCGGGATGGAGGAATTGGTGGATGGAAGCTTCAAGGCGATGCTTTTGGATACACTCCGTTGCATAGACTGCAAGGAGTGCCAATTGGTCGGGATCATCATCGCAAATGGCAATATCTAGCATACCTCGTCCTTGTAGCACCAAACCAATGTTCTGAGTAGTCCACTGTACTGAATACTTGGTTTGTAGTCTATTGGAAATCACTATATTTAGACTTGAAATTGGGCTTTTGGGGTATCTATGAAAGGTTTTACGCCCCTCCCATGGTGAAAAAACCCATGCTCGTCACAATGAAAGGGAGCCACAGATGATAGGGTAAGAGCTTAATTTGTAAAGATTAGGTAAAGAATAGTGCTTTGCCCTAGGCGAACTCGGTAGAATTGTACACACTAGGCATACACCCCCACTGGGGTGAGGGAGGCCAGGATGATGGGATTTGGAATCATAGGGATTCTTCTCATAGTATTTGTGCTGTACAAGACAGATGTGTTTGGTAAGAAAGGCGCCACATATATCGAAGAGGACGATGATGTGCTTGAGATGATCAAGAAGAGATATGCCAGGGGTGAAATCACCCGGGAAGAGTTCGACTCGATGAAGAGAAATCTTTCGTAGGAGGAGACAACAAATTGAAGAAAATACTCGTTTTAACCTTGAGTATCATGTTCCTGATTGTGGGAACAACACTCTGGGCACAGGAAGAAGGACACGGCAGAACTGCCGACGTGATCCTCAACGAAATCAAGCAGAATCAAGGCGTGACAAGTATCACGCTCATCGATCCCGACCTGATACGTCCGGCACTACTTGAGGAACTGGGCGATGCGGTCATGGGTCTCATGATCGCCGATGAAGAACAACACGAATGGATGGATGAGATGATGGGAGGAGAAGGATCCGAGCAACTCGCATCGACCCACCGTTGGATTGCCTACAATTACCTCCAGAACGACGGAAATCTCGACACGTGGGGACCCGGCATGAGAGGCTATGGCTTTATGGGACCGGGAATGATGGGAGGTTGGAACCGTAACGTGCGTTACAACCCCACCTCATCCAACTATGGATGGGGCTATGGTCCCTCCAGCATGATGGGCTGGTCAGGCAACTGGTGGAGTTGGATCGCAATTATCGTGATACTTGTTGTCATTGCAGTTGTCGTAGTCGCTCTCGTACGGTCTCGCCGAAGTGGCCCCGACAGTTCCAGCGATGTCCTGGAAATTCTTCGCAGCCGCTACGCCGAAGGCAAGATTACCCGC
>PGXW01000041.1 GCA_002839355.1 Spirochaetae bacterium HGW-Spirochaetae-2
AGGATACTCTCATTCTAGGCGTGCAATACGAATCCTGTCACTATAATTTATTTCGTCAGAAACAGCTGAGATTCTATTAGTTTAACTTACCAAGCAACACTCCTCACAGAAATCCTTTGTCATCACACCTTGCGAGCGCGACTGGCGATAGAGCCTCGCATATTCCAGCTTCTCTTCCGTTGTAATCTTTCTCATTCGTAAAACCCCCATTACGTATGCTATGGGGCCAGTCTAGAAACTCACTTTTTCGGCTGAAGGAGGATTTCCTTCCGGTACCGGGAGCCGCAGGCTGAGGCAACTATTCAAAATTTTCGAATAGTTCAAACAGAGATGTCTTGTGAATTTGCCCGTGAGATTGAGGGAAAAGGGAAGGCTGCGCCAGCTCGTCTCCCATCCCTACGCTCCTATTGGCTGCTCGGCTCTTCCATTGTCGCTCCCATACTGTCCGCACCGAAGAGCCGGCCAATGGGTCGCTACCCATTCGAGTTTGGGTGTCGGGATACCTGAATATCATCCAACGGGAGAGTCCGAATATGGATTGCCTTCGTGGCACATGGAGTTCTCCCTGTATGATTTTCGTTGGGAAACGAATGGTATAGTGGAAAAATAAAGGTCTATAAATTTCTAAATTTAAAATTTAAAATTTAAAGTTGACGTATGAAGTATTGAGTGTATACTTAAATAAATTTTACTTAGGAGGAATGAAATGTTGGTAAGAAAGACTATCGGTATTTCTCTCGTTCTCTTATTGATGGTTTCTTTAGTACTTTTTGCAGCTGGCAGCAAGGACACCCAGGAAACACTCAAGAGCTACACGTTCAAGCTCGGGTTCAATACGACTGCCGAATCGGTACGTGGAGAAATGGCAAAAGAGTTCAAGCGTATTCTGGAATCCGAGAGCAACGGCAGGTTGAAGGTGGAAATTTTTCCCGCTGAAGCTCTTGGTTCTGAGCAAGAGCAGATTGAAGGAGTTCTTGTTGGATCGCAAGACTTCTCTTTTCCTGGTGGCGGTGCAATGGCCAACGTCAATCGTGTCTTCGGAGCAATTTCATTACCGTTCTTGACAACTGGATATGATGATGCTCACAGCAAGATGGATGGAGCCATCGGTGATTATTGGAAGAAGACAGCTGAAAGCCATGGCTATAAACTTCTTGGGTTCGGTGACTTGGGTTTTGCTCAAATCACTAATGCTAAAAAACCCGTCAATAGCGTTGCTGACATGCGGGGCTTGAAAATGCGTAGTCCTAACGAGCCTGTGCTTATCGGGAGTATGCAGAACCTAGGCGCCTCAGTGGTAACATTACCCTTCACGGAATTGTATCTCGCTTTGCAACAAGGGGTTGCTGATGGTCAGTTCAATCCGTTGGATGCAATCTATCAGACGAAATTTCACGAAGTGCAGGATTACCTAGCTATCGTGAATATTTTCTGCTATAACATCAACTTCATAACTAGTCAAAAACTATGGAATGAGTTGGATGCCGAAGCAAAGACGATCGTGCAGAAAGCTGCAGATTCCGCCATTCAGATATCACGACAGTACTACATCAATGCCGATGCAAAATACCTTGATATGTTGCGACCTTATTTCAAGGAGATTACCCAGCCTGATACATCAGAATTCAGAAAAGCTGTTGCTCCTGTTTATGAAAATTTCGCAAAGAATGTTCCCGCAGATTTTATGGAACTGTTGAAGTAACTATTTTTTACATAGTCCATCCCTGTATATAGCGGGGATGGAATTGTGTACATGAAACTCAATGAATTGCGAATTTCATTCATCCTGAATCCTTCAGGTAGTAGAGGTAGAAATGCTTAAAATTTTTAATATCCTTGAGAGGATCGTTAATGTCATCTGTGCGCTATTAGTTGCTTTCCTTACCATTGTGGTTGGGACAGAAGTAATCAGCAGGTATTTTTTCGGGTTTCCGATTATCATCACTACAGAATTAACAAGTATAACCTTCCCTTGGATTGTTGCACTTGCCGCCACTACAATCACCATGCACGATGAGAATATTTCTCTGCTCTTTGTGAAGGAAAAGTTCAAGGGTCGTATGCGATTCATTCTGGAGATATTCCTACGGGTGTTGTCCATTCTATTTTGTGTGTTCATGGTGAAATCCAGCTTCGATCTGAATGTTACATTAAGCTCACAAAGAATGGCATTACTGGGATTTAGTAAGGTCGTGTTATATTCCTCAGTCTTTTTTAGTTTCTCAGTCATGACACTGATATTAGTGTACAAGCTATTCATTTCAATAAAGCAATATGGTGAGGTTCAAAAATGATTTGGATAATTATGATCGGATTTTTCACATTGGTTGCCATTGGCCTCCCGATTGCATTCTCCATGGGACTTTCCGGAGTAGTGTACATCTTGTCAATGAATATACCCGTTTCAGTGGCAGCACAGAGATTTTTTTCCAATACCCAATCATTTTCCTTTCTTGCTGTTCCTTTTTTCATTTTAGCTGGAAACATCATGGTTCAATCGGGAATTGCCAAACGAATCATCAACTTCGCCAATGTATTAGTAAAACACCTTCCCGGAGGGTTGGCTTGCGTGTCTGTCGTAACCAGTATGATCATGGCGGGAGTTTCCGGCTCTTCCGTGGCTGATGCTGCTTCCGTCGGAAGTATTTTGATTCCGGAGATGAAACGTAAGGGTTATCCAGATTCGTTCTCAGCGGCTATCAACGCTACCAGTTCAGTGGTCGGAATCATTATACCACCGAGCAGCACGATGATTGTGATTGCCTGGATTGCCAACCTCTCCGTCGCCAAGATGTTTCTCGCCGGAGCGATTCCGGGAATCATTATTGGATTGGTATTCTTGATTCAGACTATATGGATCTCAAAAAAAAATAATTATCCACGTGAAGAGAGAGCAACCATCAAAGAGATTTTTATAGCATTGTTCGATTCATTATGGGCTCTAATTCTGCCAATCTTTCTCATCGGTGCGATTGTGTTTGGGATTGCTACTCCCACCGAAGCAGCTTCACTTTCAGCTATTTATGCATTGTTGGTTGGCGTGTTTGTGTATCGATCACTTGATTTGAAAAAGATTTTTCAGGCGCTTTTAGATACTGCTAAAAGTACAACGATTGTAATGTTGGTAGTGTGCTCGGCAAGTATTTTTACTTGGATTCTTATTAGGGAAAACATTCCTACGATGATTGCCAACGGCTTGCTAGGATTGAATTTACCGACTCCTTTATTGCTTTTTCTAATGGTCTTCATCCTATTTGTTGCAGGCATGATCATGGATAATGTTCCGAATTTGTTTATATTCATTCCCATCTACATGCCAATCATACTTGAACTAGGTATGGACCCGATTCACTTTGCAATCGTTATTCTCTGTGCTCTAGCTTTAGGTTTATTTACACCCCCGGTCGGAACAACATTATTTATTTCATGCAACCTGGCGAAAATTTCAATCGAAGATACCATCAAAGATATTCTGCCATTCTTCATCTCTGGAATGATCATTGTGCTTTCGATCTTATATATTGAACCATTGGTTATGTGGCTACCGCGTCTGGTCTTTGGTTTGTAGCAGGAGAAAGTGATGAATTATAGAGAAGCGTACGTCGTCGACATTCTTCGTGACATGATTTCCTTCAATACCGTAAATGAACCTGGAAACGAAGATCTGTTGGCAAAATATCTCGGATTAGAACTCGAAAATCTTGGTTTTGAGATACGAATAGTACCGTGTGGTGATTATCGAAGTAGTATAGTAGCGTTCAAAGGGAATCCAAACGGCATCAAGCTTCTTTTCAATGGACATCTTGATGTTGTAGCGACAAGCAATAATTGGTCCAGCGATCCGTTTACGCTGACCCAAGCCGGAGATAGGTTATACGGAAGGGGAACTGCGGATATGAAAGGGGGTATTGCCTCCATGATCGCAGCGGTCAAGCAATTAACCGATGAGAGATTCGACTATACACAAGGACAATTGATTCTTACATTTGTAGCTGACGAAGAGTTGTATAATAAAGGAACGCATTCCGTTCTGGAATTGCCAGAAGTGAAGAATGCAGACTATGCAATCATCGGCGAGCCTACGGATCTAAATATTTGCATAGGACATAGGGGTACATCACGGTCTGTTATTCGAGTTAATGGACGGCCGTGTCATTCAAGCAAGCCTGAGTTGGGACTAAATGCCATCAGCATCATGTCCCATGTAATTCAAGCTATTGACAGACATAACGAGGAATTAAAGACGATTACGCATCCTGTCCTTCCCTCCCCGACAATAGCGGTTGTGATGATTGAAGGTGGCGAAAAAGATAATATCATTCCAGGGCACTGCGAAATCAAATTTGACAGAAGAACTCTTCCCTCCGATACGAAGCAAAGTGTGCAGGATGAGATTTCGACTTTATTGGATTCAATAAGGCGACATGTAAAGGAGTTTTCGTACGAAATCGTTCCTTATATCTATTTAGAGGCTGGAGAAGTTTCACCTGATTCCTTGGTTGTCTCGAAGTCGATGAAGGCTTATGAAATGGTATTTGGCAGAGGGGCTGTTCTGAGAGATTTCAGTGCGACTTGTGAACAATCGTTGTTCATGAATCAGGGGATCGATACTCTGATTTTCGGTCCGGGTCATTTGAATCAGGCCCATGTGGATGACGAGTATACAACTATCTCGCAGTTGAATGCAGCTGCGGAGTTTTATTATGCTGTAATCAAGGAATTTTTAGCGTGAATTGAAATTGGAGGTTTTTATGTATACTGACATTGCTACTCCCTATGTTACGATTGATATGGATATCGTTGATAGTAATATCCATAAGATGCTTGATACAGTCGAGCGATACGGAATTCGACATCGTCCACATATCAAAACACATAAGAGCAGCTTTATTGCGAAGAAACAGCTGGAAGCGGGGTGCTGCGGAATAACGTGTGCGAAGCTCTCAGAAGCAGAAGTCATGGCCAAGCACGGGATCACTGATATTCTTATCGCTTTCCCCATTATCGGAAGTCTGAAGCTTGAGCGATTGGGGAAGTTGATCGGGATTGCCGACATTAAAACGATCGTGAACAGTTTGGAGGGAGCAAAAGGACTCTCTAATTTAGGCGTGGAAATTGGAAAGATTATTTCTGTCTACATTGAGATTGATGGCGGTTTGAACAGGGGAGGTGTCTTACCGGGAATCCCGACGTTGGAGTTTGCAGAAAGCATACGTGATCTTCCTAACCTTACTATTGATGGACTCATGTACTACGGCGGAACCATCTACGCTGAAAATTCACAAGAAGAGATCATCCGGAAATCAAGGCAAGAGCGAGATGACTTGGTAATGACTCAGAAGCTCCTTTGTTCCCATGGCTTTTCTATCAAAGTGTTGAGTACTGGATCCTCCTACTCTTCGAGAAACGCACAGTACTTAGAAGGAGTCACAGAAGTTCGAGCAGGTAATTACGTATTTAACGATGCGTCAACTCTGTGGCCTGGTTTGGTCAAACTTAAGGATTGTGCATTGAGTGTTTGGTCGACAGTGGTAGCTAAACCCGATACCAACACATTGATTATAGATGCTGGCTCTAAAACCCTCACGAGTGATACCGGCGCTTTCACTAAAGGTTATGGATACATTGTCGGGCATGAGGATTTTCAATTGTTCAAACTGAACGAAGAACACGGGTTTGTCAGGACGACCGGTCCAACTAACCTCACAATCGGCGATGTTTTGCAGATTATTCCGAATCACTCTTGTGTGATTCCTAACCTGAATTGGCATGTCTACGCTGTAATTGATGGTAAAATCGAACACCAGATCCAAATTGAAGCAAGGGGTATGAATGTCTAGCTCTATAGTGTCATCTAGCTCAGAGCTCACTACAGGACAAATTTGTCTTACTTGCACTCGCTGTAGTACGATATATGGAATATCCAACTTGTTGAATTGTCCGACATGCGGAGGCATTCTGCAGGTTGAATATCCTGAGGGTCATTCGCTTTCTTGTGAATTGTTGAGCTCTGCTTTCACTGGCTCGATGTGGGAATTTTCATCGTTTCTTCCTCCACTATTAAGGAAAAATGTGGTGACGAATGGTGAGGGTAAGACGCCATTAAAACCTTCAAGAGTTGCACCAAATACTGTTTTTTTTAAAGATGAGAGCAAAAACCCTACCGGTTCGTTCAAGGATCGACCAGCATCGGTGTGTGTTTCGATGGCAAAGGAATTTGGTTGTACCAAGATAGTTACTGCATCATCTGGAAATGGAGCCGCAGCAGCAGCATGCTATGCCAGTTTGGCAGGAATGGACAATACCATTTATGTGCCTGAACACACACCGATAGCAAAGGTTGCCCAGACCCTTGCTTACGGGGGGAACATCGTGAAGGTGCGAGGAAATTTCTCCAAGAGTTATGAACTAGCCAAGTTGGCGGCCCAAAGTCCACAGGTCATGAATGTCACCACGACCTTTCTTAACCCTTATGGTATCGAAGGGGACAAAACGATAGCTCATGAAATATATGAAGATCTGGGTACCAACCCAACAGCAGTTTTCATTCCGGTCGGTGCCGGGCCTATCGCCTACGGAATTTTCAAAGGATTCAAGGAACTATGTGCAATCCATTCTAATCTCTCGATGCCTAGAATCATTGCCGTGCAGGCAGCTGGCTGCGCTCCGATTGCCACAGCTTTACAACTAGGTACATCAGTCCGTAGTGAAAAACATCCTGCAACAATAGCAAGTGCAATCAGTGATCCTCTCGAAGGATATGAACAGGATGGCGAATTGACTGTTCTATCAATACGGGCTACCCAGGGGTTTGGAATTACGGTGACGGATTCTGAAATAATCAACGCAGGTTTGGAGTTGGCAAGATTGGAAGGCTTATTTGTTGAACCTGCTTCTGCGGCTGCTTTCGCCGGATATCGGAAAGCGGTAAATGACACATTGGTTGAGGCCTCTGGGTTGATCGTCTGTATCCTTACAGGACACGGGTTGAAAGATAGCACGGCATATATCGACAATAATAAACCCATCCCGATGACTGAGTACTTTTCTGGAAAAAAATTGTAAGCGAGGAAAATCCATCATGTTGAAATATTGGGACCAGCTGAATCAAAACGAAGTCAAAGCCACTTTGGAAACAGGAATATTTGTCATGGTAGTCTCATCCCTGGAGCAACATGCATTGCACCTTCCTACTGGGACTGACCGGTTTATTGGGGAGGCTATAGTGCGAGAAGTTGCTTATAAAACAAGCCAAACCATTGTCTCCTTACCAGCGGTCTCCATCGGTTTTTCTTATCATCACATGAAATTCAGTGGTTCCATTACCTTGGAACAAGGAACTTTAATTCGAGTAATCACCGATGTCATCAATTCCCTTGAAATCAATGGTTGCAAGAATGTCATTCTGTTTAATTCCCACGGTGGAAATACTTCTTCGATAAAAGTTGCAGTGAATGAAATGGGGAGAAGATTTAGTGGTAACCTAATTTTAATTGAGTATTGGGATTTCCTCAGACCTTATATTGGTGAAATCCGTAAGACTACATTAGGCGGTATCGGGCATGCCGGGGAGATGGAGACATCTCTCATGATGCATCTTCATCCTGAACTAGTGCAGATACCTTCAGGGAAACCATATTCTCTCGCCAAGGACTATAAAGGCACCAATCCAGATATGTTTGCAGGGAACAAGGTCTATATGTACCGTGATTTCTCAAGCATTTCGCCATATGGAAATGTCGGTATTCCTGATGCCTCCTCTGCTGAGGAAGGAAAGCTGATTCTGGATACGGTGACTGACGAAATCGCAGCATACATCGATACGTATGTTTGCGATTCCATGTAATTGGTCAAGAGGAGGTTTAAATTTATGGATTATATCAGCAGTCGAGTTGCTGGGATTCATCAAGGCGAAATCAGGGCTTTGTTCGACAAGGCTCAAGGTTTATCGAATGTTATTAGTTTTGGGATCGGTGAGCCCGATATGGACTCTCCTGCAGAAATCGTCGAAGCAGGATCACAAGCGCTTGCCCAGGGTATGACACACTATACGGCGAATGCCGGTATTATGGAATTGAGAGAAGCGATCGCAGCGAAAGCAAGGCAATCGAGGATTCCTGTCGATGCCAAGAATTGCATTGTTACTCCTGGAGGAATGGGTGCGTTGGCATTAAGTATCCTTTGTACCGTTAATGAAGGAGATGATGTGATGGTTCAAGATCCAACTTGGTTGAACTATCTTGGTCAGATCAAGCTTGTGGGTGGAAAACCTGTCTTCGTGCCGACTTATGAGGACGATGGTTTTAAACTTACAGTTGAGCAACTTGAAACGTATGTGACCCCGAAGACCCGGCTTCTGATTTTAAACACCCCGAACAATCCGACAGGTTCTGTCCTTGAATATAAAGATTTGATGGAGATAGCAAACTTTGTGAAGAGGCATGATCTACTAGTTATTTTTGATGAGGTGTATGATTCCTTCTTGCACCGGGGAAAACACGAGTCCATCGCAACGATTGACGGGATGGCTGAGCGGACAATTATTGTGAATAGCTTTTCCAAATCCTTTGCCATGACTGGATGGAGGGTAGGTTATGCTATTGCTCCTGAAGCAATCATTGCCAAGATGACAGTCTTGCAAGAAAACATGTTCTCGTGCGTAAATGCGTCGGCACAGTATGCCGCTCTATATGCGCTCCAGCATCCTTTTCTTCAACGACCTATGCTTGAAGAATATGCAAAGAGGCTTGAGTTCATGAAAAGTGAATTATCAACTATTCCAAAGCTTAGTTTTTTCAATCCTTCGGGCAGTTTCTATATCTTCTTGAATATAAAGAGGACTGGCTTGACCTCTTCCGAATTTGCCTACAATTTGTTGAATAAAAAACATACTGTAGTGATTCCGGGGTCTGCGTTTGGGGTATGTGGTGAGGGGTATGTTAGAATAGCTTATACATTACCGATTACTAAGTTGCAGGAAGGATTAAATCGAATTCGGGAATACGTCGAGGAATTGCTTTAATGTTTGATTATTCGATGTTTTCATGATGAACCAAAAAGGTGTCCAGGTATGGAAGAAAATGCTACACAGAATTATCAGTTAGGGAAGAAACAAAGTAAGTCGGAGTTGGTATATAATTACCTACTTGATGGGATTATGTCAGGAGTTTGGGACCTTGGGGAGAGAATCAACGATAAGAAAGTTGCGGAAATGCTTGGCATTAATCGGCTTGCTGTTCGTGAAGCCTTATCTCGTTTGATTGAAAATGATGTGGTGGAGCAGTTGCATTGGAAAGGATATCATGTCCGCTCCATTACTCAAAAGGATGTGATGCATATTGTCGATATACGAATCTCACTTGAATCCTTGGCAATGAGGCAATTGTTACAAAAACCTGAAGAACATAAACTGCAGTATTTTTCCAAGATGCAGGAGACCATCAAGAAGCAGGAACTGTATATTAATAATGATGACCATGTTTCATATTTGGAGGTTGACTTTCATTTCCATGAACTGTTGTACGAGGCTTCTGAAAATCCTCTGATTGGGAAAATTATTGGCAACTTTAGAATTATGACAAATTTACTCAGGAATGTATCCATGGGTAAGAAACCTGAGGATTTCAGAGAGGCTGCATATATATCTACTAAAGACCATCAAGAATTGCTAGATGCAATGATGGGAAACGATTACATGAGGGCAAAGAAGCTGTTAATTATTCATCTTGGGAAAACATTCGTTGAAAATATTACTAAAAATTTGCCAATTTTGAAGGAGTGATTTAATGAAACAACATCAGGAGAACTTACGAAAACTAGGATTGAAAATACCTCCGATTCCCCCGAAGGGTGGCGCATACGTACCCGCCATTCAAGTTGGGAATCTTGTATTTTGCTCAGGGCAGGGTGCTTATCGGGATGGTAAACAAGCTTACCTTGGTAGAGTAGGCAATGAAGTATCTCTAGAACAAGCACAGGAAGCTGCATGTATTGCGGGGTTGAACTGTCTTGCGGAAATCTGCAGCATCACTGGAAATATTGACAATATCAAACGGATTGTACAAATCAGGGGGTTTGTCAACTGTACCAATAATTTTCATGATCATCCAAAAGTGATTGATGCTCTGTCAAGCCTGTTCCTTGACATATTTGGTGAAAATGGTAAGCATGTGAGGTGCGCACTCGGCACCAGCAATTTACCAGGTAATATCCCTGTTGAAGTTGAGATGATCGTCGAAGCAGAAAATTTGGATAATTAACCACGGTAACATGATTGAGAAGCATAAGAGATAGTTAAAAGATTACTTATGCTTCTTGTTTAAAGGTAGTTTGATGATACACCACATCGCATTTTGGACCAGAGATTTAGATCGTCTCATTGAGTTTTATGTGAGCCATTGGAACGGAAAAATCCTGAGGAAGCATGATAATTCTCAGAAGCGGTCAGCTTTTCTTGAGGTATTTTCATCAATAAGGTTCGAGCTAATGCAAAAGAAAGGACTGCAGGAGTCCCGAGACGCGGATACTGTCGGTTACACTCACCTTGCGATTGAAGTGGAAAGCGAACAACGGGTTGACGAATTGACTGCTTATTGCAGGGAGCGCGGAATTCCTTTAAGTGTGGAAAAGGTTCACTATGACGGCGGATTCTACGAAAGCGCCTTCCAGGATCCAGATGGCAATACCTTTGAGATTACCTACATAAATCGGATGATTAGTCCACTGCTTTGATTAACAGAGACCACATCCACTTGAGCATCCGCATCCTTGAACCCAAGTGCCAGGCATCGTTTTTACTGGATATTCTTAGCATTGGCAAAGATCTCGACCGGTTGGTGAATTTGTGGACATGGATGAAAACGAACCCAAGGCCGAATATCTATTTGCGGCAGATAGACCTTCCTGGAATCGATACGAAGTTTACAGAAACCTACAAGAAGATCCTTGCGGAATGGTTGGACGCTACGATTCCAGAAGAGATGATCGACCGATGTTATCAAGGGGTGGTTCGTTTTGAATCGCGCTATGGATTTCAAAGCAAGCCTGAACTGATCCGATTTCGTTTCCTCGACCCTTCACTTTATTGGCAGGGGTGCAGCGACATTGCCGTGCCATCCGTCCAGTTCTGCGGCCTGTATTCTGATTGGGAGAGTATCCCTGTCAGACGGGTGTTTGTGGTTGAGAATGATATATGCGCCCTCAGTTTCCCTCCAGTGGAAGGTGCCATGGTAATTTTTGGAAGAGGATATCATTTCGAGCATTGGAAGAACTGTATATGGCTCCAGCAGGTTGATTTGCGCTACTGGGGTGACTTGGATACCCATGGGTTTCGTATCTTGGATCAGTTTCGTATGATCTTTCCCCATACCACTTCGTTCCTCATGGACCGAAATACACTTATGCAACATGAAATCTCCTGGGGAGACGAGCCTAAACCAACAACCGCAGAATTGGTCCACCTCACGCCTGATGAAGCCGTTCTGTACGATGACCTTCGCTTCAACAGAATCAGAAGAAACCTACGCCTTGAACAGGAATTCATTCGATTTGGGAAAATCGAAGAGGCTGTGACCTTTATTTAGGAGGTGCCTGGGATATTGGGAAGCTGGCCGTCCACTTCACATTCTTCCTCAATGAGGATTATGCGGGAATTCTTCCTGGCACCACGTTTCCACGTAACCCATCAGAAAATAGCCTAGAGGGCTGGTTTTCGGGCTGAACGAGGATTTCCTTCCTGGTACCGGGATTCCTAGCTCAACTTTACCGGAACCGTGGCTCATTTTGCTCCAGATTCTCCACAATATCGGCTTATCGGTTTGCCCTTTCATTTCAGCATGAGATAATCTCTTTTTTATGATATAGTGAAAATGTATAAATCGTAAATACTCTCATCGTGAACATTGATCTGGTCCAAGGAAGGTGAGAATGTAGATTCCAGTAAAATGAAAATATTTTTGTGAGAACGAGAGGTTGGTAAATGACAAATAAACCCAAGAGGGGAAAAATAAACTTTAATGAAGAGATAGTTGGATATTCAGGTGAAGGAAGCGGGGTGGAACAGGAACTTCCTGAAGCTGAAGACTTGGAAAATACTCCCTTCGATCCACTCAAATTATCACTTATTACAAAACCTATGACAGCCTCTGATTGTTTGAAACGAATAGAACAGGGTACACTAAATTTATCTCCTGATTTTCAAAGAAATGAAGTCTGGGACCATGTGAGACGGAGCCGGTTGATTGAATCATTGATGCTGAAGATTCCACTTCCGATGTTTTATGTGTCCTCAGACGAAATAGAAAATTATCAGGTAGTTGATGGTCTTCAGAGACTTTCAACACTAAGAGATTTTGTTCTTAATAACGGGAAAAAGTTTAAGCTGGAAGGGCTTGAGTTTTGGAAGAACTACAATGGAGCGACATTTAGTGATCTTCCTGTACATCTTCAAAATAGAATTACAGAAGCATCGTTTACATTCACAATTATCAACCCTGGGACGCCTGAACGAATGAAACGAGATGTTTTCAAAAGAATTAATACTGGTGGATTGAGTTTGACTGATCAGGAAATACGTCACGCACTATATTCCGGTGTTTCAACTGAACTTCTAGGATCTCTTGTACAGACGAAAGAGTTTTTACATGCAACAGATTATAGTATTAAAGATCAGAGGATGGCCGGGAGGGAACTAATTTTAAGGTACATTTCTTTTCTGATACGTGACCCCAAACAGTACATAGGATATACAATGGATGATTGGCTCAGCCATACCATGGAGATACTAAATATATTTGAAACCGAATATCCTAACGAGAAATTATTGAAAATTGTTTCAGATAATCTCTCTGATTATAATAAGCTTCCTAAACTGAGAGTTGATACGGTAGAAGATATTCGCGATTATTTCAGATTATCGATGATTAGAGCTCGCAAACTGTTCGGCCCTTATGCTTTCCGCAAGAGTGTTGTAGCTCCAAGAACTCCCGTCAATAAAGGTCTTTTTGAAGTATGGAGTGTTACCCTTTCATTCTTGGAAGAGGAAACTTTTGAGTCCTTATATTCAAGAAGAGGAAAGCTAAAAGAAAAATTAATAGAATTATATCAAGACCCCTCATTTGACCGTCTGATTTCAAGGGGTAGCAATAAAGCAAAGAGTGTTCGGGACCGATATGAGAAGATTACAACAGTAATAAATAATCTATTGGAGGATTGAGTGTTAAATCATTTGCATGTGAAGAATTTCAAGTCTCTTGTGGATAATGATATTCCACTATCTCAACTGACACTATTAACTGGAGTGAATAGTTCTGGGAAAAGTTCTGTTATCCAAGCATTGAGAATACTGAATAACGCTAGTCATTCGCACTTACATTTTAATGAACATATCAATCAATATGAAGGAGCTATTACTGAATTATGCGGGCATGGGAGCTATTCTGATTTACAGAGCAAAGAAGGGAGCTCTGGTGAAGTAGCTTCAATCCAGTTCAAGATATATGATTCCGAGAATGGCAAGATAGAAATTTGCATAAAAGATGGGAAATGTGTATGTATTGAACATGGATTCCCGTTGAGGTACTTCAACAATATTATCTACATTGGGGCTGATCGACTTGGACCTCAGGTTTTTCATTCAAATGAAATGGAATTTGAGAATCCAATAGGGGTAAGAGGAGAGCATACCTATCGGTTTATTGCATCACACCAGACTGAAACAATTTTTTCACCAATGGTGGTAAAAACTGAAAAGCAATCATTAAGATTCGCAATAAATTATTGGATGTCAGAAATATCGCCAGGTAGTGAGCTAGCTGCCATTTCTCATGATAATCTGGATATATCTTCAATAGAAATTAATGGATATCGACCTACAAATATTGGATTTGGAATGAGCTATTCCCTTCCAATTGTTACAGCGTTGTTGATATATTCCAATCCTTCAAAAAGTGACAATAAAAAGAATCTGATATGCATTGAGAATCCAGAGGCTCACCTGCATCCCAGAGCCCAGACAAAGATGGGAGAATTAATCGCACGTGCAGCTGCATCAGGTGTACAGGTGATAATAGAGACCCACAGTGATCATCTTCTTGATGGCATCCGAATTGCGGTGAAACGAGGGCTTTTATCTCATTCCTCTGTAGAATTACTTTTCTTTGAGAAGGAACAAGGTGCAACGAAGATTGTAAATCCGAAACTAAATGAAAAGGGAAATATCGATCATTGGCCCCAGGGCTTCTTTGATCAATTTATGGTCAACGGTAGCGAGTTGTTGAGATGAGAAAGGGTGTAAAATTTTTCTTTAATGAGAGTATTCCCATAAAAGAGCCCGCTTTGTATTCTGAACTACTACAGGAAATAGTCAGGGAGTATATACGAAATTTCGGTTCTGAGGCGATATTTCATACTCGTGGAGTTTCGTATGATTGGACCGAGGTGTTGAACTCATTCACGGATAATTACCTTAAAAATTTAACGTATCGGCTATTTACCACTGGGAATAATTTTCCAGTTGAAGATGAAGAACTTCTTCTTCATGATTCACTTTATACTATAATCGATGGGGAAACTCATAATAATCCGTATGGTTATATTGGGGCGTTCCTATGCGATGGGATTCTCTTTACTATTCCTATGGTCGAGGATCTCAGGAAGAATGAGCTCACCCTTCTAGATTCTAATACTCTTTATGGCACAATAGACAATTTTTATGGTGAAAACAGTAGCCATATCAAGGGTCTTATAGAATCCCGCCGGTTGATTCATCTTCCACCCCTGGAATACCTCCAAAAAGTATTACCTGCTCAATTTACGGAAAAATTCATTTCTCAATTTAAAGCTCTGCCAGAAGTGCATCAAAAAGCCATCAATCTTCGATTTTTAAAAGCAAAATGCAATGGATTTAGAGCACAGACAAAAGGTGGATATATGCGAGATGTAACTACAGCATCGGGGCGTGTAAGAATCTATGAATTGAAAGTGTTTAGTCCAACAGCAATAAGAGTCTACTTCTGCATTCATAATGAAACGGTTTGTATTGATTCTCTAGGTTGCAAGAGCAAACAAAGTGGAGATATTGCAAATGCCCAAGAATCTATCGATTCACATTTTGCAGGTTAATCAAACATTTAAAAAAAACAAGTAACCTATTAACTTCAGGTGAGTGGATATGTGAATGGTCGAGAAGCACTAATTATGGATTACAATCCTAATATTTTGGGAGAATATGAATTGCTCCTAAGAGGACGATTTCTCTTTAAAATGGGATAATCTTTATTATCTTTGTGTAGACTACCAAGTAATGATATATTTAAGCGTAATGCGACCCTGTAAATTGTCTGGTTTTGACTCTACTTCGATTGGGGTGAATGATTAAAACTAGAGAGTGCGGAAATCCTTCCTGGCACCACGCTTCCACATAACCCATCAGAAATAGCCTAGAAGCCCGTTTTTCGGATTGAACGAGGATTTCCTTCCTGGTACCGGGATTAATCTGTGATCATCTCAATTTTCAGAGGACAGCTTCTATATGGAACAATTCGTGAATCAATAATGCATAGAGGGAGCCTATATTGCTTAATATTTTTTCTTAACTCTTCAGAGTTGATATATAAAGACGTACGATTGCAATTTCTTCTCCCAAATTTAGATTTTAAAAAATGCTGGATTATATGGTATACTTTCAAAAGCTTATCAAAAAAGTAGATGACAATCCCATATGAATATTAAAAGGTACTTATTTATCTTGAAAAGAAGTTTTGAGCAATTATGTAATCCCTCAATGTCCTGCAATGAATTTAGAAAGGTGCGACAAGATGCAAGTGACATCTAATAACGACAATGTACAGTCTTCGGATGTCAAAGAGGATTCTATCCGAACGCAGATGCCGCACATTCTTGACATCTTGCTGCTTGATAGAACGACCTCATCACCTGACAAGCCGCAGAATATCATCTGGGCGAATGACAATTATAAAGGGCTCGATGCAGACGCCTATTCTGCGTCCGCTCAAATTAGGCCTGAACTTATCACCGGTTCAAGAGGTTCTCTAATCATGCCGCGAGCCTTAAAGACGATTGCTATACAAAAGAAGCGTACGAAATCAAAAGCTGAGGTCTTTACCCCGACTTGGATAGCGAAAAAGCAAAACGATGCGGTGGATAGTGGGTACCGAGATGATGACTTGGAAACATACACTCGTCGAAAATGGCTGGAAATAACTTGTGGCGAAGGTCCATATATGGCTACACGCTACGAGATGGAAACAGGAAACCTTGTACCGCTCTTCGAGCGAGTAGGATTTGTTGACCGAAAGCTTGCCAGAATTAATACGGAGATTGCGGACAAAGCCGAATGGCAGCGATTGGTTGAACTTGCCTATAAATCCAGTTATGGCTTCGAATGGAATGGGGATTCGCTCCTCATCGCTCGCGAGAATCTTCTCTACACCTATCGGGATTACTATCTTGCCAAATGGGGGGAAGCTCCGATATACGGCCTGTTCGAAAACATTGCCATTATCATCAGCTACAATGTGTTTCAGATGGATGGATTGACCTACACTATTCCGTTATCTGAGAAAAAAGAGCAAGTCCAACCAGATCAACTGACGCTGTTTGATCATGATGGCCCCAAACAACTCGAATGGCGAATTGTTCAGGGTAAGCGTGTCCGAATTATGAATTGGGATACCAATAAAATGGAATTTTTTGACAAAGGGGTAAAAAGAACATGAGCGACAATACGATTATCAGGACCACGAAAACAGTATATCCTCAGATCTATGCGTATGTTATCCCCGAGTATGAACATAACGAGGGTTGGATAAAAATCGGTTATACAGAGCTTAAAAGCGTCGATGCGCGTATCCGCCAACAAACCCATACAGCTGGAATCGCTTATGAGAAGCTTTGGTCTGAGCCTGCTAAATTCCATGATTCAGATGAGTGGTTTATTGATAAGCATCTTCACGCGTATCTGCGTAAATTCAAGGAAATCGAGCAACGTCCTAATACCGAGTGGTTTTACTACGATGGAACACCTGAACAATCGCACAAGGACTTTGATGAGTTCCGACACAAACGATTAAGCCAAGTCGGTGCAGAACTCGAATATAGACTGCGTGACGAGCAAGAAGCTGCTGTTGAAATGACGTTGAACTATGTTGAAACACATCGAGGAGGTGAGTTTCTTTGGAATGCAAAGCCACGTTTCGGCAAGACCCTAACAGCCTACGATTTTGCCTGTAGATTGGATACCCAACGGGTTTTGATTGTTACAAACCGTCCTGCTATCGCCAATTCCTGGTACGATGATTTTGAAACTTTTATCGCTTGGCAGACGAATTACCACTTCGTATCGACAACTGATTCCTTGAAAGAACGTCCTGTTCTTACACGTGAACAATTTCTTGAGATTCCTAGGACTCCTACCGGTGAGAATCCTCGTCTTATTGCCTTCATTTCGTTACAAGATTTGAAAGGATCGATACATTTCGGTGGCCCTTATAACAAGCTTAAATGGGTGAAAGACTTGAAGTGGGATTTGCTGGTTATTGATGAGGCCCATGAGGGTGTCGATACTTTCAAGACCGACGTGGCCTTCACGAACATTACTCGCAATTTCACGTTGCATCTATCGGGTACACCGTTCAAGGCGGTAGCAAGCGGACGATTCTCTGAGGACCAAATTTTCAATTGGACGTACGCTGATGAACAAGAAGCTAAATCCCAATGGCCGTTAGATAGTGAAGAGAATAACCCATATGAAGCTCTCCCCCGCTTGAACCTCTTCTCTTATCAAATGAGCCAGATGATTACCGACGAAGTGAACAAAGGCGCTCAGATCGATGGTAAGGACTTAGATTTTGCTTTCGACCTGAATGAATTCTTTGCAACGGGTGAAAACGGCAAATTCACCCATGAAACCGAAGTAAAAAAATGGCTGGATACACTGACTCACAATAAGAAGTACCCATTCTCCACACCGGAACTCCGCGCTGAATTGAAACACACTTTCTGGTTGCTGAACCGAGTAGCAAGTGCCAAGGCGATGGAAAAACTATTGAGAGAACACCCGGTATTTGAAAATTATGAGATTGTGATAGCTGCGGGTGATGGTAGAGCAGAAGAAGATGATGTTATCGATCAAAATTCGTTTGACAGAGTGAAAAAAGCTATTGATGATCACGAAAAAACAATAACCTTATCGGTCGGACAGTTGACCACCGGTGTGACCGTACCACAATGGACTGCTGTCCTGATGCTTTCCAATGTCAAATCTCCAAGCTTATATATGCAAGCGGCATTTCGGTCACAAAATCAGTGGAGCTTTGATATTGATGGGAAGAAACAATGCAAGCAAAACGCCTTTATATTTGATTTTGCTCCAGAACGAACACTCATCATTTATGATGAATTCGCGAACAACCTGAGTAGCAGGACGGTGAGCGGCGGTGGTACTACAGATGATCGTGAAGGAAATATCAGGAAACTGTTGAACTTTTTCCCTGTCATTGCTGAGGATAGTGATGGTAAAATGGTCGAACTGGACGTAAGGCAGGTTTTGACCATACCGAAAACCATCAAGGCTCAGGAAGTGGTAAAACGTGGATTCATGTCCAATTTCCTCTTCCAGAACATTTCAGGGATTTTTAGTTCACCAGGAGCCCGGGAGATATTGGAAAAATTAAACCCTGTCGATCCAGGCAAAGTTGTTCCGCGAAAGAAGGAAGAAGCGATTGATACAAAAGGTGTTCAAGTGGATCCAGACGGAAATGCAAGTGTTGATCATTCGATTGTCATAGCCGAAACCGAAGCGCGATTTGGAGAAAAAGTGTATGCAAACATTGCAGAAAAAGCCGAGGAAGCGCTTGATGGTTCTCCAGCAAGTTTGCCAGACGCAGTTGCGTCAGCTTTCAAACACAATGTTTTGGAGCCGATAAGGCAGTTGGCTAAAGACAACAAAGTTACTGTTGCGCAGGCTGAACTGGTTGTTAATTTAAACGCTAATGTGATAGCTCGGGAAATTGAAATCATCCAAAAGCAAGCAGATATACGGCAAGTCGAAGCAGAAGTTGAATACAATAGAGAAGTTGCAGTTGCCCATAATGATTTACATGCTGTAGCAGAGGCGAAGGCAAGGTTCGAAGCCACAGAGCAGGAAATACACGAGTCCCTACAACATGAAATAGCCAGCACGATCGAAGAAAAGACAAAAGAACTGACGCAGAAATCTACAGGGGAGATTCTTAAAAAAGCGGAAGAGAAAAAGAGATACTCGATCGAGGATGATATCCGTTCCCGTCTTCGAGGTTTCGCCCGTACTATTCCCTCGTTCTTGATGGCATACGGCGAATCGTCAACGACTCTCTCCAATTTTGACAAGAATATTAAGGATGCAGTCTTCAAAGAGGTCACGGGTATCACCCTTGACCAATTCAGGGCATTACGCGACACATACAATTTCTTTGATGCTGTCGTTTTTGATGAATCCGTACAAGAGTTCCTGCGTAAGAAAGCTGAACTTGCTAACTACTTCGACGAGGGCCAGACTGAGGATATCTTCGACTACATCCCCCCTCAGAATACCCATCAAATATATACACCCAAATGGGTAGTAAAGCTGATGGTTGACAGTCTGGAGGAGGAGAACCCTCGCCTGTTCACAGATAAAGACAAGACCTTTGTGGATCTGTATGTGAAATCCGGCCTGTATTTGACCGAGATCGTAAAGCGCCTGTATACAGGACTCGAGGACGTCATCCCTGAGGAATCCGAGCGGTTGAAGCATATTCTCATGCATCAAGTTTACGGTTTTGCACCAAGCGAGATAATCTACAATATCGCTAAGAACTTTATTTTTGGAAGCTTTACAGACATAAACGATTCGAACTTAGAGTGTCTTGATTTGACTGAGATGGCAAAGAGTGGAGGAAGTTTAAATATGAAATTTGATGTTGTTGTAGGGAATCCGCCTTATCAGGAAAGCCGCGAAGATACCCGTGATGATGCTATTTATAATTATTTTTACAACCTAGCAGAGCAACTCTCAACGAAATATTGTTTGATTTCCCCAGCAAGATTTTTATTCAATGCTGGGAGTACAGATAAAAACTGGAATAAAAAGATGTTGTCTGATAAGCATTTAAAAATAGTTTTTTATGAACAAAAGTCATCAAAAGTATTTCCTGATAATGATATCAAGGGTGGCGTTGTAATAATTTATAGAGATTCAGAAAAGAATTTTCGAGAGATTGGAGTTTTCACTAGCTTCGAAGAATTGAATTCTATTTTACATAAAGTATCTCAAAAAACGATCACAACATTAGATTCGATTACCTCCGGTACGGATATTTATCAATTCACTCCAAATATGCATAAAGAGAATCCGAATGTGAGGAAGATGTTGTCAAAAAGCCATCCAAATACAGTTGTAACTTCAGCATTAACGACTTTAGATAATATCCTTTTCTTCTCTGACAAGCCTGGCGATGGTAAAGAATATGTTCAGATATTAGGCCGTTATCAAAATGAACGAGTCTATCGCTGGATAAACAAAGACTACATAAATAAACCACAGGACTTTAATACTTATAGGGTCTTTGTACCAAAGTCAAATGGAACTGGTGCAATCGGTGAAATTCTTAGCACCCCCCTTGTGGGGGAACCCCTTGTGGGATTTACGCAGACATTTATTTCGATCGGAGCTTTTGAGAGCAAGATTGAAGCACAAAATTGTTTAAAATATGTAAAATCAAAATTTGCTCGTACTATGTTAGGAATATTAAAAATTACACAACATAATCCACGTGCAACTTGGTCGAAAGTGCCCATACAAGACTTTTCCCCACAAAGCGACATTGACTGGACAAAGGCAATTCCCGAAATTGATCGTCAGCTGTATGCAAAATATGGTCTCGACGAGAAAGAAATTAACTTCATCGAAGAAAAAGTGAAGCCGATGGAGTGATAGTATTCAGAAGGAAATGGAAAAAAGGGGTAACTATCTCGTAGAGTATTGGATTAGAAAAGCTCCTGGGTACAGACGAAGATATGCAGTTCGGGCAATATAAAACGAGAAATCCCAAGCCAGAGTGTTCTTCAATAATTTAGGGATACTTAACAGGATAGCTATGGTGTAAACTAAAATTTTGAGCGATACGGCTTATAAGCTTTAGAAAGGTACGTCAAAAAATTGCAAAAGATTTTTATCAGCGTAAAGATTCATATGGTTTAAGGTTATTGGGGTAACGAATGCTGTTGATAACTAAGGAGACCGGAGATGGCTATCCCCAAATATGATGAAATCCAATTTCAAGCCTTGCAAGTGCTGAAGGATGACAAAGCCAGAAAGGCGAAGGACTTCAATGAACCACTGACTAATAATGAATTTTCTGATTATGAAATGGAGGTGTTAAGGTGACTGAGAATTTCCTACTGCTCGGGAATGGAATGAATCGGATCCAATACTATGTGTATGAAAATAGAAACAAAGAATCAGATAGAAAAACATTTTAGAAATACTGAGCGTCTAATACGACTCATCAGCAAGGATAAAATTGCGAAGTGGTTATTGTGTGAAGGCTACTATCCAGAACCGTATGTCTTACCCCCTTCTTTTCGTGTCTCCAATTTTAAATTTAATAATAACTTGTATTTAGATTTGTATAAGTTGAAAAGACAAAAATTAGTAAAAATCGAATACCCCAAGTCATTACTGACCTATAGAACCTTTGGGATTCAACATCCATGCAATTACCATGACATTGTCAATTCTCTCCTATCTGAATGGACTAGTGTTATCGACCATCTATTCCATAAGGATCTAAAAATATTCTCATATAGCTTTCCGATTCCCGTAGATTACAACAAAGAAACTCAGTTGAGCCCTCTCAGGTCAGGTAGGATGATATATGAATGGATCACAATGGCAGAGAAAGATCTGGTTATCGAAGCACATAAATACAAACATATTGTCCGTACAGACATTACAAATTTTTACAACTCAGTTTATACGCATAGCATACCATGGGCTTTACATGGTGTGGAAGACTCTTTTAAGGATAAAGATAAATGTACGTTAATAGGGAATAAGATTGACAGACTGATCCAATATGCCAACTATGGAAGAACAAATGGGGTACCCGTCGGTCCTGTTGTGAGTGATTTAATTGCTGAAATTATCTTAGGGCGTGTTGATTTAAATGTATCAAGAAATCTCAAGGGGAAAGATTTCATAGCAACAAGATTTAAGGATGATTATCGAGTTCTATGTCACTCAGAAGATGATGCAAAAGAAATCTTGCAGGTTCTTGCAGATGAGCTTAATTGCTATAATTTACTAATCAATGAAAATAAAACAAAAATATTGAATCTACCCAATGGCCTTTATAGGCAACATAATAGAGCGTACTTCCCGAATTCTCTGAAAAAGCTGCGAAAAATCACTTTTCAAGAATTTGAGTATTCACTATTAAAGGTCTTGGACATCCATAAAGAATTTCCTGGAACAAGCCTGATTGAAAAATTTCTTAGTGAACTGTACACAAAAGATTTCATCTTGAAGCTGACATTTTCTGATAACAAGGTGCAGAAAGAAAAAGAAATTTATAAGACATATAGCTTGCTTATACTTGCAAAAAGAGAATCGGAAAAAGTACTGTGTCATGTTCTTGCCATCATTGAGTTAATCTATAAATCAAACAACTCTGAATTAGACTTAAAGACATACACCAAGGAATTTATTCAACTTGAAATCATTCAAGCCAATGAGAAGCAATCTGTTTTTGAATTGACTTGGTATTTATATTTTTCTCGATATATGGGGCTAGGTATTACTGACATTTGGTTTCGTAAAAAGGTGTTGAAGGAGTTAAGAGATAACTTATTCTTAAAATCGATTTTCAATTCTAGGCAAGAATTTTTCAAAGACTCTGGTGTTAATTTATTTACGAAACCCAAAGATTGTAGAAATACACTATTGGTAAATAGACTGGCGGTTTTTAATCGAACGAATAATGACTTTGATTCTTGATTTAAGTATAAAATACAACTTTTGGATATCACTACTGTCCGGTTATAACTCCATGAACCGTAGTTGTTTATTCTCAGAGTCGTCGAAGTCTTTGGAGCCACACTTTTTAAGTATATGTTCCATAGGG
>PGXW01000042.1 GCA_002839355.1 Spirochaetae bacterium HGW-Spirochaetae-2
ACTTCAAGTCTTCCCCTGTCATCTCGCGGTTGCCGCTCTCCAGCTGCAACCTCAAACGTTAGCTTTCACTTTCGTTCGTGAATTGACTTGGAAGCCCTTACACTTCCTGAACAACTTTCGTTGTTCGAGCTTTGACCAACGACCTTTTCAGGCAATCGTCATAGCTCATATCCTTCCTTCTCTTCTCTCATATCTCTGTCAAAAATCTATTCAATCAGGCTCGCTTCCCAAGAACGTTCTCTTGGAGCGCTCGACTGTTATAGCAGATTTCAAATCATAGTGTCAATACTGAATTTCCACTATTTTCGATTTTCATCCGCTTCCCGGCCGATCCCTTCCAGAAGCTTTCACATCAAGTAGGTGTTTGCCTGAGCAACGAGGTGGATACTACCCGTTTTATCCAACATGGTCTAGGGGGTTTGCAAAAAAATTGATAAAAATGTTGCATATTCCCAGAAGACGTGCTTACCGGCTCAGGTGGGACAACGACCCATCTCTTACAATAGCCGATACATACGTCAAAAAAGAAGCCAACGAAGCCAATGCTGCCAACGCGAAGACCACAAGGACAATCGGGTCCGCCCACAGCATCCAGTCATGGTTTTCACCCATTCGCTCGAAGGCGACATACACAATTCCCGCCAAGCCGGACACCGCGTACAGCACTGCCTTGGACTTTCCCCAGATGTTTGCGGCGACCGCCTTGCCCTTCCCCATCATGAGCATCCGGAGGAACACTATCGAGAACTCGCGCCACATGATGATGACAAATGCCCAGATCGGCATAATTCCCACTCCTGCGAGACAGACGAAATAGGTCAACCGACTGAAGGTATCGGCAAAAGGATCCATCACCTTTCCCAGATCCGTGACAAGATTGTGCTTGCGGGCGATGATCCCGTCGAACAGGTCGGACAATTCGGTCAGCGCATACAGTACCAGCAGTAGGACGACAGAAATACTGTCCAACTTAGTACCGAACCAAACAGGCAAGTAGAAGGCGATGAAGAACAAAGGTGCCATTACCAATCTGGATACAGTCAGTTTGTTGGGTAAATTCATGTTATAGGCTCCCTAGATATTTATTTGAAAGATATTCGCGGAAATATTTGGCATCCAACGGTTCTCCTGTGACTTTACGCAAGAGGTCCTTCGGCTTGTACAACGACCCATGGCGCAGGATATGCTGGTCCAGCCACATCCTGACAGGCGAGAAGTCCCCCGTTGCCACAACAGCATCGACATCGATCTCGCGATTCATGGTATGCAGTATCTGGGCACCGTAGAGGTTTCCCAACGCATAGGTCGGGAAATAGCCGAGTTCCCCCATGGACCAGTGCACATCCTGCAACACTCCCACCCGATCGCTTTTGGGGCGAACGCCCAGCAACTTCTCCATTCCGTCGTTCCACGCTCCAGGCAAATCGGAAACCGGGAGGTTGCCCGAAAGCAGCTCGCGTTCCAATTCGAACCGGAGGATGATATGCAACCCATAGGTCACCTCATCCGCATCCACCCGGATTTCGGACGGTTTGACCACATTCACTGCGGCAAGAAATTTGTCGACATCCACATATTCCAATTGGATGGGAAACAGTTCATTCAAGCGGGGGAAGAATCGGACCCAGAAGGCCCTGCTTCTTCCAATCATATTCTCCCAGAGCCGGCTTTGGCTTTCGTGGAACGCCAGCGAAGCCCCGTTGGCCAAGCAGGTGCCACGGGTGACCTCGTTGGAGGCCCCCATCTCATACAACGCGTGGCCGCCCTCGTGGATAGACGAGAACAACGGGCTGATCACACTAGGCTCGGTAAAGCGGGTGGTGATCCGTATATCGTCGGCGCCCAGGCTGATCGTATACGGATGTGTCGAAATACCACAGACGCCACGGTTCCAATCGAAACCCATGGCATCGAGGACTTCATGTCCGAAAGCCGACTGCTTGTCCTGGGCATACGAGCTGTACAGGAAGGTGTCGTCGACAGGTCCCGCCTCCCGCATCCGATCCATGATTCCCATCAAGTCGCCTTGCATTTCCCGGAACAGTTGCTCCACCTCTGCTGTCGAGGTTCCCGGCTCGAAAACGTCGAGCAAGGGATCGTAGGGATCATCCTTGAATCCGAACGCTCCGGCTTTCCGTTGTACAAGTTCGACAATTCGCGACAGAACCGGTTCGTAGAGGGAAAAATCATTGTTTTTTCTTGCCGCGGCCCATATATGATGGGCCTGGTTTGTCGTTTCCGAGAATTCCTGGACGAAATCGGCATCGAGCTTCCGTTCGCGGTTCCATGCACGGAAGTACTGGCGCACCATGCCCCTCGTACGCTCGTCGAGGGAATCTTCTCCCTCTTCCCGTCCCTCGGCGGCACCCAATTGGGCAAGAATCTCGCCCATCTCCTCAGAAGCGGAGAGGTCATGCATCTTGCGATCCAACAACCCCAATTGTTGTGCCCGCTCCTGGGCCCCAGCCGAGGGAACGGATTCCTGGTCCCACACCAATACTCCGCCGATATGGGAAAGCAACACGAATTCCCTATCGATCTCCCCAAGCCTCTTGATGGCTTCCTCTCGTTTCATACAACCCTCCGTCCGAACCTCTTACAATGCCTGTTTCGACGCGATCCTCTCATGCAACATACCGATGTAGGAATCCAATGCAATCCCGTTTTCCTGCTTGCCGTCCCGATATCGGACCGAAACCGCCCCATGTTCCTCTTCGCGCTCCCCAAGCACCAGCATATGGGGCACCTTCATCTTCTGGGCATTGCGGATCTTGGCGTTCATCCGGTCGTCACTATCATCCAGATACGCTCGGATTCCCTGTTTTTTCAAAGCATCCAGGACCTTTCGGCCATAATCGTTGAACACCTCGGAAACAGGAACCACACAGACTTGCTCCGCGGCGAGCCACAAGGGGAAGGCACCTGCGAAATGCTCCAGCAAGACACCGAAGAACCGTTCGATCGAACCAAGCAGCGCCCTATGGATCATATACGGCCGTTTCTCCACACCATCGGTATCGACAAACGTCATATTGAACCGCTCGGGTTCATTGAAGTCGAATTGAATGGTCGAAAGCTGCCACTCGCGCCCAAGCGCGTCCTTTATCTTCAGGTCGATCTTCGGTCCGTAGAAGGCTCCGCCACCTTCATCCACCCCATACTCCAACCCTTCGGCTTCAATCGCCTTGCGCAACGACTCGGTCGCGGCATCCCAGCGTTCGGGTTCCCCGACACTCTTCTCGGGTCTGGTGGACAAATAGGCACCGATCTCCTCGAATCCAAAGGACCGGAGCATCGCCAACGAGAATCTGAGCACTTCTTTGATTTCTTCATCCATTTGCTCCGGGGTACAGAAGATATGTGCATCGTCTTGGGTAAATCCCCTGACCCGCATGAGTCCATGGAGCGCCCCGGCCTTCTCGTAGCGGTATACGGTTCCCAGCTCTGCCCATCTGAACGGCAGCTCGCGGTAGGAGTGCTTCGAGTTGCGATAAATCATGATATGGAACGGACAGTTCATGGGCTTGGCGTAATAGTCCGCCTTATCCATCTCCATGGAGGAGTACATGCTCTCCTTGTAGAATCCCAAATGGCCCGAGGTCTCCCACAGCCAGGCTTTTCCCACATGCGGGGTATAGACCATCTCATACCCGTTGGCATAGTGCTGGTCCTTCCAAAAGTTCTCGATTGCCATGCGGATGCGGGCTCCACGCGGGTGCCAATAGACCAACCCGGGACCGGCCTCCTCGTGGAAACTGAACAAGTCGAGCTCTTTTCCCAACTTCCGGTGGTCCCGCTTCTCGATCTCCTCGAGTTTCTGCAGGTAAAGACGCAAGTCCTTCGGATTTGTCCATGCTGTCGCATAGATGCGGGTCAACATGGGGTTGGTTTCCTTTCCCCTCCAATAGGCACCCGCGGTGTTCAGCAACTTGAAGGCTTCAGGATTGAGTTCCTTGGTCGAAGCCACATGCGGCCCGCGGCACAAGTCGGTGAATCCGCCCTGATTATACAGGGAGACCTCCTCGTCCGCCGGTATCGCATCGATCAGTTCCTGCTTGTAGATTTGGTCCGCGAACAGTTTTTTCGCCTCGTCACGTGAAACGACTATCCGTTTGAATTCCTTGTCCTCCTTGATGATCAGCTTCATCCGATCGCTGATTTCATCCAAGTCGTCCGCTGTGAGCGTACGCGGAAGATCAAAGTCATAATAGAATCCGTTGTCAATCGCGGGACCGATCGCAATCTGGGCAGTCGGGAACATCTGCAAAACCGCTTCAGCCATCACGTGTGACATCGAATGCCGTACCTTGGACAGTTTTTCGTCCATGAGTTCTTTCCCAGCCATATTTCCTTCCTTTGTGCCCTTGGGGCATCTGTATACCATAGATAAATCGAAAGACCCCCATGGTCTCTTCCCACCTTGCCCATATCACCGACATGGGTTTTGGTAAGGACGAGAACATGGAGGTCCATGTTTCCGCGGTTCCACCTTACTTCCTGCAACGACTCTCGATCGCCGTCGCAAGCACTCGTTCTTTTCCCTGTACGCCGGGAAAACGGCAGGCCTACCATACAATCCTTCGACCTGCGGCTCGGGAGGGGTTTTCACCGGGAACTGCCAGATGCCTCTCACCCATCCGCGCATTGCGGAAGGACATCCTCTCACAGACAGCCCGACCCGATTACTCGTCTCCGTCGTTGCCACTGGAATAATAATGTGTATGAAACGTATTTATGTCAAGGTCGATGGATATATGCCACTTGCAATCTTTGCCGCCTTTTCCAGGAACTCGACGTCTGCGGGTGAAAACCTGTCCAATTCGGGACTATCGACATCGAGTACCCCCACGACAGCACCACCGACAAGCATCGGAACGACAACTTCGCTCCGACTGGCCGAATCGCAGGCGATATGCCCCGCAAACGCATGGACATCGGGTACAACCAAGGTCTTCTTCTCTTTCCAGGCAGTCCCGCATACTCCTCTCCCGTAGGGGATGGAGACACACGCGGGAGCACCCTGGAACGGCCCGAGGACCAGGTGCGGTATTGCATCCGGTGTTTCGCTATCGACGAGGTAGAAGCCTACCCAATTGATCCTATCCAGATACCACCCCAACAATGCGCTTGCATTCGCCAGCGAGGCAGTCCTTGCCATAGGGGAGGCCTCCCCAACGGTCACCAGGGATTGCAATTGCCCGAGGACCTCATTCCGATCGAATGTTCCGACCGGCCGCGACAACGGTTCAAACATGCTTCTTGCCTCCAAGCGGGATGGTACCTACTCTAGCGACATCGGCTCCTTGACGCAAGCGCATGGCAATCTTGGGATTGACCACGACACCGGGACCTGCCATGCATCCACCCTCGCAACACATGACCTCGACCAGATCGACTTCGGGAGGCCGCTTTTCCCACGACCGCATGAGACGGACGGTCTTCTTGTCGACTCCATTGATATTCATGGTCTGGACAGGCTTGTCGGATCGTCGGAGCACCGATTGCGAAACTCCTTGCGGACAGGCGAACCCGCGGCAATCGGCATATAGGGAACTATCGGAAGCCTCCTGTGCCGCGATCTCCTTGATATCGATGTCCCTGGCAACAAACAGTGCCGCGAGCTCAGCGAAGGTAATGACCATGCTGATACTGGGAATCTTGCGGGCTTCCACCTTTTTCGCGATACATGGACCGATAAACACCAATTTCGCATCCGGCATCTGGTCATGGCACTGGCGGGCCGTATATGCCATGGGCGACAATGCCGTTGAACGGCGTGCCGACAACGACGGGATATGGCGGTCGACCAGCTCCATATAGGCTGGGCAACAGCTGGTGGTCATGAAGCCCGCGTGGGCTTCCATACGTTCGGCGACTTCCCGCGCCTCATGCAGTGCCGTGACATGGGCACCCTCGGCCACCTCGACCACCTTGGTGAACCCCAACGCTACCAGTCCGGCTTTTATCTGGGCCAGGGAACCGGGAAATTGCCCTTCGATGGCAGGGGCGACCATCGCCACCACCGGGACCTTCTCCTTGAGCATCCGTGCCACATGGATCAACGAACTGCGTTCGGCGATCGCACCGAACGGGCAGGATTGTGCACAATGGCCACAATCTATACAGGCCTCGTGGTCAATCTCCACGAACCCCTCGTCGTTCTTATGGACAGCCCCGACGGGACAGGAGGCCTCGCAGGGGACCGGCACATGGATAACCGCATGGAAAGGACACACATCGAGACATTTTCCACATTTGATGCACCGCTCCTCCACGATCCGAGCCCTTCCGTTGGTGAATACAATGGCGTCCTTCGGACAGTTGGCTAAGCACGGACGGGCAAAGCATCCCCTGCAGGAATCGGTGATCCGGTACTGCTCGTCCGGACAACCGCTACATCCGGGAGTAATGGTGGTCAAGGTGGGCAGGGGTTGTACTTCGGCAGACAATGCTTCCCCCACGTACCGGGCCAACGGCTTGTACTCGTCATCGTCGCGATCTATGTCGACTCCGAGCAGGGCCATGATCCTGTACCGGACCATGGCACGCTCCTTGTACACACAACACCGGTTGGGATCACGTTCGCGTGGAATAATGTGTATCGGCAACGTGTCGACCACGGCCTCCAAAGTATCGGCGAAGTAGGCCTTGAGGACCTCGGCATCGATCCTGCGTTTCATCAGGGTGTATTGGTTGTTGATTTCAAGCATCGACAGCCTCCCTGAGCAGTTCGGCCAACCGCTGTTTCGTTACATTCGGGTATAGGACACCGGCAATTTCCACAAGTGGGGCTTTCCATTTGGGATCATCGGTCTTGCATCCCCCCAGACAGGAGGTCCCCTCGATATCGCAGAGTCCCAACAGTTCGGGATCGAGGAAATCCTCATACAGCAACAGATCGGCACCCCCCTGTACGAAACAAGCTGTCCCAACACAAATCTTGACTGATATCCGTTTCTGTTCCATATGTATCCCTTCCCTTCTATATATATTCCAATACCGTTTCTTTCAGAAAATTCTGCTCCAATGCTTGCCGTATCCGTCCCACAATCGTACGTCGTATACCTATTTCCACCGGAATACTCGGATCCTGATGGGCTTCATTGATCTTGGTACCCACGATAAACGAGACCTGGTCGCTGTCCAACAAAATGGAGACAAACCGCCTCACCGCATCATTCGGCATCGTATGTATCGGCAACTTCCGCTCCAAGGCAACCGCAACCTTTGCCAAGGTCAACATTCCCTCGGTCACCAGATCCATCCCTTCCATTTTCGAAGCGGGAGGGACATCGGGTGACCAACACGACAAATCGACCTTCACTTTCGTATCGAAGAGTCGGGAAACGATTTGTGCCGTGGTACCACCGGAAACGATCTTCTTGCCCTCGAAAGCCCGCATCTTCGCCGCAAGCTGTTCATCACGGTCCTGGGTGAACGGCGGTCCGGTCACCACCAGTGTTTTTCGCGGCTTGCGTATATATACGACCGCACACGTAATATCATCGTTCGCTGCCATTCCATCCAGGGCATAGGCCTTTCGGGTAATCGCCGCAGAAAGTTCCCGTGACGAGATATCGGGATTTTCACGGATAACCCCGGATATGTAGGCGGTCACACCGGCTTGGCGCCACCCGAGCGGGAACCCCTTTCCCATTCCCGATTGCGTGACTCCGTCGGTGAACATCACCAGCCGGTCTCCCTCCTTCATGGCAAACGTCGACTGGCGGATCACCTCTTCCTTGAAGGCACCTTCCCTATGGAGATTGATTTGGTTGGCTGTAACCGGAGTCGGTGTATCCCCCGAGAAATGCAAAGCCGGCGGATTGTCGTATTCGACCAACTGTACGGCGATGGCACCTTCACGGGAGCTACGGATATCCGCAATGGTGAATGTCGAATAGCTGATCTTCCGTTCGTTGCACACTGGAAGGGTATTCATGATGATTTTTGCCGATTTCGTGAGATGCATGGGACTGAAGGAGAGTTTATGTGCCATGTGTGCTGTCAGGTTGGCAAGCACATTGGCCTTTACCCCACTGCCCAAACCGTCCGAAAGGGTACAGACGACCCGGTTCGTAGGAGATTCCTTGGATTGGAGGAACACATCGCCCCCTATCTTCTGCCCCACCTTATAGGTCTGGTGGTAATCGACGTCCATGAATATTCCGTTCACAACTGGTTCCTCTGGTCGGAATCGGCAATGAATCCGTCGGGAACTTCCCCGTTGGGGACTTGGAACGCCTCGATCAACGAGTTGAGCATGATTTCCGTTTCCGCCGCATTCTCCCCGAGCAACGAGGCTATCTGCTGGACAGTCTCCAAGCTCTTCTGTATGACCGCATCGGCCTTTTTCACAACCGTTTCCCGCCGAATGGTCGGCGTGGTGATATCCTGGAACATGGCTCCCACCAGACGATGGTTTTCTATTGTGAAGAAGGTGACCTTCAGGAATTTCCCTTTGAAGTGCAGCCGGTACTGGCTCGTCTTGCCCTCGGTTTCGAACTGTTGGGAAAACTCACCATGGAAGGGAACAAACCGATGGAGCGGAAGCCCAGCCACCCTGTCGACCGCCACCGCTCCCAGTTCACCATCCAAATCGGCGAACAGGGAGAGAAACGGACTGTTGCAATCGACTATGGAAAGATTCCGGTCGACAATAACCACCCCCATGGGCAACGTACGGAGCATGACATCGATCTTGCTTTGTGCCAGCTTTCGCATCTTGGTGACACACATTTCCACCTCGGCCATGCCGTCCAGGTAGGCAATCGCCATATCCCTGCAGGAATTGTATCCGCAACCACCACAATTCAGTTCGTCGCCGACACTGTTCTTTCCCAAATCGGACAGGGCTTTCGCAATCGCCTCTTCCGAAAATACCCTGCCGGGGGCCCTCCCCAGGAAATAGTCCCCGGGATTCGTCTGATGCGTCTGCGCAAGCAGTCCGTACCCCTTGTCGAGCATCATCTGTACAAAATCGGAGGGAGGGGAAAAGACCGGCCTGTTCGCCGACAACCGCTTCTTCGTAAACCGTGTGGCAGAGGCTTTGCTTACAGCAGATGATCGGAAATTGGACTTGCCCGGTCCATAGATGCAGCCTCCCTCGCAATTGAGCAATTCGAGAAACGGGGAGGGTTCGTTTTCCCCGGACTTGGCCAGATCGCACAAGGTCTCCATGACATGGTCGACTCCCGAAACGGAGACCGCCTGGTCCTGGAACACATCCTTTCCAATACCGAACGATGCGACCATGCCCCCTTCGACCGGATAGAGGGTACTTTCCCCAGCCTCGGCAGGAAGCATGGCACCGACAGATTCCGTTGTGATCCCATGGTCCTGGATTTCCTTGAGGTCGAGCCCTTCGCTTGCGAACCACGAACGTAACTCCCGAAACGTGAGGGCCAGATCGGGATACCCGGGCCGTTGGTCCGCCTCAACCTTTTTCGCGATACACGGGCCGATAAACACGATGCCGATATCCTGACCATACAGGTGCCTTAGATACGCGCTATGGCATTGCAAGGGTGATGGAATCGGAGACAGGTTCCCGATCAATTCCGGATGGTACCTATGCACCAGTTCCACAACAGAGGGACAAGCAGTGGATATCCATGGGCAGGATCCATTCTTCGCGATATGGTCATCGATAGCCGCCGAGACCAATGTGGCTCCTATCGCGGTCTCGGAGATGTCCGAAAAGCCCAAGGTCCGCAAGGCAACCAGGACAGCTTCGGGGGTTTCGGTGAACTCAGAGGCATACGAGGGGGCAAGGGATACAAACACCCGTCTTTTGGATGTGATCAGTTCCCTTGCACGATAGACATCGTTTCGGATCTTCTTCGCATGCGAGGGACACGTGTCGACACATCTTCCACAGGTGATGCATCGGTCCCGCACAACGACGGCACGTGCATCCTTGACTTGGATGGATTTCACCGGACACGCCCGGACACATTTGTAGCAGTCCCTGCATTCGGTGAGCTCCGTGTAGATCGGATACAGTCTCGAATTCCCGTTACCCATCGGTCCGCTCCCGCAAGACAAGTTCCTGCTCCAACAGGGCAATCACCTGGTCGGGTCGCACGGATGTGAACAATTTGCCACCGATCCTGATATTCGGTCCCTGGGAACAGGTCCCGAGACAGAGGTGCCCGGCCAACTCCACACGAGCCGAGAGTCCGTTCTTCTCAATATGTGATTCGAGATATCCGAGGGCCTTGGCATTTCCCCTGGCGAAGCAGGAGCTGCCCATGCAAAGTTCTATAACTAGGGTGTTCATGCGAAAAAGGATAATGAATTATCGAATACTTGTCAATTAATATTCTCACAAGACTTTTTAAGAAGAACAAATTCCTATATTATCCGTCATTTAATGCGATATTACCTATTTTAATATAACGACATTCACATTTTAATGTGTTGAAACCAATTCTGAACAACCACAGTCGAATAAACGTCGGCATTTGGCTGATAGGACGGCGAAGCTGGTGGCAAGATCTGTCCGCTGCAATACGACATTCGGTGGCAACCGCAGGTCTTTCGGCGCAAAATTCCAGATAGCCTTGATTCCCGCATCCACCAGTGCGTCCGCAACATCTTGCGCAGACTCCGCGGGTACAGTTATAACGGCAATATTGATCGCGTGGTCGGCGACATACTGCTTCAACTCATCCATCGGATACACGACAGTCTTACCGATAGGTCGTCCGAATTTCGACGAATCCTTGTCGAAGACAGCCACTATCTGAAGGCCATAACTCGCGAAACCCTCATAGCGGGAAAGAGCGACTCCAAGGTGCCCGGCGCCAATCAGCACCGCATCGGTGGCATTGTCCCAACCGAGATTCTGTATGATGGCGGAAATCAACGACTCGATTTCAAACCCAACCTTGGGCCGACCCTCGACACCGGTACCAGCCATGTCCTTTCGGACCTGGATTGGGGTCAAACCAAGTTCACCGGCCAGTTTAGTAGCTGACACCCATTGCTGTCCATCTTCCTTGTATTGCCGAAGCAATCGAAGATATGAAGGAAACCGTTTGATTGTCGGAATGGAAATCATCTACTCCCCCTGTTCCATATTCTTATGGTTTGGCACCAACGTTCCAACCGAATCAAGTACCAATCTTGGCCGATACGCGAATCTGTTCGGCGTGTCCATATCCGATACGCCGGACAAAACCAAGACAGGATCGATGCCACTTTCAATACCGCTTAGGATATCGGTATCCATCCTATCGCCTATGATCGCCGTTTCCTCCCGTTTGCTCTCAAGCCGTTTCAATGCCTGACGCATCATGACAGGATTCGGTTTGCCAATAAAATACGGCTCGACTCCAGCTGTACGGGCAATCGGCAGGATAAGGGAACCCGTTGCCGGAACAATCCCCTCCTCGCTTGGGCCGGTCGCATCGGGGTTGGTCCCGATCAACCGTGCTCCATTGCGCACCAGGCTCACGGCCCGTATCACTGTCTCATAATTATACGTCTTGGATTCGCCGACGACAACATAATCAGGATTTATATCGTTCATCGAGTATCCAGCCTCATACAACGCGTTGATCAATCCTGCCTCGCCGATCACATAGACGGTTCCATGCGGTACTTGGGAGGCCAAGAATCCCGCGGTCGCGAGGGCGGACGTATAGAAGTGGTCGGCATCGATCTCCATTCCCAACCTACGCATCTTCAGTTTCAGCTCCATGGGCGAACGCTCACTCGAGTTGGTGAGGAACACATACCGTTTCCCCTCTTTCTGCACCCACTCGATGAACTCCCTGACACCAGGCAATAGTCGGTTGCCATGGTAGATGACTCCATCCATGTCGCAGATGTAAGCCTGCTTGTTCCTGATTTCCTCCAGAATTTCCTCAGACGACGCATACCTGACCGATCTGTCCATGTTCATGCTCCTGATTCCAATGCGGCGATGACCGCATCGATATCCTCGGGAGGAGTAGATGTTCCGGCCGTTACCCCGACCCGTTGGTACGTGAAGATTTCCCGGGGAATCTCCCGGACCGATTCTATATGCCAAACAGGTAGTCCCTTTTCCTCGACCAGATGGACAAGGGACGTCGTGTTCGCACTCATTCTGCCACCGATCACAATAACCGCATCCACCTTCGTACACAAATGCGCAATCGCCTCATGTCGTCTGAATGTGGTCGGACAGAGCCGGTTCCCCATTTTCAACCGACTTCCATACTTTTCCTGCATCATGCTTTTCAACTCTTCATAATGCAATTGGGGGAATGTCGTCTGGGCCATCAAAAGCACCGTGCTGTACCCAAAACCAGGAAGCCTGTCCACATCTTCCCGAGTCTCTACCACGAGGACAGGAACAAGTTGCTTCGAGTCGTTCCAAACATTGGAGAGCGCGGCGACTTCACTATGGCCCTTCAATCCAATGACCACGACATGGGTACGGGGATCTCCATTGCGGATCATTCGCTGTGAATAGGCGACAGTCCCGCATGTTCCATCGACCAAAGTGAATCCACTCTGCTCGAATTGCTGGCGCAACGGGTCACCGATTCCGTGGGCACGGATAAGCGCGATGCCTGGAGGCCCATCCTGAGGGGTATCGATATGCTGCATTCCAGCTTGTACAAAACGCTCGACAACTGTGGGGTTATGGATAAACCAGCCTATCGAATACGCAGGAAGAGAGCGTTCCCTTGCAAGGCGCAGGCACTCTTGGGCCAACTCGATGACGTGTGCCACGCCATTGCAATATCCCATGATCTGCGATCGTTCAATTACCAATACCAACCTCCAAACAAGTAGGCCGCCAGCGCAGGATTCCCACGAGGCGGCCCATCATATCGATTAGTAGCAGGAACCCATTATCACTTCTTCTGCTGGCGCTTGCCTTTCAGCTTGCGTTCCGAAGTGGGAATCTCGGTTTCCACTGCGTCGTGGGTTACCTCGGCAACAGGCACCTCTGCAATCTGCTGTTCGGGCGTATGGTTTCCGTGATCCTCTTTCTTCTTGGTGATCCAGAGCAGAAGCGATGGAGCAAGGAAATTGCAGGAATAGGCTCCCACAAGAATTCCGAATACCATTTCGATCGCGAACAGCTGGATCGCTCCCGAAGCCAGGATGGCAAGGGGAAGAATCGCGAATATCGTTGTCAATGACGAGAAAAGTGTTCTGGACAATGACTGCGATACGCTGGTATCGATCAACTGCATCATGGAAAGATCCTTGAGCAAAGGTTTGTTTTCCCGAATCCGATCAAAGATAACGATGACGTTGTTCAGGGAATACCCGATGATGGTCAACAAGGCCGCGATCGTAGTACTCGAGACTTCAAGCTTGAGCAATACGATGAATCCGATCAGGACAAACGTATCGTGCACCAACGTGATGATTGCCGCCAAGGCATAGGCCAGTTTGAACCTGAACCAGATGTACAGGAGAATCAGGGTGATTGAGACGATTACGATGAGAATCGAACCTGAAACCAGTGTAGAGGAGTACTTTGGACCAACAAAGTCGGACTGCAGGACCACAATGGAGTCGGATCCGAAACTGTTGCCCAAGGCCTTGCCGACAGAAGCCGAAATCGCATCCTCGGCAAGGTTGTCGTCATTCGCCAGACGGATCTGGAATACTTGGCGATAATTGTCTCCGACTACCTGCACCTGCGCCGAATCGCCGAGAGCCTCACGCATTTCATCGATGGTGATGTATGAGGCAGTCTCCGGATTCGAACTGTTGAGTACGAAAGGAGTCTCGGACAACGAGGCCGGAAGCCCGAAACCGGTGATCAGACCCGAAGTGGCCAGGCCAGCGTCGACAGCCGTCGCTACCACACCTGGGACCGAAGAGGAGATGGCTGCCGCCAACGCTCCTACTGTCGGATAATCTACCGGACTGAACTCCTGATACCTGGAACCCGAGGAATCACGGGAGACGAGTGTTACCGTACCGTCGGTCACGTTGAGCGTGACGGTATCCGCACCACCATACACGATGGAGACAGCGGCGGGAGCGATCTGGACGCGCTGTGAGAATCCACTCTGGAAATCGATTCCCAGATTGAAACCTCCAAACGCTATGTACGAGACCAACCCAACCAGGAGAAGGAGGACGGAAACGACAATTGCCAAAAAGCGGAATTTTGTGATTGGATAAATTTTCTTAGCCATGGTTACTTTTTCCTCCAGCTAATGCTCAGCCGAGGATTTTTCCCGGAGAGGGATGCATCGTACATCAGCTTCACAACAAACAGGGCGTTGAACATTGAGCTGACAATACCGACTGCCAGCGTATTGGCGAAGCCTTTGACTGAACCGGATCCAAGTTGGGAGAGCACAAGCGCAGCGATTATCGTAGTTACGTTCGCATCCATGATGGTCCAGAAAGCTTTGGCGAATCCCGCTTTGACGGAAGCTGCCGCGCTTTTGCCGTATGCCAACTCTTCCTTGATACGTTCAAGGATAATGACATTCGCATCGACGGCCATACCTACAGTGAGGACCAGACCAGCGATACTGGTTAGGGTCAACGTCAAGTTGAATGCAGACAATATGGCAAGCAGGATCACAAGGTTGAACACCAATGCGATATCGGCATACAAACCGCTACCCTTGTAGATGACTACCATGAAAATGAAGACAAGACCGAGACCGATCAGGATCGCAACCAGACCGGCACGGACGGTGTCCTCACCAAGCGAGGCTCCGACACCCTGCTGACTGACAACAATCAACTCGATCGGCAACGCCGCGGTTTTCAGCACAATTGAAAGGTCATACGCTTCGGCTTGACCGAATCCGGTGATCTGGACGCTGTTGCGGATAGGTTCGGTTATGGTGGCCATAGCCTTGACCTTCCCGTCCTGCACAACAGCCATCAATTCGCCGGTATTCGTCGAAGTCAATTTGTAGAAGATTTCACCACCGGTGGAATCAAGCTCGAAATTGACTGTCGGTTGACCGGTGATCGGATTCGATCCTGTCACCGCATTGGCGATATGGATTCCATCGAGACCGATCTCCTCGTTGATGACCACGTAGCTGGACAATTCGTCCAGTCCGTACTTGTCGTTGACATAATAACCGGTTGCGACTTTACCTGCGGGTAGGAAGTCGGGTTGCTTCAATTGTCCGGCATCGGTAAACACTTCACCAGGATTCTCGGTGAAATAGGTGTTCAGCCGGGCAGTCATTTCCTGATCTACAATCTGGAAGGTCAACGAACCCTTGCCACGAAGGAAGGAGTTGACCCGCTCGGGGTCGGCCGCACCGGGAATCTCGATAAGAATCTGGTCTGTCCCCTGGATCCGGATATCGGGTTCGGTGACACCGAACTGGTCGATACGTTCATTGAGGATCGCAATGTCCTCATTCAACAAAGCCGTGACATCGCCACCCGACAGACGGGTGCCGGTCTTGGCTTCGTATGCCTCGACATCGGCTTCAAGGAGAATGCTCATACCACCACGGAGATCGAGACCCAACTGCAGGACTTTGCCGCTGAGAGTCTTGAGCTCCAACAACTGCGATCGATAGTTGTTCTCCAGGGCGTCGAACAGATCCTGCTCGGTATAGAAACCCCTGAAGACAGACTCGACAGTCCAGGAACGGGGAACATCCCGCTTCATTGACTTGTAGTTATCCTTGGCGATGGGAATCAGGAATCCATTGGCTTCAGGCAACGGTGCGGAAGGATTCGAAGCAATCAACGACTTCAGCTCACGCAAGTCTCTGGTAGCTTGACCCAATGCATACTCCCGAATCTGGATTTTTGAGCCAGTCGCAAGATCTTTTGTCTCCTGAGGTACCATAGTGTACCATTTGATGGTCGGAAATAGGAAAATTCCACAAACCACCACAACCAGAAGAACGATGAACAATCGCCCTCGTTTTTTCATGATGCTCTCCGTATGATATCGATGTCTTTACTTGGTCTCGTTCTTTTCCGCGTCGTCTTCTGCGGCAGCAGGGGTCTCTTCGACAATCACCGCATCCTCGACCGGTTCCGACTTGGCGGAAGCGCCCCGTTTCTTCTTGGCGGGAGCTTCGACAGTTTCTGCCTTGGCTTCCTCTTTCGCGGGCTTCTCGGCTTTTGCGGATGCGGCAGTCTCTGCTTTCCTGTCTAGGATCTGGGCAATGGCATTCTTCGAGAATTCAATTCTCGTATTGTCATCGACTTTCACCACAACGGTAGTCTCCTTAACGGTGACAATAGTACCGCGAATACCGCCGATCGAAACAACCTTGTCTCCCTTCTTCATGGATGAGAGCATGTTCTTCGTCTCTTTGTCCCGCTTCTTTTGCGGTCTGATGATCAAGAAATAGAAAATCAGGATGATGAGCCCGAAGGTAATGAAAGTGGTTGTCATGGAGCCGGTCGAACCTGCCGAACCTGCCGTGGCACCTTGTGTTCCCAAGGTCGTCAGCAATGCATTCATACTAGTATAACCTCACTATTGGGTTTGAAATTTTACGTACCGCTTAACGTACCATGTTACCCTTGCAGTAGTCAAGTTTGATATCAGGACCCTTAGGGACTGGGAAAAAGCGTTCTATACTGTGGCAACATAAGAAGAAAGGGTGGACTCCAGGATTACTGGAATCCACCCTGATACTATCGGATGGGCACAGATGGTCTACATCATGCCGCCCATACCTCCCATGCCACCCATTCCGCCTCCCGCAGGAGACGCGGGCTCATTGGACGGCAAATCGGTGATGGAACATTCCGTGGTCAAAATCAGCGCTGCGATCGACGCCGCATTCTGCAAGGCACTTCTGGTGACCTTCGCGGGATCGGTGATTCCGGCTTCGAACATGTTCACCCAAATCATCCTGGCTGCATCGAAACCGACTTCGGGTTTCTCGTACTTTGCCTTTTCGGCGATGATCGAACCGTCCAAGCCTGCATTCTCCGCAATCTGCCGGATAGGCTCCTCGAGTGCGCGCCGTACGATCTTGTAACCGATGACTTCCTCTTCGGGCAAACTGGAAAGGTTCTTGGCTTCGAGAGCCTTGACAGCCTGGATAAGGGCGACGCCGCCGCCGGCGATGACTCCTTCCTCGATAGCCGCACGGGTAGCGCTAAGGGCGTCCTCGACCCGGTGCTTCTTTTCCTTGAGCTCGACTTCGGTAGCCGCACCTACATTGATGACAGCAACACCGCCGGCCAACTTGGCCAACCGTTCCTGCAATTTCTCGCGATCATAGTCGCTGGAGGTATCCTGGATCTGGACCTTGATCTGGCTGATCCGATCCTTGATGTCGGACTGCTTGCCGGCACCGTTGATAATGGTCGTGTTATCCTTCTCGACTTTGACAGTCTTGGCACGGCCAAGCTGGGCAAGGTCGGTGTTCTCCAACTTCAAACCGATTTCCTCGGAGACAACCTGTCCGCCGGTGAGAATTGCGATATCCTCAAGCATGGCCTTGCGTCTGTCGCCGAAACCAGGAGCCTTGACGGCTACTGCGGTCAAGGTACCGCGGATCGTGTTTACGATCAGGGTTGCAAGGGCTTCGCCATCGACATCCTCTGCGATAATCAGGATAGGCTTGCCTGCCTGGGCCACCTTCTCCAACACGGGAAGCAGATCCTTCATGTTGGAAACCTTCTTGTCATAGATAAGGATATACGGATCCTCGAGGATCGAAACCATGGTATCGCGGTTGGTGGCGAAGTAGGGAGACAGGTATCCGCGGTCGAACTGCATGCCTTCCACGAAATCGGTGGTTGTCTCGATGGTCTTAGATTCCTCGACGGTAATGACGCCGTCCTTGCCGACCTTTTCCATGGCATTGGCGATTTCGTCGCCGATCTCACGGTCGTTGTTGGCACTGATCGTAGCCACCTGTGCAAGCTCTTCCTTGTCCTTGATGATACGTGCCTGGCGCTTGATCTCCTTGACCGTGTCTTCGACAGCCTTGTCGATTCCACGTCTGATACCCATAGGATTCACACCAGCCGCAACGCTCTTCATCCCTTCCTTGATGATCGAATATGCGAGCACCGTAGCTGTGGTGGTTCCGTCACCCGCGACATCGTTGGTCTTGGTCGCGACTTCCTTGAGCAGCTGGGCACCCATATTCTCGAACGGGTCTTCCAACTCGATTTCACGCGCTACCGAAACACCATCCTTGGTAACTGTCGGTGCCCCGAACTTCTTGTCGATCAGGACGTTCCGACCTTTCGGCCCGAGTGTGACTTTCACTGCCCGGGAAAGTTTCTCTACACCAAGGACCAGTGACCTTCGTGCTTCTTCGTTGAACTGTAGCTGTTTTGCCATAGTGTACCCCTCACTTGTATGTGTAATTCTTTGTTCTGTTTCAGCCTGAGACCAGGCACGGGTAACGTTTGACACAGACGTCTCCATTACCGATATGTAAGATACAAATAAAAATCATGAACAGCAACAGCAAAATTGAAAATTTCTCAACGGCAACCGGCTATACTTTTTTCCCCTTCCATGACAGAGTCCTTCCATGGATACCCGCAGAACCCTTGCCCATGGTGTGGCCTTGGCGACAATTGTTGTCTGGGGCACGACCTTTATCGCCACAAAACTATTGCTCGCAGCATTTTCTCCCATAGAGATCCTGGTTATCAGGTTCACCATGGGCTACCTCGGACTGGTGGTGTACGAACGGATTTCCACTGCCGGCAGGCATCGTGATGCGGTCCGTTGGGATACCCGCCAGGAGTTGTTGTTCGCAGGCGCAGGCCTCACCGGTGTCGTCATGTATTATCTGCTTGAGAACCACGCCCTCACCATGACCTTCGCCTCCAATGTGGGAATCCTCGTCTCGATCGCACCACTCACCACCGCACTGCTCGCCCCATTCTTCCTCAAGGAGGAACCGGTAAAGGTCAACATTGTCGTCGGATTCGTCATCGCTTCGGCCGGTGTCGCCCTGGTCATGTTCAACGGTACGGTGGAGCTGCGCCTATCATTGGCCGGCGACCTGCTGGCACTGGCATCGACAATCGGCTGGGCTATCTACTCCATAATCCTCAAGAAAATCGATACCGTTCGATACAAGGTGTCCACCTACACCAAGAAGATCTTCCTCTATGGCATCGTATTCATGCTCCCCTTCGCGGCAACGGGAGACTTCTCCCTGGCACGGCCGGACTTCTCCCTGGGCAACCTCGGCCTCCTCATGTTCTTGGGGTTGGGCGCAAGCGCCGCCTGCTTCGTAAGTTGGAACCATGCGGTACACGTCCTTGGTGTGTTCAGGACCAGCGCATACATCTATCTTACTCCACTGGTCTCGCTCTTCACCGCCTCGTTGGTGTTGGGGGAAAGCATCACCCCCATGGCTATCGGGGGATGCTTGCTTATTCTGGTGGGATTGTACCTTTCCGAAAGGAAACCCCTCTTTGTCCGCAAAGCCAAACCCGCTATCGCGGAAAGTTCGAACTTGTAACTTGCCGCCAGACGCGGCACGTAGTATCCTTCAGTGATATATTAGTTGTGAGGTTCCATATGCCCCTATCCAGAAGAAGAATCATTGTAGTGGTCCTGACGATCCTACTTATCGCAAGTACCGCAAGCGCGGCCGGCAAGGCTCCACAAGGTCTCAACTCCTTCTGGACCATCGACCTGGAGGGAAAGGAAGTTACCCAGGAGATCTTTTCCCCCTACAAACTCACATTGGTGAACGTGTGGGCAACCTTTTGCAGTCCTTGCCTCCAGGAGATGCCCGACTTGGCCGAGCTGCGTGACGAGTTCGCGACCCGGGGAGTGAACGTGATCGGGATTGTGACCGACGTCTACCACTCCGACCAGACCATATTCATGCGAAACTTGGGTACGGCCGCGTATATCATCGAACAGACTGGAGCCGACTACACGCATCTGTTGCCGTCGCAGGACTTGCACAACCTGCGGTTGAAGGATGTCCAGGTGGTACCTGAGACGTTTTTCGTTGACAGCAAGGGCAATATAGTGGGAAAAACATATTATGGAGCGCGAAGCAAGTCGGCATGGAAAAGCGTAATCGAATCCACATTGGCCCAACTAGACTAATTTCCCTTCTGCTTGTCATTGCAGGCGCAATCGCCATCATAATCGGCGTACTGCAAGGCGAAGCACTCATCGTGCTCAAGAAAGCAACGTTGATCTGCTTGGAGTGTATCGGTCTTGGCTAGAAGCAGGTTCAGGCAACATGACCGGAGGAGAACCCTGGTCCAATTTCTCACGGCCATCATTTCCAACGCCTATATCGTCGGATTCCTTGAAGGCAGGATCTATCAGGGTGATGCGAAGGCGTTCTGTGTGCCGGGTTTGAATTGCTACGCCTGTCCGGGAGCCCTGGGCTCCTGTCCGATCGGCTCACTGCAGGCTGTTTTGGGCTCGCGGGACAAAAGCTTCTCCTTCTATGTCGGCGGTTTCCTGGTGGCGGTGGGAGCCACGATGGGGCGATTCGCCTGCGGATGGCTCTGTCCCTTCGGTTGGTTCCAGGACCTGCTCCACCGCATTCCCATACCCAAGCGGTGGAAACGGTTGCGCAGGCTTCCCGGCGAGAAATACCTCTCCTTGACACGCTATGCTGTTCTTGTGGTCCTAGTGATCCTGCTGCCGATGTACGTGGTGGACATAATCGGGCAAGGCAGCCCTTGGTTCTGTACGTGGGTATGCCCGTCCGGCACATTGTCGGGATTGCTGCTGTTGGCCGGCAACCCGGGATTGCGGAGCGTTGCAGGGTGGCTGTTCGCGTGGAAGAACCTCATCCTCGCGATCACGGTGCTCTCCTCAATCATCATATATCGCCCGTTTTGCCGGTATGCCTGTCCGCTTGGTGCGATTTACGGATTGTTCAATCCCGTTTCACTCTACCGGTTTGAAATTGATGAAAAAGCTTGCACCTCCTGCGGCATGTGTCAACAAGTGTGCAAGCTCGATATCCCGGTGTTCCAGAAACCCAACAGCAGCGCGTGCATTCGTTGCGGGGATTGTATCGCCGCATGTCCCCACACGGCGATCCTTCATGGCTTCAAGACGAAGGTCACAACCCCAGACGTTTCACAAAACGCATCAGATTATCCATCGTAAGCGCCATATCCTGCGGAGCCCGTTCCTTTACATGCTTGAAATCGCGGGCAATCCGGTTGATGCTGAAAATCGCCGAGACTCCTTCGTCGTAGGCGGCATCGATCGAATCTCCGATATCACCGACCACAGCGACCAACGGAACATTGTGACGTTTGGTCCTCCGGGCGATTCCAATCACGACCTTTCCCCTGAGGCTCTGGAAATCGATCTTTCCTTCACCGGAGAAGACCATATCCGTCCCTTCGAGCATCTTGTCGAATCCAACCGTATCGAGTACGACCTCGATGCCCATTTCCAATTTGGCATCGAAGAAGGCAACCATCCCAGCCCCCATGCCTCCTGCGGCTCCGGCTCCGGGCAACTGGGAAACCTCTTTCGAGAGGTCACGCGAAATCGCCGAGCCCAATGATTGCAGTTGACTGTCGAGGAATCGGACCATATCTTCATCGGCACCCTTTTGGGGCCCGAAGACGTATGCGGCTCCGTGCTCACCATACAAGGGATTGTCGATATCGCACATGGTGACGATGTCGATTCCATCCAATAGTGGATTGCGGCCTTTCATATCGATGGAGGCTATGTTCGCCAGTGTTCCACCCGTCGGGACAAAGGAATTTCGCTGTGCGTCCAGGAACCGCACGCCCGCGGCCGCTGCGGCCCCGGTTCCCCCATCGTTGGTGGAACTGCCACCCAAACCGACGACAATCCGCTTGCAACCCCTTTGTGCGGCATGGAGCATCAATTCGCCCACACCGTAGGTTGTGGTCTGGTCGGGGCGCTTGTCATCGCCGACCAACGGCAATCCGGCGCACGCCGCCATCTCGATGATCGCCGTGTCGTTGTCCACGATGCCGTAGAACCCTTCCATCCGGTCGAAATATGGTCCGGTGACCTCGACTGTTACCTTCTCTCCACCCATTGCGGTCAAGAAGGAGTCGACACTACCCTCACCCCCATCGGCAACCGGCAAAGAAACGACTTGTGCCGAAGGATAGTGTGCGAGAATGGCGGTTTCCATGATCGAACAGACTTCCGTCGAACTCATGGTTCCCTTGAACGAATCGGGAATCAAAATAAACTTTTTCATTGCGGCTCCTATTCGGTTTTCGATAGTTTGCATATTCGTACCGTAAACTTAGAGAACAATCAAGCTGAAGCCACAGCCGACCAGCACCGCGATGGCATTGCTCAGGAAGTTCACGACATCGTTGTCGATCCATCTGATGCCGCGGCAAAGCTCCAGCTTCACTCCGTCCCGGCTCTCGTGTTCGGTAATCTGCTTGCGTTTGGGATCGTAGTAGTGCCCTTGGACCGTTGCTCCCAAATAACTGTCAGCAACGGAGCCGATTGCTCCGGAAACAGCGACTATGGAGGCGAGGAACAACCACGAGGAGTCCGAATAATCGGCGAATGTCGCGTACCAGGCCAGGGCGATCATGACCGAACCCACCAGACTGCTGGCGGTTCCCAACCACGTCACACCACCTGACATTCCGGCGGGTACAGGCTTGAAGGTGATACCCGCCTCTCCTGCCCAGGTGTCTGCTGTGCTGGAGGCCACGGCGACACCGAACATCACCAAAGCAATGCGTCCGCCATCGATCCCGTAGAGTAGCGCGGATGCACCCGCAAGCCCGCCGTTGGCCATGACCTGGGCCCAATCCCGTGTTCCGCCCTTCTTCTGGATTCCCGCCTCGATGGATGGGGATACGGCCCGGCTCACTTTACCGAGGATATTGGCAGTGATGAAGAAAAGCATGAGCAGGACCCATCCCCCGAGTCCTGTGAACCTGTAGGCCAAAAATCCCACGACCAATGCCGAGGCAGCACCCGAATACGTCAGCCATTTGAGGGCTTTCGCCACCACAGCGACACACAGGTTCACCGCAAGGGGAACGATATAGATCCAGATACCGCTGTTCATGCGACTCCGAGAAACAGGAAGGCAATCAATGTCGTTCCGAGCGGAACACTGAGGTTGTCCAACCCGTGGGGTGTGTAGGCTTCAAGCAGGGCTGCAACACCCGAAATGACGACAAGGGAGATCCACCAGGTGAAGCTCCATACGGAAGGAAGGGAATATCCGAGGGAGAACCCTGTTATCACCAATGCGGTCACCACGAACATGACAAGGGTTCCGAGAAGCGACTTGTCGCCACGGATCTTTGTGGTTCCCCAATGCTTGCCGATTATGGCGGCGAGACCATCGCCATAGCCCATGGTAAGAGCTCCCATACCACAGGCCCACATGGGAATGGTATTCGTATAACCTGCGATAACCAGGATCAAAAGGGAGATGGGGAAATAGACGAGTCCCAGGTTCCTGCGCTTGTCGCTGATTCCCAGGACATTCGCAACCCCGGTGTAGACTGCGATCCCGTTGACCAGGATGAAGAGTATGGGACCTACCAATGCATAGGTGAGGGAGTCGAAACTCGCTATGAGGATAAACCACCAGTTCGAGACACCAATGTGGATAAATTTGCGTACGAACTCGGCGCTGAAGCGGCCGGTTTTCGACAGCAACATACCTATCCCTATGATTATCCCTATGAAAACAAGCGAAAGAATCAACCCTAGATTATTCATTGCCACAATATAGGGTAAAATATGTCGTTTTTCAAGATATTGACAGACCATATTACCCATGCTATTTTTATTCATGCTTTCGTTTTTGAGTTGCAGCTGGTTCTTTTAATCTAGTTTCCTTCGAGTCGTCTTCATCGTATTCCTAAAGACCGATTAAATTGACTCAAGCATGCCGCCAAATGAAGCAATTTTAGTTAAACAGGCTTAGGACCTGTGGAGGATGCTTTATGGCAAAGAAAATCTATGTCGGCAACATGAGTTACGCCACTTCCGAAGAGGAACTTCGGGAACTGTTCGCCCAGTACGGTACAGTATTGAGTGCAAACATCATCATTGATCGTGAAACTCACCGCCCCAAGGGCTTTGGGTTCGTCGAGATGGAAGAGGATTCAGCTGCAGACGCCGCGATTTCCCAACTCGATGGCAAGGAATTTGGTGGACGCAATCTTCGTGTCAACGAAGCAATTGCAAAACCCCGACCGACTAGAAGCTATCGCGACTAATTCGAAGTAGAAACTAGCGGAGCCGTCCTCTTTTGGGGGACGGCTTTCTTTTACCTTCACTGAATGAGCCGGAGCCCGACGAACACCAACACGAACAACACGTTCACTTTGGTGAATACCCACAGGTATCTCCATGAAGAGCCGGCATCATGTGCCGCGAAGAGCTTGAATGAGATGACCGAGGCCAATGACGCGATCAAGGTGCCGCAACCACCGGCGTTCACACCGAGAAGCAATTGCCCGCTATCCAGGGTGAAGCGGGAAAGCAGCAATGCAGCCGGGACATTGCTCAGCACCTGGCTGGCAAGGAGCGAAACCATGAAGACCCTCCCTGCCAGAATCCGTTCCAATCCGGCCCGCACAAACGATGCGGACCCCAGGTTGCCGACAAGAATGAAGAAGCCGACGAAGGTGAGCAACAAGCTGTAATCGACCTTTCGCAGTTGACGGATTCCCACCGACAATCCCACAACCACAACGACTGCATACCATGCAAGGATATCGAAAACCGCCAGGATTGAAAGCAGGAACAAGATCGAGTATCTGATGACCGGTCCAATCGCAAGTGGTCCGGTTTTTTGTACCAAGGGAACCACGATCGATTGTCGTCCGGTGCCGATGAAAAACACCATGCAGAAGAGCACTCCACCACCGACTGCGACCATGGGCAACATCGTCAGGAAAAACTCTCCCGTCCCCATATGGTAATACGAGAAGAGGTAGAGGTTCTGGGGGTTCCCCATGGGAGTCAACGAACTGCCAACATTGGCTGCAACCGTCTGCAGGACTATGGTCAGCATGATAGGTCTCGCATCACCAAGCATCTTGAATACCACCAGGGTGAACGGGACGAACGTGATCAACGCGACATCGTTGGTGATCCACATGGAAGCGAAGAAGGTCAATCCGACCAATAGGATCGAGACTCGGCGGACCGAGTGTACTTGGGCCAGCATGAGTACCGACAATCGTTCGAACAATCCGATCGACCGGAATCCCGCCACTACCGCCATCAACGCAAAGAGACACCCGAGTACCTTGAAGTCCATATAGGCAAGGTACGCTTTCGAGGGAGGAACCAATATCATGGAAAGGACAGCCAACGCTTGGGAAAGGACCAGTACCGGTTCGTTCCTCAGGTTCGCGGCTGCCCTCGAGAGAACCGTCTCACCAGGCTCCGCCACCGCCACCGCCGAACCCTCCGCCAGAGAATCCACCACCACCGAATGAAGAACCGCCGAAGCGAGATCCGGGACTCGCTTTTGGAGAGGTGATCACCGACGACACCAATGCGGTGTTGCACCTCGACAACATGGAACTGAGCACCATTGCATTCCAGACGGTATGGGTTCCGACATACCAGTTGGGAGGTTCGATCGTGATGGAGTCGAATTTCTTCGCCCATTTCTTCTCCAACCCCAGGACAATGGCGAATGAAAGCATATGGTAATAATAATTGGGATCGCTATCGATCATCCGTTTCAATTCATCGATCTCAACCTTCTCGATGAAGTCGCGGAATCCCAGGACCTCTTCCAGTCGACGACGCCCATAATCGCTGCGTTGCTTGGTGACGATGGCCAAAAATCCCATCGGAGCGTTTGCCACCATGAGCAGGGTAGCTCCAAAAAGGATATCGTCCATGGGAGAGTCGACAATCCAACCGGTGACAATGAGGAAAACCCAACCGAAAACAATCACGAAAAGGAAGACCAAAGGCCAAAACAGTTTTCCCACCGCCTTGCGGATATGCCAGGAACGCATCATGACATGCGTGATAAGCAACAGCGGAATCGAAACTCCGATGGCGACGGCAATCAGCACCAAGGTCACCGGACCCAGATAGTTTCCGGTAAGGATCAACGCATAACCGATAGCCGGAACCAACATGAACAAGGTGATAAGCGCGGCCTTGTTGCGTGATCGGGAGCTCGCCAGTGCCCGCTCTCCCCGATAATGGGAATCGACGGTCTTCTTCAACTTCTGGTATGCTTGGAAAAAGCGCCCCTCGAGATCGGCTGTCTTCACCACACCGTTCGTGCCGCTGGCGAAGAATGCATCGAAAATCTGCTTCTCATGCTTGGAGGCATTCTTCGGGTCATGTCCCTTTATGAACGAAAACTTCTTCCCCTCCTCCACGATTGTCAGGCACCCCTTGTCGGCCCAGTAGAAGATCATGGAAGTCACGTCGCGCGGATCCAAGGATTCGTCGATGATGTACCCGACATCCAACGGGCTCATACCATCGGGGGCTTCGAACCGCGGAACGATGATCAGGTCCTTGTCGCGTCCGTACGCATGCCAGAAATACCAGGCCAAGGCCACCAGGACAAGCGAGAGGACCAGAAAGACGATCCGATACACGGCTTGCCAGTCTTTTCTGGCGGTAAAGTAGCCGTCCGGCATCTCCGCCCTGACCGTGATCGCCTCGCCCGGTTCCAACCGGGTCGATTCTCCCGTGAGCACGGTCCCGTCGCCGGACAACTGCCACCTCAGGCCTTGGGCGGTCGTGCTTCCCCAGAAGCCACGTGTGAGAGAGACCCTGTCGGCGGATATCGGAAAGGGAAATGTTATGGAGAAGGTGAATTTTCCGATCGGGACTTCCCAGTCCTCCCCCACGATATTGTAATAGAACTCATCGTATTCCTCGTGGGGATCGGCCCCGATATCATAGTTGTACGAGATACCGTATTGTTGCGGACCTACAACGGTCCTGTTCGCATCGCCTACCCGTATGGTTATATAGGAACCTTCGCGCATGACGGTGAACGTGTCGCTGGCTTTGACTTTGGTTACCCGCACCTTCACGTCTTCCCGCTGCGAATCCTCGAACAGGTATTCGACCGGGAGGACCCGATAGAATCCGTGCAACGGGACATGGAAGTCCATGGCAATGCGTTCATCCACCTGGTACACACCTTCCGGTGAGATCACAATGCTACTGTTCATTTCCTTGATATCGTATCCTGAGGCACCCCATGCAACCGATGCGACAACGAGGAACAGCACTACGATACTGGCAAAACGTGTGTACTTCATAGCCTAGAACCGCACGTTGACTTGTGCCCGCGCCTCATCCTCGATCGCGAGATACGGCAATTTGGTGAAATGCGCAATACCGGCGACAATGGAACTCGGTATGGTCTCGACCATGGTATTTATGTCGTTGATCACAGCATTGTAGTACTTGCGCACATGGAGCAATTCCTCCTCGATCTTCTGCAATTGGCTTTGCAGGTCAAGGAACCCTTGGTTGGCTTTCAGATCGGGGTAGCTCTCGCTGAGTGCGAACAGGCTCTTCAATGTGGAGGAGAATGCGTTCGAGGCTTCATTCTTTTCCGTCAAGGTTGTGGCGCCCATTGCCGCGTTGCGTGCCTCGATGACAGCGGTGAGTGTCTGGCTTTCGTGTTTTGCATATCCTTTGACGGTTTCCACAAGATTCGGGACCAAGTCGTACCGCTTTTTCAAGTGGGCATCGATCGCGGCAGCCGATTCCTCACTCTGGTTCCGAAGCCGGACCAACTTGTTGTATACCGCTACACCATATAACAACACCAAGACTACAATTGCACCTATGATAATGCCCACCATGAGAGACCTCCCTTTGCTACTTCCGGTGTGTATCCACACCAAGTATCAGAAACAATAATATCTTTCCTGCAGTGATTCGTCCAGATAATTACCTTGTGTTTAGTACGATTGTACTGTATATTCATACAGACATTAAAGAATATTTATACCGATTGGAGATACCGATGAAGGAACGACATAATAGGCTTTCAGTTGTGAAGGAACTGATCAAGAACAATAGGATTGACAATCAGGATACACTTCTCGACCTGTTGGCGAAAGAGGGCTTTTCCGTCACCCAGGCGACACTGTCGCGCGACTTGAAGATGCTGAAGGTCGGCAAGATTTCCGACGGTTGGTCAGGCTATTATTATGCGTTGCCGGAAAACGATCTGATATCGGAATCGGAAAAAAGCTACATCCAGGATGTGCGCCGAGGAGTCCTCTCCATAGAATTCAGCCAGAATTTCGGTGTCATAAAAACCCGCAGCGGCCATGCGAACAGCGTAGCCCTCGCCTTGGATATCCTGGCTCTTCCCGAAATCCTTGGAACCCTAGCCGGTGACGATACCATTTTCGTCATTCTCCGTGAGGGAATGACCAAGGAAGATCTGTTGGAGAGCTTCAAGCTCCGCATCCCGGAAATCGAGACGTAATTCCCGAGCTTGTGCAGGAAACGTACGGGAGTCGATACCATTCCTTCCAAAACAATATTGCCTGGCCCAAGCTCCTGCTATACACTAAAGGACACCCTGAGAAGGGAAGGAGTCAATGTATGCAGTTCAAGAATCTTTCCAAGACAGCATCCTTCGATGTATTGAAAAAGACACCTCCTATAGATTTGCACAACGCACTTGCGCGTGGACGCATTTCGCAGTCATCGGTCCCGATCGGTGGCGGGCTTTCATACAATTGGGCGGCGATGCCTGTCGATGACGGACATATCGCGCTCATGCAGAAGCTGGCGGATGAACAGGATCTGGTGATGAAATACCAGTCGGTGCTTGAGGGAGAGGTCATGAATACCGGGGAACACCGGTTGGTACTGCATCATTTGACCCGTGGAAGGGTCTTGGGAGACGACACTTCGGTGTTCGCCGACGAAGAGGAAAAGGGAGCGTTCTATGCCGAACAGCTTGAGCGGATAGCCGGCTTTTCCGCCTCGGTCCGCAGCGGATCCTTGGTGGGATCCACCGGAAAAGCTTTCACAACCGTCGTGCAGATCGGTATCGGTGGAAGCGATCTCGGACCCCGGGCCTTGTATCTTGCCTTGAAGGGTTGGGCCAAGGGAGCGGCTGTCAAACGGATCGAAGCACGGTTCATCTCCAATGTTGATCCTGATGATGCGGACGATGTATTCGAGAATCTCGACTTCGAGTCGACACTGTTTGTCCTGGTCACCAAAAGTGGAACCACCCAGGAAACACTCACCAATTGCGACCTGGTACGCAAGGCCATGGTGGACTCGGGAATACCCCGTCTCGATCCTTCAAAGCACATGGTCGCTGTAACCAGCAAAACCAGTCCGCTTGCCTCTTCCAAGGATTTCCTCGAAGCGTTCTATATCGACGACTATATCGGCGGCCGATACTCGTCTTCCAGTGCTGTCGGGGCAGTGGTGCTCTCGGTAGCATTCGGGGCGGAGGTCTTCCAGCGATTCCTCGCCGGTTGCCACGAAGCCGACCTTGGAGCGCTCGAACCCGATATCCGCAAGAATGCAGCCATGATGGATGCACTTGTGGGGCTCTATCTCCGCAATGTCCTGGATTTTCCCTGTACGGCGATCCTGCCCTACTCACAAGCCCTTTCACGATTCCCCGCCCACTTGCAGCAATTGGACATGGAAAGCAACGGCAAGCACGTCAACCGGAATGGTGAACCGATCGATTATGCCACCGGTCCGATCATTTTCGGAGAACCGGGAACCAACGGACAACACTCGTTCTACCAGCTGCTGCACCAGGGGACCGATACCGTACCCTTGCAGTTCATCGGGTTCAAGCAATCCCAGCGCGGTGTGGAAATAGAAACCGACGGATCGACGAGCCAGACCAAGCTTGTTGCCAACCTGATTGCCCAAATTGTCGCGTTTGCCGGCGGCAAGGACGATGCCAATGCAAACAAGCGGTTCCCGGGAAACCGGTACTCGAGTGTGATTTCGGGTGACAAGCTTACGCCCGAGGCTCTCGGTGCCCTGCTGGCCCACTACGAGAACAAGGTCATGTTCCAAGGATTCCTCTGGAACATCAACTCGTTCGACCAGGAAGGTGTGCAGTTGGGCAAGGTCCTGGCCAAGAAGGTCCTCTCCGGCGGAGGGGGCGACGAGGCGTTGCTGGCGTATATGGAGTTGTTGTACTGATACCCAAAATGTCCAAAATCTAGCCATATGATGCAAAGAAGCTGCGACGTTCCTGCCGCAGCTTCACGTTTATACCTAAAACTAATTTGAATACTATTGCCTGACCAATACATCAAGGTGTATCGCCAGGTAGGGGAATATGCCTACATAGATATCAACCAGATTGTCTCCGGTATCCAGCTTTTTGGTGGTGAAGAGTCCTGCCGATGGACGTCTATCCGGAAGATTTTCCAATGCATATCCTTGTATCTTCACAGTACCGGAACCGGTATCAAGCATCATATTTTCTCCTAGAACAATTGTCAGTAGTCCATTTGTCTTATCGTAGCTGACAGTCGCACCCGGGACCAATTTCTGACCGGCATAGATTGCCTGTTGTGTAACGTAATCAACGGTCGATGCATCGAAGTAGAACCACCATGCACTTCCATTGTCATTTCCACCGATTTTTTCCGGGCCTGCAGAGTTACCCGCCCAGGCCGTTTCCCTACTCCATGTAGGATCAGTTCCACCGCCACCAGTTGATCCAACTGGAACAACTATGAACTCGATAACCGGTCTGATCGAATAGCCAACCACATAGAACCACGAACCCTTCCCGTCGAACGACGGTGTATCGGGTCCGGCTGCATATGCGGTTTCTCCGGCCAAGGAACCACCGGTGGTCCCCTCCGCATCCTCACCCAAGGCGGCATGGATGATAAAGTAATAGCTACCCGCCGTGTCGACTGCCGCACCAAAGAATGAGAGTGGAATAGAAGCAGTCGTCGCATCGGCATTGACTGCCTCGGCAACAAAAGGTGCCAAACCAGGTGCAGGACGTTTTGTCGGAAGTTCACTTGTCGATGAATACGCATAGATATGGTATTCCTGGATATCGGCCAGACCATTCGTATCTATCTCAATATAGAAGTTGTCCTGGTCATTGCTGATCGTCACCGTACCGGCATCATTGTTTTGACCTGCCCAGAAACCAAATTGGCTCGATACATACCCAAGCAACCGCTCCCCAACCAGATTATGTGTCGCAACATCTGTAGTACCTGCAATACGGTAGCTGGTACCATTTGCCAATATCGATCCATTCGAATCCTCAACCAAGGCTACTACCGGGTCGTAATCGGTTACCACAGGTGTATCCAGGTAAGCTATCTCGGAATCATCGCCCCAAAAAATCTGTGGAGTCCAGGCACTGGTACTCTCCACACTATCGCCCGGTTTTCCCTTCCGGCTCTCCGTTTCAAGGTCAGTTATGTCATAACCGGCTAAATCGCATCCAACAAACGCGACCAAAGCCAGCAATGCCATGACAATCAACCATGCATTCGCTGCTTTTCTCGGTCTCATAGTTTTCCTCCTATGTATTGAATCTTTCCAGATTCATAGTAAATTCAATATCACATACACGAACTATTCCAGTCAAACAAAATGACAATGATTTGATAATTATTTTTGGTTTTTATTATCTAATAGTATACATGTGTATACTTTATAAGTATTTCTTGATTTTGCCGGCAAATGAAACAACAACATTATCGATTCAAAATAATTAGATATAAGCGCTATTTTGATACCTTCAAAAAGTAAATTTTTGCTAAAATCGGCGTATATATTCAATGTAATATATTAGATAACCACATTCAGACAACTTATGTCATACTATATCAGATAGCGATTATGAGACTTCAAGGGAACCGTTGGATTTGAAGTAGAAGTGGCACGATTGTGGCTGATCTGAACGGTTAGGATATCTGGAAGAATATGTATCTTGGTCAACTTCATGCTGGAAGCCCGGAATCCAAACCATTTGACCGAACACCTCTAGCCAAGTCTGTGGATCGTCACATGTGGACAAAAAAACGGCTCAACTCATTTTCTTGTGGGATTGGTATCTTGCCTTTGGCCTTCTGCTAGCCTCCATGATCTTGAGAAAGAAGTATTGGGTATCCTGGAAGCCGTA
>PGXW01000043.1 GCA_002839355.1 Spirochaetae bacterium HGW-Spirochaetae-2
TCACCAACCGGGCTTCTTAAATGGAATACCGGTCTTCAATTGCGGAACGGCTAGGTCTTCCGTTCGCGGAAGACCGGTCTTTAAATGGCGGAAAAAGCAGCCACAACTTCTGTGACAAACCACCGCGTATTGCGTTTCAACTTCCTTTTATAAGCAGGCAAGGGACAGAAGGTACACGAAAACTGTAAACCGTAATCCAAGATATCTGATCTCCTCGATGTTTTTGAACAGGTCGTGTATCGAGTATTCGATCCCGAAGCTTCTGTTAGTAGACAGATGTTTAATGGAAGTGCAACTTATGTGATTATAAGACACTAGATAGATTGCCATTAAGTTTACAATTGACAGGAGATATACTATATTAAACTTACAATAGATAAAGGAGAAAAATCTATGAAGCTCACAAAAGAGGTTCAAGATACCATCGTAAAGTTTATAATTGATTCGATTGAAACCCATCCTAATGATTTGGTGACATTTGTAACCCAGCATTTTGAGATATCACGCCCGACAACAACCAGACTGATCAATGGTTTGTTGCTGGACGGTACGATAACGAGAGCAAATCATAACAAAGGGAAAAATCCGGGTTATAGATTGGCTACAAAACAATTCACGTATTCGTACTCTCTTGTCGGAGAACAGAAGTTACAAGAAGATAGAATATATTATAGTGATATTATGCCACACCTTTTAGGGACGCCGAGCAATGTGCAGCAAATATTGGAATACTCTGCTGCTGAAATGATCAACAATGCGATAGATCATTCCGAGGGCAAGATCTTACGAATTTTGCTGGAAACCAATGTGAAGAAAATTTGCATGATGATTTCCGATGATGGAGTAGGGATTTTCAATAAAATCCAACGTGACTTGGATCTACAAACACCTCAACAGTCTATTCTTGAGTTGTGTAAAGGTAAATACACCTCTGATCCGCAAGCCCACACGGGGGAAGGAATCTTTTTTACATCCAGAATGGTGAATGATTTCAATATCCTGTCGTATGGATTGTTTTTCAGCGGACATGATGGAAGTGATTTCATCTTTGAACATGCATCCGGCGATGGTGCGAAAGGAACTACAGTTTTTCTCGAAGTCAATTTGGACACGAAGAAATCAGCGAAGGAAGTATTCGACAAATTTGCAAATCCGGATGTTGAGCCCGGTTTTTTTAGGACCTGCATTCCTGTTCGCCTCATGAATATTGAAGGAGGGCAACTCCTCTCGCGTTCGCAGGGCAAACGAATGATGGCAAGAGTGGAACGGTTTGTAGATGTGATACTGGATTTCAATGGAGTTGAGATGATAGGGCAAGCATTTGCCGATGAAGTGTTCAGGGTGTTTCAGTCCTTGCACAAAGAAGTCCGAATACGATCGATCAATACAAATGAAAGTGTCGCGAAAATGATCAGGTATGTTAATGCTTCAGCCGAAGTCATAAGAAGAAAATTGTCAAAATAATGGAACAGAATCTTCCATATCACCTGCACCATCCTTCACTTCAGCCTCGAAATTGAATAGCGTACATCCTCCGCTGTGGTTGTCGGCCTCCCTGGCGCCAATCTTGCGGACTCTGGTGAAGAAGGGAGAGCGGAGCACCTCTTCGATCGTATGATCCTTCAGATTCATCACTGAGAACGGAGAAAACGGACAAGGTTCCGCATTGCCGGCAGGATTGATGTGGAAGAAGCCGCGACCGGCGGCAAGGCACCCTCCCATGAACTTTTCATTGCCGGGAAAAGCAACCAGCCCCATCGAAGGGAACAACCTTTTCAGCCGGGCCAGGCTCTGGTCGAATTGGTCGACCTGCTGCTGGGAAAGCACCAGATGGCCCGTACCTTTCTCGGCGGGAACATATTCAATATAGAATACCAGGGCACACCCCTTGCGCTTCAGTTCCCTCAGATACTCCGCAGCGGTGACAATCCGCAGGTTTTCAGACGTCACCGTAATGGAGACTGCCTGGAACAGGCCCAAGCGCTTCATCCGTTCCATGACGGCGTCCAGTTTTTCCGAAACGCCCTGTCCGCGCCTGGCATCCGTTTGCGCAGCATCACCTTCCACACTCAGAACCGGAATCATGTTGCGGTTCTCTTCGAAGAAGTCGATATAAACATCGTCTATCAATGTCCCGTTGGTGAAAATGGGAAATATCACATCGGTGCAGGAAGCGGCCATATGGATGACATCGCTACGCAGCAAGGGTTCCCCTCCGGCAAGCAGGATGAATGAGACACCCAACGCCGATGCTTCCTTGAATATCCGTTCCCACTCGGCGCAGGACAGATTGTCCGCCGATGGTTCCGTTTTGCATATGCCACCCGCAAACGCATAGCAACCCGGACAGTTGAGGTTGCATTCGGAGGCGATACTGGCGATCAGGAACGGAGGAACATGCAGACCTTGGTTCCCATATTCGGTTCGGATTGCCATGCGCCCGTACATCGACTCGATAATACGGGCCATGAAACGCTTTCCCGTTGAGCTTTTACGGTAGAAGCGGGCAGCGGTCTGCGCCAGCCTGATACTCCCTTGTCGCATGTAATTGTTGACATCCATCCCGGCTCCCGATCACATGCCAAGGCATGAGGCGACGCTCTTCTCAACTTGGCGGCACAATCGCGATTATACCACAATTCGGAAAACACCAAAGAGGTATTATGCTATACTGCACATCATCTTCCCCCAGGAGGCAGACCATGGATAACAAGGTTACCGATGCGCATACCAGGACAGGACAGGACGTGGTCGATCAGCTGGCTTCCGACCCGAAGAACGGCCTTTCCCAAGAGGAGGCTGCCCGGAGACTCGCCGAATTCGGTCCCAATGCGATTGTCGGGGGAGAAGGTGTCTCGGCCTGGAAAATCCTGCTGCACAACCTGAACAACATCATTGTCTACCTGCTTATCGTGGCCGCGGCTGTAGCCTTCGCCATGAGCGACACCGTAGAAGGCATTGCGATCATCATCGCCATCCTCATAGCCGTCCTTTCCGGTTTCGTCTCCGAATACAAGGCCCAGAAGTCGGTCGAGTCATTGCAGAACCTGGTCAAGACGATAGCCAAGGTCGTGCGGGACGGGACGGTGCGACAAGTCGAATCCACCCAACTGGTGGTGGGAGACCTGCTCTTCATCGAGGAGGGGGACTCGGTAACCATCGACGGACGCATCATCCAGACCAGCAACTTCGCCTGCAACGAATCGGCGTTGACCGGCGAATCGGAAGCGGTCGAGAAGGACGAGGCCGTCTTGCAGGGAGAAAAGATTTCGATCGGCGATAGGAAGAACATGGTCCACGCTGGGACCGCCGCGACACGCGGCAACGCCTACGCCATAGCCACCTCGGCAGGCATGGATACCGAACTGGGACGCATCAGCAGCATGCTCGGACAGGAGAAGAAATCCTCGACACCCCTAGAGCAGCAGCTCGACAAGTTGGGAAAGACCCTCATCGTCATCTCCGCGATTGTCGCACTCATTGTGACGGTCATAGGGGTGCTTGCCGGCGAGCAGCTGTACGCCATGATCAAGATCGGCATCATCCTGGCGATCGCCGCTGTTCCCGAAGCCCTGCCAGCGGTCTCGACCATCACCTTGGCCTTGGGCATGCGCACCATGGCCTCGCACAACGCGTTGGTGAAGAATCTTCCCGCAGTCGAGACACTCGGTTCGACCACAGTGATCTGCACCGACAAGACCGGAACCCTCACCGAGAACCAGATGACGGTCACCCAAATCCATGTGGCTTCGGCAGAGGCATACGTGGTGGAGGGGGTCGGATACAGTCCGGTGGGGAACATCCTTTCCGGCGAAGACAAGGTCCAAATCGCCGAACACGGGGGCCTTGCGAAACTGATACATGCCGGTGTCCTGTGCAGCAACGCGACATTGGTCGAGGAGGACGGGTATTCCGTCATCGGAGACCCGACCGAGGGTTCGCTGGTGGTATTGGGCAAAAAGGCCTCGATCGATCGGAAATCCCTGGAGGAACAGGAGTTCACCCGCATCGGAGAGCTGCCGTTCAATTCGAGGGACAAGTATATGGTCACCGCCTATACCGATGGATCGGGATCGAACAAACTCTATATCAAGGGAGCCTCCGATGTCCTCATAGGGTTGTCCAAGTCCTCCGCTGCATTGGCCGAATCGTTGACTGCAGCGAACGATGCGTTGGCTGACCAGGGGTTGCGAGTCCTTGCCATCGGTGAAGTCGACGACTATACGGGAGATGGGTCCGAGCAGTCCATACGTCATGCGCTGGAATCGGGATTCACCCTGTTGGGACTGGTAGGGATCATCGATCCACCACGCGAGGATGTGAAGGAGGCGGTGCGCGAGGCGAGGGAAGCGGGAATCCGAGTCATCATGATCACCGGGGACCACCCCAAAACCGCCAAGATCATTGCCGGCCGGATCGGTATGGACCAGAGCGGCGAAGTCATAACCGGAGCCATGATGGACGACATGTCGACCGAGGAGCTTGCCGAGAAGATCCTGGTCACCTCCATATTCGCCAGGGTGTCGCCCGAGAACAAGCTGCAGATCGTACATGCGCTGAACGCTGACCATGAGGTTACCGCGATGACCGGTGACGGGGTGAACGACGCACCGGCGCTCAACGGCGCCGATATCGGGATCGCCATGGGTATCCGGGGAACCGAGGTCGCCAAGGAAGCATCCGACATGATTCTCACCGACGACCGCTTCTCCACCATCGTGGATGCCGTGCGGGAAGGGCGTGTGATCTTCGACAATATCGAGAAATTCGTCTACTTCCTCTTTTCCTGCAATTTCATCGAGATCATGGTGATCTTTGCGGCTATAGTCCTGAGTGTCCCCATGCCGATACTTGCACTGCAGATCCTTTGGCTCAATCTGGTCGTGGATGTGCTGCCTGCCATGTCCTTGGCCTGGGAACCGGGAGAGCCGGGGGTGATGAAGCGCAAGCCGCGCGACCCCCAGAAGGCCATAGTGACCCGTTCCTTTCTTTTCAAGGTGTTGGGCAATGGCGCTCTGATCGGAATGGGAGCATTGTCGGTATTCATCATCTCGCTGTGGTTGGGTATGGATGAAACGATCGCACGGACCATATCATTCTCCACCATGGCGTTCGGACAGTTGCTGCACATATTCAATGTCAGGGAGAAGGAATCGTTCGGGTTCGACAAGAACTTGCTGAAGAATCCGTTTCTGTTGTTCTCCTTGGCCATATCGGGAGTCCTGCAGCTGTTGGTCATATACGTTCCCTTCTTCAACCGGGTCATGGGAACGGCTCCCTTGAACGCAGGGCATTGGGTATTTATCCTGGCCGGTTCCTGTATCCCGTTGGCTTTGATACAATTGTGGCGGGTCCTTGGCCCGAAACGAAAAACCGCATAGTCGGAGAACCGATTCTCCAACCAACGAGAAGGAGGCATGCATGAAATTCCTTGCACTTTCACACGATGGGCCGACCACCATGTGGGACCAGGTCGATCCGGGAATTCTCAAGACCGAGGCGCACCGCGTCCATGAACTGTACCTGTCGGGAATCCTGCGGGAAATCCACTTCACCGATGCGGGTGATGCCGTCCTGATGCTCGAGTGTTCGGGCAAGGACGAGGCCGAACAGACCCTTCGTTCGTTCCCCTTGGTACATCACGAATTGATCAACTTCGAGGTATTCCAGCTGCACCCCTATTCGGGGTTGAAACGGATTATCGCCGAGCCCCTGCTGACCGAAGGGTGAGTCGCCGATACCGGCAAAATCTAAATGGACACTTTTGTGCCTATGTGTAAATATCCGTGCAAAAAAGTACTTGCATGAGCGGGTTATGCAAGGATAACCCGTGAATTTGGTGTAAAAATATTTTACGATGCACACTTGAATGGCATATTGTAGTGTCATAAAATACTTCCAGTGTACACAAGTATTTTTTTCACTACCATTGGGCTATTGCGGTTGACGACAGTGTGAATTTACTCTAGTTTTTTTGGAATATTGATTGTATAGTTATACGATATATCACATAATGTGAAAATAATTTTAGGGGGTTGCGATGAAAAAAGCTATTTTGATCCTATGTGTTCTGTTGCTCGTAGTTCCGGCAGCATTGTTTGCTGCGGGAGGTAGGGAAGCAGTAGCGGGTGGTGGCGATTCCAAGATGGGTGGCGTGCTTGTCTTCGGACGCTCAGGCGATTCTGTCAGTTTGGACCCGGGCCGAGAGACCGATGGCGAGTCCTTCTATGGTAGTACGGCTGTATTCGATACCTTGGTTGAATTCGTTCCAGGATCAACTGCAGTGCAACCTGCTCTGGCAAAAAGCTGGGATGTCTCCGCAAATGGCCTGGAATATGTGTTCCACCTCCGCGAGGGCGTCAAGTTCCACGATGGAACTCCATTCAATGCCAAGGCAGTCGTGTTCTCGTTCGAACGCCAGTTCAAGCAAGACCATCCGTACTACAACCTTGGACCCTGGAAGTATTGGGGTTACATGGACATGGACAATATCGTCAAGGAAGTTGTCGCTGTCGATGATCTGACTGTCAAGTTCGTCCTCAAGAAGGTCGAGGCTCCATTCATTGCCAACCTGGCCATGGATTTCGCATCGATCGTCTCTCCCACCGCCGTGGCGAAGTTGGGTGAGGAGTTCAAGAACAAGCCTGTCGGAACAGGTGCATTCAAGTTCGTGTCCTGGACCAAGGATTCCGATATCGTGTTCGATAGGAACGCCGACTACTGGGGTGGCCCGGTCTATCTCGACCGCCTTATCCTGAAAGTCATTCCCGATGCCACGTCCCGCTGGCTTGCCTTGCAGAAGGGCGAAGTCGACCTGATCGACTTCCCGTCCATGGAAGACATTCCCGCAATGCGTGCCACAAAGGGCATCCAATTGATACAGCAGGCCGGTTTGAACGTCGGATATCTTGCCATGAATACCCAGAAGAAGCCGTTCGACAACAAGCTTGTCCGTCAGGCCATGAACTATGCCATCGACCAGAAGGAAATTGTCGCTGGTGTCTATGGAGAGGCAGGACGAGTGGCGAAGAACCCGCTTCCTCCCGCCATGTGGTCCTACAACGACGATATCGAAGACTATGGGTATGACGTGGCCAAGGCCAAGGAATTGCTTGCCAAGGCAGGGTACCCCAATGGTTTCGAAATGGAACTGTGGGCAATGCCAGTAGCACGCCCGTACAACCCGGACGCCCGCAAGATTGCCGAGATCATGCAGGCACAACTGGCGAAAGTCGGTATCCGTGCACGGATCGTCTCCTACGAGTGGGGCACATACTTGGACAAGACCGATCAGGGTGAACACCAGGCTGCTATGCTCGGATGGACCGGTGACAACGGGGATCCGGACAACTTCCTGTGGGTTTTGCTTTCGGAACCCGCTGCGATTCCACCAGCTGGAAATATCGCATTCTGGAAGAACAAGGAGTTCACCGATCTGATTGCAAAGGCCAAGGCGACCGCAGACCAGGCCCAGCGCGACACCTTGTATCGACAGGCCCAGGTAATCTTCCACGAGGAAGCTCCTTGGGTACCGATCGCGCACTCTGTCGTGACTGTTCCGGCTAAGGATTCTGTCAAGGATTTCGTCCTCTACCCGACCGGCAAGCGCATGTTCAAGCACGTGTGGCTGGAGAAGTAGGTCGAAACGACTAAACTTGTATCAATGTGGCAATCACCCCCGGTCCGGGGGTGATTGCATGATGTCTAGATTACTTCGAGGATTGTATGATCAAACATATTCTTAAACGATTGGCCTTGCTGATTCCAACGCTGTTTGGTGTCATTACCCTCGTTTTCCTAATGATAGCGCTTGCCCCTGGGGATCCTGCAAGGATCATGTTGGGTGAACGAGCCAATGCCGAGCAGATCGCGCAATTGCGTGCCGAACTCGGTCTCGACAAGCCGCTCATCCAACAATACGGATTGTATCTCAGCCGAGTGGTTCGCCTAGACTTGGGGAAATCCATAGCCACAGGCCAACAGATAGCGCGGGAAATCGCGGACCGGTTTCCGGCGACCATCGAACTTGCCTGGTATGCGATGATATTCGCGACCGTGGTCGGCATGTTCCTGGGAGTCACCTCCGCGATACGACGCAATACCTGGGTGGACTACACCACCATGGGAGGAGCCTTGGTCGGCGTCTCCATGCCGGTGTTCTGGCTGGGGTTGGTGCTGATCATGGTGTTCTCCGTTTGGCTGAACCTGCTGCCGACCGGCGGCCGCATGAATATCCGGTACTATTTCACTCCGATCACCAATTTCTATGTGATCGACGGGATACTCCTGTGGATCAGGGAAGGAACACCGAAATACTTGTGGTCGGCGATCCAGCATCTGCTTCTGCCCACCATCGCCTTGGGGACGATTCCCTTGGCCATCATCGCCCGGACCACACGCAGCAGCATGCTCGAGGTGTTGCAGCAGGACTATATCAAGACAGCCCGCTCGGCCGGTATACGGGAAAAGCGGGTAATCTACCGGTATGCCTTGAAGAATGCGCTGCTGCCGGTGATCACGGTCATCGGGCTCCAGTTCGGCCTGTTGCTCTCCGGAGCAATCCTGACCGAGACGGTGTTCTCCTGGCCGGGTATCGGCAGGTGGATCTACATATCCATCGGAGCACGCGATTACCCTGCGGTGCAGGGTGGAATCATCTTCATATCGACATTCTTCGTACTGATCAATCTTGCCGTGGATATCCTCTATTCCGTGGTGAATCCTAAAATTCGGTTGCAATAGCTGGCGGGGGTCATTCATGAAATCATCTGAAACAATGGACATACCAAGAATAAAGGAACCTACACCACTGCAGGAGACTTGGTATCATTTGAAAAAGAACAAAGGCGCCATGACAGGTTTGGGTATCATCACCATGTTTGTCCTCATGGCGATATTCGCGCCGATCGTGTCCCCCCGGGACCCGCTGGCGCAGCAGATATCCGAACGCCTGACACCCATGTTCACCAACGGATACATCTTCGGATCCGACGATTTGGGACGGGACATGCTTTCGAGGCTCATCTACGGGGCCCGCATCTCCATGACCATCGGTGTCGTCTCGGTGGGAATCTCACTGTTCTTCGGCATCATCATCGGTGTGACCTCGGCCTATTACGGGGGAACGTTCGACAAGATCGTCATGCGGCTGATCGATATCATGCTGGCTTTCCCGTATATCCTGCTCACGATCGTCATCGTGTCGTTGCTCGGCCCCTCGCTGACCAATGCCATGGTTGCCATCGGTATCTCGCAGGTTCCGCGGTATGCGCGGGTCGTGCGGGCTTCGGTGCTTGCCGAAAAGGAAAGCGATTATGTGTTGGCTGAGAAGGCCTTGGGTGCGGGGAATTTCGAACTGATGTTCCTCACCATCCTTCCCAACTGCCTCTCCCCGACAATCGTCCAGGCGACCTTGGGTGTAGGTGAGGCGATCCTCAACTCGGCCGGACTGTCATTCCTCGGACTCGGGGCACAACCGCCGACACCGGAGTGGGGGCTCATGATAGCCAGTTCGAAACAGTTCATCACCAACGCCTGGTGGATCGTGACCTTGCCCGGTCTGGCGATCCTGCTGGCAGTGTTGGGCTTCAACCTATTCGGCGACGGGCTCAGGGACATTCTCGATCCGAAGATGCGCAATTAGAAGGAAAACATTCGTCATGGCAGAAAAGAAAGAAATATTGTTGTCCATCCAGAACCTCAGCTTTTCATTCGACACCCAGCGTGGCGTGGTGAATGCCGTTCGGGATATTTCCTTGGATATCCGCAAGGGCGAGACATTGACGCTGGTCGGTGAGTCGGGATGTGGGAAATCGGTCACAGCCCACGCCATAAACCAATTGAATCCCATGCCGCCCGGCAAGGTCGACCACGGGAAGATCATGTTCCGGGGTACGGATCTGCTCACCTTGAAGCGGCATGAGATCGAGAAACTCAGGGGAACGCAGATCTCCATGATTTTCCAGGAGCCCATGACTGCGTTGAACCCGGTATTCACGGTCGGGGCCCAGATTGCCGATGTGTTCATGACCCATCAACACATGACCAAACAGGAAGCCATGGAACGGACTATCGACCTGTTCAAACTGGTCAAGATTCCGGCTCCGGAGCGACGTGTGAACAGCTATCCCCACCAGCTCTCGGGTGGCATGCGACAGCGGGCGATGATCGCCATGGCCTTGGCATCACCCGAACCGGGGCTGATGATCGCGGACGAGCCGACCACCGCATTGGATGTGACGATCCAGGCGCAGATACTCGATCTGTTGAACGACCTCAAGCACAAGATCGAAATGTCGATTCTGCTGATCACCCACGATATGGGTGTTGTCGCCGAGATGGCGGACCGCGTGGTTGTCATGTATGCGGGACGAAAAGTCGAGGAGGCCGATGTATTCTCCATCTTCGAGACTCCCCGGCACCCCTATACGCTCGGACTGCTCAACTCGTTGCCTTCAAATACCAAATACAAGAACGCAAGACGGTTGGAGGCGATCACCGGAACGGTCCCGGATATGCGGACCATCGGCGCGGGTTGTCCGTTCGAGAATCGCTGTGCCTATGCCTCGGAAAAGTGTGGACAGGAATTTCCGACCGAAACTGTATTGGGTGAATCGCATTCGGTGTGGTGCCATAATTACCACATGGTGAAGGAGGGTTGATGCCGGTGGGAGCTTCTACGATTATTGAAGTCAGGGACTTGAAAAAGTACTTTACGATAAAGACCGAAGGTGTGAGCGAGGAGAAGTCGTTGTTGAAAGCAGTCGACGGTGTCTCGATGGACGTCTTCGAAGGTGAGATCCTGGGTGTCGTCGGCGAATCGGGATGCGGAAAATCGACTCTGGGAAAAACGATCATGCGGTTGCACGACAAGACCGACGGTCAGGTGCTGTACCGGGGCAAGGATCTGTTCGCCAAGGATCCTGCGGCCATGAAGGATATGACACTCAAGATGCAGATGATTTTCCAGGACCCCTATTCCTCGCTCAATCCGCGGAAAAAGGTCTCGAAGATCATCGGCCAGCCGTTGGATATCCACAAGATCGGAACTCCCGAGGAACGATTGGAGCGGGTGGCGCACCTCATGGAGGAAGTGGGGTTGAATCCCAAGTTCCGTACCCGTTATCCGCACCAGTTCTCCGGCGGGCAACGGCAGAGGATCGGTATTGCACGGGCCCTCGCGCTGAATCCCGAGTTCATCGTCTGCGACGAAGCTGTCTCGGCTTTGGATGTCTCCGTACAGGCCCAGATACTCAACCTGTTGTTGGACTTGCAGGAGAAGTACGGGTTCACGTACCTGTTCATCGCACACGACCTCGCGGTCGTCGAGTTCATAGCGACCCGGATCCTAGTCATGTACCTGGGAAGGATCGTTGAAATCGCCGACAAGCACGAGTTGGTGGGAAACCATGTGCATCCCTACACCCAGGCGCTTTTCGAGGCCTTTCCCGCAACCAGTCCGAAAGGACGGGAGTTGAAGAAGCGGATTGTCATGGGGGATGTCCCGTCACCGATCAACCCGCCGCAAGGGTGCCACTTCCATCCACGTTGTCCGTATGCCGTGGACAAGTGCCGTCAGGCCTATCCGCCGTTGAAGGAAGTGTCCCCGGGACACTCGGCAGCCTGTTGGGTCGTCCAGAAGGATATCTGACCAATTTCAATTCACGGTGACAACAAGCCGGCTCATGGGGCCGGCTTCTGTGTGAGTAGGCGCTTGCCGGCCCATTCGATGGCCAAGGCACCACTCGGGGCCGTCAGGATGATGCTCATGACTGCGACAGCGAGTATCGTCTCACCGGGTGCCGTAGGCATGCCCCGTGAGCTCATGACTGCCAGGGGTGCCGAACCGATGGCGGCCTGGACGGTGGCCTTGGGCAGATAGGAAATCACGATGAACAGGCGTTCTTTCCACGAGAAGGGAGAACCCAAGGTGCACAGAACAGTACCCATGGACCGGAAGACAAGCCCGATGAGGATAAGTGCCGCTCCGAGAAGGCCAGCCGAAGCGGCCGCATACAGGTTCACCTGTGCACCGACCATGGCGAACAGGATAATCTCCGCGAAAACCCATATCTTGCCCAATTTCATGGACAGCTCGTGGGCCATCCGTTCCCGCTTCTCCAATATGATGAACCCGATGGCCATGACAGCCAACAACGCTGCGAACGGAATCTCCTTCGTCTCCAGGAAATCGCCGAGATGCACAAGCACGATGGCTACTCCGATTACAGCCAACGCCCGTTTCGTGGCACGTGGGTTGAACTTGTCGAAAATCCGGTAGAGCAGCAACCCTGCGGCCAACCCGACGACAATACCCGTAACAATCGCCAATGGAATACTTGCCAGTTTCCAACCGACATGGACACTCGCTCCGGAGTAGATACCTATCAGCATGCTGTAGGCCACAATCACCACCACATCGTCTATACTGGCGGCCGCGAGGATCAGGGTGGGGATTCCCTTGTCGGTGCCGCGCTTCTCATGCATGAAGCGGACCATCATGGGAACCACCACAGCCGGGGATACCGCACCGAGGATGCACCCGAGGATTGCCGATTCCATGGTGGTGAGGCCGAGCATGATCGGACCGAACACCGTGATCGCGAGTGCCTCGAACGTTGCCGGTAGGAATGCGAGCAGCAGGGCCTGTTTGCCCACCTTGTTCAGGCTCTCCCTGGAAAGTTCGAAGCCTGCCCGCAGGAGTATGACGATCAGGGCGATCATACGCAGGTCGGTACCGACTTGCAACATGTCCGTATTCATGACACCAAGTCCGGAAGGGCCCAACAGGATACCGATACCCAGCATGCCTATGAGTCCGGGAATACGGAAACGCCTGAATATCCAGTCGACCAATAGGCAGAGTATGATGATTTCAGCAAGATTTATCGCCATGTGCAAGCTCCTTCCCTGTATATGCCCAACCAAGCCCGCCGCTGCAGGATTCCGGATGGGATAGTTGATGGGTAGGAGTTATCAGTGGACGCTGTCCACGGTTGCGACCTTGTCAGGTAGAGGCGAACCCCATCGCCTGTAGCGCATGATAGCGGGAGAATGGGAAAAGGTCAATTCGGCAGGCGTTACTATTGACAGAAACAGCAAACGCCGATATGGTGGGTGTTACTATAAATAGAAACATCGGCGGATGCAATGACCGGAGGTGGGACAATGTCGGCAAAACGGACGGATATGATCATGAAGAGTCTTCCAGGCGAGCGGTACACGCCATTCTCCCTGGCCAACAAGCTGGGGGCGAAAGCGATCCTCGAATCGGCATCGTTTACGCACGGAAAGGACCGCTATTCCCTGTTGCTGCTCCAAGAAGCCTTCAGGATCGTCCAGGAAGGCGATAGGGTGACCATGCGTATCGATGGCGAGACGATACGGTGCCTGGAGACCGATATCCTGGAGACGGTCGCACGCATAGCTGCGCAAAATGTGTTGCCGGTGGAGGGTATTCCCCTGCCGGGTGCCGGAATCGGGTACCTGGGATACCGGTATTGCCAACGGTGCGACACCATAACCATGGCACCCCAGGGCGACCCGATCGGCATACCGGAGGCACAGTTCATCGTCGGCCATGTATATGCGGTATTCGATCATTTCACCGATACGTTGCATCTGTTCGGCTTGAATTACGACGAGCATGAGACGGACCTGGAACAGGCGGTGGGACACGTGCTGAAACGGCTGGAGGACCTCGACTTCTCCTATCTCGCCGCTCCCCAGCCCCCCCAGCCGGCCCAGGTGGTGACCGACTTGGTCGAATCGCACGACCGGTTCGTCCACGGCGTCCGTGAGATCAAGGATCGTATCGTGGCCGGGGACCTGCTGCAGGCGGTGCTCTCCCGCAGGTTGGTGTTGCGCTCCCAGGAGTCGGCTATGGCCATGTACCGTAGGTTGCGTTCCAAGAATCCTTCGCCATACCTCTTCCTCATTGACTTCAGCGATTTCCAGCTGGTGGGTGCTTCTCCCGAAAGCATCGTCAGGGTCCGCGACGGCATCGCCTCGATCCGCCCGATCGCAGGTACCCGCCGACGCGGCAAGGATGCCACCGAGGACGAGCTGTTGCGCCAGGAGTTGCTCGACGACCCGAAGGAGAGGGCCGAGCATCTGATGCTGGTCGACCTTGCCCGCAACGATCTGGGTAGGGTAGCCACTCCCGGATCGGTCCGGGTGACGCGGAATATGGACGTGGAGCATTTCAGCCATGTCATGCATATAGTCAGCGATGTGGTGGGACAGATAGACCCTGTGGAGCACCGGCCCATCGACGTGTTGCGCTCGGCCTTTCCGGCCGGGACTGTCAGCGGTGCGCCGAAGATAGAGGCGATCCAACGGTTGTCGGCACTGGAAACGGAGGAGCGCAGTTTCTATGGTGGTGCGGTCGGGTATGTGGAACCCGACGGGGACCTGGACTTCTGTATTTCGATCCGCTGCGCGTTGAGGCAGGACGACACATGGACACTCCAGGCAGGGGCAGGCATAGTCCATGCGTCGGATCCTGAGCGGGAGTGGATCGAAACCGACGAGAAGCTCGGAGCATTACGCCAGGTCCTCGAAGGAGGTCAGCTATGATCGTCATAATCGACAACTACGATTCGTTCACCTACAACATATTCCAATCGCTGTCCCGATTGTCGCCCGAGCCGGTCACGGTAATCCGCAACGATGCCATCGATATCGATGGACTCAAGCAGCTGCCGATCAGCCGCCTGGTGGTTTCTCCCGGTCCCGGCAGACCCGAACACGCTGGACTGAGCGTACAAGCGATAACCGAATTTGCAGGAAAGATACCGATTCTTGGGGTCTGTCTTGGAATGCAGGCTATCGGATATGCTTTCGGAGCCGATATTGTTGGAGCGCGGTATATCAAGCACGGCATTGCCGAGGAGATGTTTCTCGATGGAAAGGGCCTGTTCCGCACGATCGGCACGAAAGCCGTATTCACCCGCTACCATAGTCTGGTGGTGGACGAAACGACCCTGCCCGAGCAACTGGAGGTCACCGCTCGCGCTTTCGATGGCGATATCATGGGCATCCGCCATAAGACACTCATGGTGGAGGGGGTGCAATTCCATCCGGAGTCGATCGCATCGGTCCAGGGTGATGCGATCTTCAAGGCCTTCCTTTCATACCGGCGCGAGAGTTTTCCGTTCAAGCAGGTGCTTGCCGATATCACCGGCGGGACCAGCATGTCGCGCCAGGTCGCCGAGCTGTTCATGGAGGACCTGACCGAAGGGGTGCTGGACGAACGGCAGACTTCGGCCATGCTCACCGCGCTTTCGGCGAAAGGCCCCTCGGCCGATGAGATCGCCGGGTGTGCCGCGGTATTGGGAAGGAAGAAGGTTCCGGTCCCCATTACCGGTGAACTCACCGATATCGTCGGTACCGGAGGCGATGGGAAGGGGAGCTTCAATATCAGCTCCATGGCCGCGTTGGTCGCCGCCGCGTGCGGCGTACCCATGGCCAAACATGGCAACCGCGCCGTCTCGAGTATCTCAGGGTCCGCCGACTTCTACGAGGCGCTCGGTTTCAAGATCGATCTGCCGGCAGCACGGACGGCCGAGATTATCCGTCAGACAGGATTCGGATTCCTCTATGCACCCGTGTACCACAGTGCCATGCGGTTTGCGGCACCGGTGCGGCGGGTTTTGGGGATGAAGACGATCATGAACCTGGTCGGTCCGCTGTCCAATCCGGCAGGGGCAACCCACCAGGTGCTGGGTGTGTACGATACCTCGTTGCTGGTTCCTGTGGCCAAGGCTGCCCATCTGTTGGGGGCGCGGCGGGTCATGGTGGTATGCAGCCACGATGGCTACGACGAGATTTCCCCGACTGCGCCGACCGATGTGGTCGAGATCGATGCTGCTGGAAAGCTTGATTCGTATACCATCGACCCGAAGGATTTCGGTGTGTATCTTGCCGAAGGTGATTCCCTGGCGGGTGGTTCTGCACAGGAGAATGTCCGTCTGGCCCAGGATATGCTGGACGGGTCGGGTCGGCCAGCCCTCGTGGCCGCTGTTGTACTGAATGCCGCAGCCGCACTGTATATCTGCGGATCCACCAACAGTATCGGAGAAGGTGTGGCACTCGCCCGGACAGCCTTGGCCGACGGGTCGGTCGCCCGCAAGATCGACGAGGTCCGGGAGGCCACCCATGCCTGATATCCTCGACGAGATCATCCAGCGGCGCAGGGAGGACTATCGGGCGTTGGGACCGACCTTCGGGGCCGCTATTCCGAAAACACGCGAGCGTCCCTCCTATCCCTTCCTGGCCGAACCGGGAGTCGTCCTTGAGATAAAGCGGGCATCCCCCTCCAAAGGAGCGATCGCCATGGACCTCGATCCGGTCGCCTTGGCGAAGGCCTATGCGCAAGCCGGTGCGAAACAGGTCTCCATACTTACCGAGAGACATTTCTTCAAGGGGTCGCTCGACGATCTGGTGGCAGTAGGCCGCTGTGACATTCCGGTCGCACTGCTACGCAAGGATTTCATCCAGTTCGCCGATGAGATCGATGTTTCGTACCGGGCGGGGGCCGATGCGGTCCTCCTGATCGCACGCATGTTGGAGAGCAGGCAATTGCGTCAGCTTGCCAGCTTGTGCCGGGACAGGAACATGGTACCGTTTGTGGAGGTGCGCGAGATGGGCGATGTAGCCAAGTTGCTCGCAGTCGCCACCGATGGTCCCGTTGTCGCCGGTGTGAACAGCAGGGACTTGCGTACGTTCCTGATCGATCCGCTGGTTCCCGCGACCTTGCGTGGACAGTTGCCCTGCAAGGCGGTGTTCGAGTCGGGAGCGACAACTGTCGGGCAGTGCCGCTATGCACGCACCCTGGGTTACGAGGGTTTGTTGCTCGGAGAAGCCGCCGCACGGGATCCCTCCCAAGCGCCGGCATTTGTCGAGGCGTTCACCCAGGCGATTGCCAATAGGAGCGGACGCTTTTGGCGCGAGATCGGAGAACGTGCGACGACGCGCAACCGACCGTTGGTGAAGATCTGTGGCATCACCACCGTCGTCGATGCCGAACTGGCGACACACCACGGGGCCGATGCCTTGGGATTCGTATTCGCAAAAAGTATACGGGCTGCCGATTGTACCCTTGTGGAACGCCTACACGCCTCTTTGGAGGCACCGGAAGGTGGGAAGAGGCCACTGTTCATAGGAGTGGTGACATCTATCGAGGATGCATTGGGCCAGCAGGCCCTATTTCTTGCGAAGCGGGGGCTATTGGATGCGATCCAATACCATGGAGAACAGCCCCTGCGTACCCTTGCCATGTTGGACGAATACTTCGATGGCGGGGGAGTTGGCCGTTATGCGGCGATCGGGATAGCAGCCGAAGCAGATTTCACTTTGGAACATGACCTGTATCTTGCCGGCGAACCGAGGGTCTTGTGCGATGCCAGATCAGGTACCCAGTCGGGTGGAACCGGTCGGCGAATCGACGGCACGGTGCTCGGACAACGCAAGGCCGAACGACCGTTGTGGCTCGCCGGAGGACTCGGTCCGGAGACTATCGGTGATGCGATCAAGCGCTTTCGCCCCGAGCTGGTAGACGCTTCGAGCAGGCTCGAGGCATCACCCGGAATCAAGGACCCGCAGAGATTGCGAACGTTTTTCGAGGAGGTCGTCCGATGAGTACCCTTGGGTATTTCGACAGGTTTGGTGGACGCTACGTGGCCGAGATACTGCAACAACCCCTGGTCGAACTGGAGCAGGCGTTTACCGAAGCGCTCGCCGACCCGGCGTTTCTGGCTGAATTGGTAGAGCAGCAACGCAATTTCGTCGGCCGGCCGACTCCATTGTTGTATGCGGGGAATGCCTCGCGTGAACTGGGGGGACCTCCCATCTACATCAAGTTGGAGGGAATGGCCCATACCGGTGCGCACAAGATAAACAATGCCATCGGACAGGCGATGTTGGCCAAACGCATGGGCAAGACACGGATCATCGCAGAGACGGGAGCCGGACAACATGGGATCGCCACGGCTGCGGCGTGTGCGCGATTGGGCTTGGAGTGTGTGGTCTACATGGGCGATACCGATGTCCGTCGGCAACAACCGAACGTCGCCGGTATGGAACTCTATGGGGCCACGGTCGTTCCTGTCCACTCCGGTGCAAAGACCTTGAAGGACGCAATCAACGAGGCTATGCGGGACTGGGCGACACATTTCGAGACTACCCATTACCTTATCGGCAGCGCGTTGGGGCCTTCTCCGTTTCCCGATATCGTCCGGACATTCCAATCGATCATAGGGGATGAGACGAAGCGGCAAATGGCGGATCGGGGCATAGGAGGCGGTACGTTGGTCGCTTGTGTCGGGGGCGGTTCGAATGCCATGGGATTCTTCTCCACGTTCCTCGACGATCCATCGGTGCGACTTGTCGGTGTCGAGGCGGGCGGACGCGGTCCTGCGATCGGGGACCATGCGGTACGCATGAGTGGAAGTGGCGCCGAGGATGGTATTATCCATGGGTACAAGAGTCGCTTCCTGGTCGATGCGGACGGACAGGTGGCACCGACCCATTCGGTGAGCGCGGGGTTGGATTACCCTGGAATCGGGCCGCAGCTGGCAGCCCTCGGCGAACGTGGTCGGGTTACCTTTACCAGCGCCACCGATACCGAGGCCCTGGAGGCGGTCAAGTTCTTCGCACGCACCGAGGGGGTCATGTTCGCATTGGAAAGCGCCCACGCCGGTGCGGCTGCCATCCGCTTGGCACGGCAACAGGAAAGCGACAAACCTATCGTCATCAACATGTCCGGACGGGGTGAGAAGGACCTGTTCATCACCTCGCCGCTGCTGCGGCTGGAGGAATGGAAGGAATTCCTGGAATCCGAACTTGCCCGTATTGGAGGTGCCGAATGAGTATCCCGATCAGTCTCATGGCCCATCTGGTCGCCGGGTATCCTACCGACGAACTTGCAAAGGCGGCAGCACAGGGTCTGGCAGAGGGGGGTGTCTCCTATTTCGAAGTCCAGCTTCCCTTCAGTGATCCGAGTGCCGATGGCCCTGCCATACAAAGTGCCTGCGCCCAGGTGCTCTCGCGTGGCTATACGGTTTCGGAGGGGTTCGCCTTCATCGCATACCTGCGCCAGATGTTTCCCCAGATTCCGGTCTATGCCATGACCTATGGAAACCTCGCCTATCGTCGGGGTATCGTCCGGTTTGCCGAGGATGCGGCCGAAATCGGCATAGCCGGTCTGATCATACCCGATCTTCCCTTCGACCATGACGAGGGGCTGCGCCAAGCTTGCACACAGGTGGGTATCGACGCGGTTCCTGTTGCGGCACCCTCCATGTCGCAGCAGCGGATCACCTTGCTGGGCAACCACGGGTATCCGTATGTGTATGCTTCCTTGCGGGCGGGCATTACCGGGACCGAGACGGAAATCGACAACCGGACGTTGCTGTTCCTCGACTCGATACGCGGTTCGAGCAGGTTGTTCGGTGGCTTTGGTATCCGCAACGCTTCCCAGGTTGGCCTGTTGGCACCGTATGTGCATGCGGTCGTCGCCGGTTCGGTGTTTGTCGACCTGATCGGAGCGCACGCGGGCGAGGGAGTTGCGGGTGTGCGGCAGGCCGTGCGGGAAAAGGCCCGGGAACTGACCGGGATGTGATAGGATTGGTGGGAGGAGGGTGTGCATGGGCAACGATCTGTTCAATTCGATCGCGGGTGTGTACGGCTGGTTCCATCGCTACCAGATGAAACGGTTCTCCTCGATCTTGGACCAGCATGCCGAGCGCGTCGGTCTTTCCTCGATACGGACCATATGCGATGTCGGTTGTGGTACCGGAGCCCTCTGCGCCGTACTGGCCGACCGAGGGTTTGCCGTCACCGGTGTGGATCCGGCCGAAAAGATGCTGGCGGTCGCCAAGCGCAAGTCAGTGTCGCCGAATGTCGAATTCCTCCAAGGTGATGCCTTGGAGGGGCTTCCGTTCGCCGATGATAGTTTCGACCTGGTATTCACCTCGTATGTCGCACATGGCATGGACAGTGCCAAACGCAAGCGGTTGTACGCCGAACTCATGCGCGTTGCCTCTCGTGCGGTGATCGTGCACGACTACAACGAGGAGCGGGGGGTGTTGACCACGTTCATCGAATGGTTGGAAAAGGGCGATTACTTCGGATTCATCAAACGGCCGAAAGCGGAGATGGAAGAGGTTTTTCCCTCCATAGAAGCCATCCAAGTCGGCAAGCGCTCATGTTGGTACGTGTGCCGTTGTCCCCAGCATCCCCAACCGTGACGATTCGCCCCGGAATGTCGATATCACTCATTTGAACAATAGCCCACCGACCATGCCCGCCACGAAGGCCATGCAGTAGAACAGGAATATCTGCGAGACATTTCCCATGCTCGGACCCTTCGTCTCGAGTCTGAACCCACGTTTCTCCATGGTCTTGTAGGACGTCCAAGCCGGTATGAAGGCCACGACGGCAAGGGGTATGGTAATCCAGGGAATCAATCCGAGCGACGCATAGATTATGGTCAGGCCGAAGGCTCCGACCACCAACAGTTGCATGAGCACCAATACCGCCCGTTCAGGAAGGAGAATCGAAAGTGTCCTGCGTCCCGCGATCTTGTCGGCAACCCGGTCGCAGGTGTTGTTCACCGTCAGGATCAATGCGATGAGGAGCATAAGCGGTAGGGAGACGATGATCGTATCGAACTTGACCGAGAGTGCCTGGACATAATAGCTTATCGTGAACAGCACGGTTCCCAGGAATCCCCCGGCGAACAGTTCTCCGAAGGGAGTCCGGGAAATCGGCAGGGGGCCTCCGGTATAGACGAATCCCACCATCATGCAGATGCCACCGGCGACCAACAGCCACCAACTTGTCCACCAGGCCAGGACCAGACCCAGGATGCCGGCCATGGCGAACAGGCCGAGGGATATGGCGAGCGCGATCTTCGGATCCACACCTTCGTGGACCAGGACCTTGTCCCGTTCATGGTTGTATTCGGCCTTGTCGGTCCCGCTGGTGAAGTCGAAATAACTGTTGAATCCGGTTGTTCCCATGTCGACCAGAAGCACGGCGAATGCCATGACGACGAACCGTGGCCACGACCAGGTTCCTGTGGTGACGGCGGCGAAGAGGCTGGCACCGAGAAAAGTGCCCATGCTGATTATCTTGGTACGGATTTCGACTATGCGGTTGAACTGGGTGATTGTCATGACAAACACTATATCGCAAAGATTGGTGTTTGCAACCTACCTTCGCCACCTTTTTATCACCCGGATAGACAAACGGACTGCTCCTCGCAAGAAGCAGTCCGCGGTATACTGAATACTGGTCAGAAGTACCAGCGAAGCGACACGTAGGCGAGGGAGTTGTCGGCATACGTTCCGAAGGTTCCATCCTCGTCGCCGACAAACAGTTCCAGTCCCCCTTCTATCGATACGCCGTCCTCGATGCTCCAGCTGAGCGACGGGCGGATCAGCGCATTCAACGGTTCGCCCTCGAAGTACACGAAGACCTTTGCGGTCAGCCGGTCCGAGATATAGGTGTCCTGCAAACGCAATGTGAAGGTGTGCTTGAATTCTTCGACCGACCGGCCGAGCTCCATGAGTGTCGCATTGTGGTCATGCACATAGGAGAGGATATACTGTCCCGACATGGCCACACCCCACAGGTTCCAATCCACACCGAGCAGGGATTGGACCTGGTGGTGCTTCTCCACTTCGACTGTTGGACTCGGCATGGCAGGAGTGACCGACGAGAACGGCTTGTCGAGATACAAGGCGACTTCTCCACGGATAACCGTGGGCCCAAGTGGCATGCTGAAGCTGCCACCGACGACCGCGAAGCGGCCATATTCTTGTGTTGCCGTAGCCGTCGGGCCATCGATATTGGTGACATGCGGTTCATCGGTCCACGCGTATCCGCCCATGACTTCCCAGCTGAGAGCCGATCCGAAACGGCTGATCTTGCCGAATACCTCGCTGTCCTCGAAAGTGGTGCCGACTGCGGTTACGCTCGGCGCGATAGGGGTGCCGTTGGGCAATGTCATCTCTTGTGCCCAGAGGCCGTCCGAGGCGGGGAGGCTGCTGGGAACGAACCGGGGTATCCAGATTCCTTCGAACGTGTAGTCGCCCAGGTAGTAGTCCGCCTTCAGCGCAGGGATTCCCATGCGGATCTCGGAAAAGTCGGCAAGGATGAACGAACGCATATCCCTGGGACTCACGATATCGGTGATGAACGCACCCTCTGCCTGTCCCCAGACTATCGCCTGCTTGCCGATACGCACATCCATGGACTCGAAGAACAGGTCCACATACGCTTCCCTGATTCCAATCTCCGGTTCGGAATCCAGTCCGACATAGGCGTAGGGATTCACGACCAGTCGGGTCATGTCACCCCATCCTTCCAATTTCAGGTCGATGGTCTGTTCATTGATCGCCAAATCGGCATCG
>PGXW01000066.1 GCA_002839355.1 Spirochaetae bacterium HGW-Spirochaetae-2
GCTTCCCCGCATGCGTGCCGAAGAATACCTTGCGATCAACGCACCGTTCTACCCGAAGTTCGACCATGCGGCCCTACACCGCTACTGCATGGATTTCGACCTGGACCTGACACAGAAGTTGAATGAATTATCCTTCGGCCAAAAGAAGAAGTTCCTCCTCTCGTTCGGACTTGCCTCGAATACCGGCTTGTTGATTCTAGACGAACCGACGAACGGGCTCGATATCCCCTCGAAAAGCCAGTTCCGCAGAACTGTCGCTTCGGCGATGACCGAGGACAGGACATTCATTATCAGCACACACCAGGTACGGGACATGGAAAACCTGATCGACCCGATCATCATTGTCCATTCGGGGAAAGTCGTGTTCAACAGTGACCTGGCCACCATTGCGGACAAGTTGTCCATGCAATTGGAGCGGACGGAACCCGACACCACAAAGTGCATATTCACCGAGAAGGTTCCCGGAGGTTGGATGACTGTGAAGGAACGGCAGACCGACGAAGAAGAAACTTCGATCGATCTGGAAACCCTGTTCAACGCTGTCGTCTCCAATCCCGAGCCGTTCGCCTTTTCGTTGCAGCAGCAAGGAGGCCGCGCATGAGATTCGTACGTGTACTGAATAGAGAAATCCAAGAGAGCAAGAGAACCCTGTTCATCTACTCCCTTACCATATTCCTCGTGCTGTTCTTCCAGGAAATGGTTGGTGCCTTCGTTACCCGCATGACCGGGAACCTTTTCAGCGACTCCGTCTATGAGGGAAGCTTTCCCGGATTCCTGTTCCTTGGCGGATTCATAATCACCAGCATGGTCTTCGCCCAGGACATGTTCAGCAGGACAGGACAACACAACTGGCTCACACTCCCTGCTTCGACCGAGGAGAAGTTTTTTGCCAAAGCATTGCTGACCGCAATTGCCTACCCCTTGGTCCTTACCATCATCTTCACCCTCTCATCAGTGGTCATCGAAGCCCTGGCTCTGCTCTTCTTCGGCAATCCGTTCACCATGTTCAACCCGTTCGGCCCCTATGTCGGGAAGATGATCCTCCATTTCATCGCGACACAATCGATATTCCTGTTGGGAGCGACCTATTTCCGCAAGGCCCATTTCGTGAAGACGGTACTCGCAGTCGGCCTGATCGGATTTGCCTTGAGCATTTTGGCGACACTCTTCGTCCGTATTGTATTCGCCCCGTATGTCACCGGAATGTTCGGATTCCACATCTCGTTGAATTCGTACGATTTCCAGAACCACACGAACCTCCTGAGTATCGGAGAATGGATCGGCAACATAGTTTATTGGGCACTGCTTCCAGCCTTCTGTTGGTTCACAGCCTATTTGAGAGTGAAGGAGGTACAGTCAACCGATGCAGTTCAATAAAAACACATCCATCTATCTGCAGATAGCAGAATACATGTACGACCGTATCCTCGGTGGCGATTGGCCCGATGGTGAACGGATCCCCTCGATCAGGGATATGGCGATCCAACTTGAAGTCAATCCCAACACGGTGACCCGGACATATACCCTATTGCAGGAGGAAGGAACCTTGGAAAACCAACGGGGAATTGGATACTTTACCGCAACCGATGCCCGGGCGAACGTGCTTGCCCGAATGAGGGAAAATTTCCTTCGGGACGAACTTCCCGGACTGTTCGCCAGGATCGAACAACTGGGATTGACAATCACCGACATCGAAACGCAGCACGCACGCTACGTACAGGAGAAGCAACAATCATGAAACAGAATATACGGAAAAGCAATATCATGCTCATGGCGGCAGGAACCTTCCTTGTGCTCATGCTCCTCGCTTCGATCATCACCGCCCGTGTGGTTTTCGACAAGGTGATCAGCACCCAAACACCCAACAGGGGTGTAGTGTACCTGAACACCAACTTCTAGAGACCCAGGAGGACCATGGGATTCATATCCCGTGGTCCCTCTCCAAGGTTTCGGGAGGCGTCTCCAACAACTCGGGGTGTTGGATATACCGGAGCATCTCCTTCCAGGCACTTGCCATGCCAAACCCGTCGCAGATACGTTCATCACCCACAATCTTGAAATCTATGAATTTGCGCTCGACTATGGAATTGTCCTTTGCCAGCACCCGCTCGGTATATTTGGGTCCATAGGCGATGAATCCGCTGCAGGTACCGAAATTGTAGATATGGTGGTATATGGGAGCGAAATTGATCGACCCCATGGCTGTGACGAAAATGCTGCAGTGGAACGGACTGAGCCGCTGGATCGACTGTGGCATCCACCCATGGAAATCAAGCCATTTGATCGTGCCGATGACAAACCGGATCAAAGCCGTGGGAAGGTGGTTGACGAATTTGGCGAAGGAATCGGTCGTATTGTCGGTTTGGATATCCTTGTTCCGTTCGATTTCCTTCTGCAGACGGACCGCCACGTCGAATATCGTATCGCTCGGATCATAGACCATCTTCACCACCGTCTGCGTCCCTTCCACCGACAAATCCTTCTTGATCGCGAGGGAGATGCTCACCTCGTCCCGTGCAAAGGCCTTGTGGCCGGCGATGAACCTGTTCACGTAGGGCTTCTGGCTGATCATGCGGACAATCGAAGCCATGACGATATCGATAAAGGTGAGATCTTGCCCGATAGGACTTCCTTCGGTCCGCTTCTTGCGCAGGTACCGTTCGACATTCGTGATATCGATCTTGAACGAGGCGCCCACCTCCGAATCGTTCCGTGTACTCATGATATAGGGTATCAAGGTAAAGAAGGTATCGGTGTGCATCAAGCGACGACCATCATAGCGGTCACGCAAATGTTTCTTCAGTTTCGGCCGTTGCACGGGTGTTCCGTATTCTCGATTCCCAGACATGCGCTTCACCACCTGTGATATGTGTTGTTGCCGAATTTTACCACAAGCACCGATCGACTATCCATCAAAAAGAATTTTTGTTGCCTTCACGCGTCAAAGCCAGTACCATACATCC
>PGXW01000044.1 GCA_002839355.1 Spirochaetae bacterium HGW-Spirochaetae-2
CCGATAAGTACCCAGCGGTAGGAAATGGCCAGCACGATTCGGGCGAAGGCGATGGAGACGAAGAGACCGACTCCCAGGGAAATGGCAAAGACCAGCGAATTGCGTGGGACGTGCGGGGCAAGGAGCGAGACTTGTTGGGCAAGGACTTGGACCTGCGGTTCGGCTATGGTGATGATCAGACCGATGATGAAACCGGAAGCCAGCAACAGGGGAAGATTCCGCTTTTGCATCAATGCCGCACCGGTGCGTTGTCCAACCGGAACGATTCCGATATCGGTACCGAGCAGAAAGAGGCTGAGTCCTACGATGATGGAGATGGCTCCCAAGGCAAATCGCCCGACTGCGGGCCAGCCTACCGGGGCGATCGTAAGATTGAGGATTACGACGATGACAACGATCGGGATGACAGACAACGCGGTTTCCCTGAATTTTCGCAACAGGTTCACTTCGCCTCTCCTTGCAAGTGCTCACCTGTGAGCATACCGGTTAATCCGGTAGTCGGCAAGCTGAACCGGGAACATTCGCCCGAGCTTCGGCAAGCGGCATCCGGTTGTGCCGAAACCTTGGTAGACACCACCAATACCCACGTGGTATATTTGCGACAGTGAGGGCTGGATATGTCAAAAACACCGTTTTTCATCAGGATAGTCCGTCCCACCTACGGGAAATGGTTACTGATTCGACATCGGGTGAGAACTGCCGATTACGGGAAAATTCCCCATGAGGGTCCGTTCCTTATCCTCTCGAACCATGCGCATGTGTATGATCCGTTTCTCATCTCCTCTTCGCTGCCGATCCATGTCCGGTGGGTCGCCGGTGCGTATCTGTTCAAGAACAAGCTGGTAAGCTTGCTCTTGGGCCGTTGGATCGGTGGTATCGCCAAGCAACAGGGACGCAGCGACCTTCAGACGATCAGGGATATCTCGGCATCCTTCAAACAAGGTGAAGTGGTGGGTCTGTTCCCCGAGGGGACCAGGACCTGGGACGGTGAGCCGTACGGGTTCGACGTGTCGACGGCGAAATTGGTCAGGTTGTTCAATGTTCCTGTGGTGTTGCTGAATCTTGAGGGAGCCTATGCGCTCAAGCCCCGTTGGGCCAGATTCGCCCGCAAAGGGTATATGACCATACGGGTCGTACGTACCCTCATGCCAGACGAGATGAAGGCGATGAAGATTTCCGAGATCATGCAGGTATTGGAAGACACCTTGGGCTTCAGCCACACGAAATGGGAAGCGGAGCATCGGATTCCCTATATTTCGCCAAGGAAGGCGGTGGGGCTGGAGAAGCTGCTCTACCTGTGTCCCTCCTGCGGTGGCAGGTCCACTATCCATGCCAAGGGAGAACGGGTGTTCTGCGATGCGTGCGACTTGCACTTCAAACTCGACCCGTATGACGACCTGGTTCTGGTCTCGGGTAATCCGAACGGTATTGCAAGTATTCCCGCATGGCATGCCTGGGAACGAGCGGAACTGGGCACGATCAACGCTACCCATACCGCCGAATGTCCATTGTTTCCTCCCGATAAGGGGGTATTGTTCCAACATGGGGTGGACAACCGGCTGCTGACCCTGTCCAAGCGGTTCTCCTTGACGCTCGAGCCGACACGCCTGGTGGTGAAATTCCCCAAGGCAGTGTCTTCGGGAATCCTACAGGGGTTGGAATCCATACTATTCGACTTTTCCCGGATGCAGTCCATGATCATTAACGCAAAGGGTACGGTCGAGTTTTTCCATGACGACGAACTGTGGCGAATCAGGATAGTAGGGGATCGTTCCATTGTCAAATATGTGGAACTGTTCACCGACTGGAAAAAATTGCACGGAAACGAAGATTCTGAGGAGGAACGGGCATGAATTGGAACTATATCATACACATTGGGATTATCTCGCTGTCTTTGCTGCTCGCCGCGCTCATGCGTGCCCGCATCAGGTTTTTCCAGAAGTATCTGATACCGGCACCTATCCTTGCCGGTATTCTCCTGCTGGTCTTCTACAATTTCATAGCTCCCTCGTGGGGACTCAAGAGCGATTACCTGGGCGAGTTGGTCTACCACCTGCTCAACCTGAGCTTCATTGCCATGATGCTGCGTGTCACGGGAAAGCCTGAGAACAGGAACAAGGGCAAGCGGATGCTCGCAGAGAATGTGACTGCGGTGATCGGGCAGTACGGGTTGCAGACATTTTTCGGTCTGCTAGTCACCGCGTTGCTGATCGCCACGGTCAAACCGGACTTGTTCCCCGCGATCGGATTCACATTGGCCCTCGGCTTCGAGTTGGGGCCTGGCCAAGCCTATTCGATCGGTTCGACCTGGGAACGCATGGGCTTTATCGGTGGATCCTCGGTCGGTCTCACCATGGCTGCCATCGGGTTCCTGCTCGGCTCCTTCGGAGGTGTCGTTCTGATCAACCAAGGGCTCAAGCGGGGCTGGATCGGACAGGAATACCTCGAGAAAATCAAGAAGAAGAGCATCCGAACCGGATTCTTCAGTCGTGTGGAGTCGGAACGTCCGGTGGGTTCGTATCTCTCGACCGATGGGGAATCGCTCGATACGTTCAGTTACCATATCGCATTGGTCATGCTTACCTATCTGATCAGTTGGGGGTTCCTGACGTTGTTGACCAAATTGCTGCATCTGATCGGTCCCCTGGGGGTCGACCTCGCGGAGAGCCTATGGGGAATCAACTTCATATTCAGCGCCTTCTGCGCCCTTGGTGTGAAGATGTTCATGCGATTGGTGAAAGTCGAGACCACGATCGACAATGCAACCTGCAACCGCCTCAGCGGGTTGTCCGTCGACCTGACCGTCGCGGCATCGCTCGGTGCTATCTCGTTGGTCGCCGTCCAGGGGTATTGGCTACCGATCCTGGCACTGGTGCTCGTAGGAGCATTCCTTACCCTGGTCATATTGCCCGCCTACTGCTCGCGTCTGTATGACGACCACCAGTTCTACCGGATGTTGGTGATCTATGGAACGGCTACGGGAACCTTGCCGACAGGACTGGCGCTTTTGCGGGTGGTCGATCCGGAGTTCGAGACCCCGGTCGCAACCGATTACCTGTACTCGGTCGGCATCGTGTTCATCCTGGCTATCCCGATTATCTTGAGCGTGAACCTTCCGGCCTTCAGTGTGACCCGCAACCAGCCCGAACTGTTCTGGCTCGCTGTGGGAATCTCGTTCATGTATCTGCTCACCGCGTTCATCGCCTATGTGATCCTGGCAGGAAAGAAGGCCTTTGCCGGTAGGGCGAAACTGTTTCATATCGGAGAGTAGGGCATGGAGCGTTTCACCGAAAACCTGATAGGTCGTACCCGCACGTTCGCCGAGCAGGTCGATGCGTTGGAATTCAGTTTCGACGGGTACGTCTACAATCCTTTGTCGTATGCTTGGGAGATGCACGAAGCCTACCTGAAGCGGTATGTGCACCAAGGGGTGCCGGTGTTGTTTCTCGGTATGAATCCCGGACCGTTCGGCATGGCACAGACTGGAGTTCCCTTCGGAGAGGTCGTTGCCGTTCGCGAATGGATGGCCTTGGACAAACCGGTGGGCAAGCCGCCGGCCGAACATCCCGCCAGACCGGTCAAGGGGCTGGAGATCGGACGGAGCGAGGTCAGCGGAAAGCGGTTGTGGTCGCTCATGGCCCAGCGGTACGGAACGGCACAAGCCTTTTTTGCCCTGCACGCGGTCATGAACTATTGTCCGCTCGTGTTTGTGGATGCAGGGAAGGGCGGGCGCAATGTGATTCCCGAGAAGTTGCCCAGGGCGGAACGGTCGGCGCTGGAAAACCTCTGCGATGCATACTTGGACGACATGGTGTCGCTGATTGCTCCGGAACATCTAGTGGGGGTGGGGTTGTATGCCAAGCGCAAGCTCCAGGAGAGCAACAAGCGGCTCGGTGGAAACCGGGCAGTCTGCGCGGTCCTGCATCCCAGTCCTGGCAATCCCCAGGCGAACGCAGGATGGGCCGAGCGGGTTACGGTGCAACTGCAAGAGGCCCACATATGGTGATGCTTCCCTCCCGGCATATCTCGGCTCCCGCATACGCGAAGGTGAACCTGCATCTGTGGGTAGGTCCCCGACGTGACGACGGATACCACCCGATCGCCTCGATTTTTCAACTGATCGATCTGGCCGATACCGTCTCACTTGCCTTGCGTCCGGATCCGGATCTGACGATACGTTGCAATGTCTTGCAGGGAGTCGATCACGAACACAATACCATGGTGACGGCGGCCCTGTTGTTTTGCGAACAAACTGGGCGTATCGGTACAGTGGATATCGCATGCGAGAAGCACATTCCCCTCCAAGCCGGTCTCGGAGGTGGTTCCAGCGATGCGGCGACAGTCCTGCGATTGCTCAATGATTCCTGTGGAAACCCCTTGGACCAGCAGTCGTTGTTGGAATTGGGCGCCCGGGTCGGCTCCGACGTTCCGTTCTTCCTCGGCAGCTCGGCGGTCGCATATGTGCAAGGACGGGGTGAATTGTTGGAGCCCCTTCAGGCTCGGGAAGACCTGTTTGCCCTGGTAGTCATGCCGGTCGGCAAGGGGGTCTCGACAGCTCGGGCGTTCGCCGACCTCGATGCGTTACGTGCTCAGGATCGTCTTGGCATCACCCAAACTCCCGACAGGGCTTTTCTGGCCGCCCGGTATGCCCAAAAGGTGTCCGAATGGGACTTTTTCAACAATTTCCGCCCTGTCATGGGAGACCTGGCGCCCCTATACGACCAATTGGATGCCCTGGTGGCGCAAACGGGTGATTCTTTCGGTACGGTGAGCGGTAGTGGAGCCTCTTATTGCATAGTCTCCGAAAGTCAGCGGACCATAGGGATAATCAAGACAAAAATTGAAAGAATTTCGCATTATGTGTGCCTTTATTGTATAAAATGCTTGCATCGTGGGCATTCTGGTGTTACCGTTTCCGTATGATACAGCGTAAGGGGTGTTCGCATGGAAATTACCGACGTGAGGGTTCGTAGGATAGCTTCCGAGGGAAAATTGCGGGCGTATGCAACAATTACGTTCGACAATCAATTCGTCATTCACAATCTCAAGGTCATTGATGGTAAGTCTGGTTTGTTTGTCGCGATGCCTAGCCGTAAAACCAAGAGCGGGGAGTTCAAGGATGTCGCGCATCCGATCAGCAGCGATTTTCGTGCGACAATGCAGGACGCAATCCTGGTCGCATTTGAGAACGCACCTCCACCGGGAACCGAAGAAGAGTACGAAGAAGAGACCGCCGAATGAAAGGTTTCACTTCCGTTGTGGTCTGTACCGGTCCGATTTTTGCCGGTACAGATCACTGGGGCAGGCACTGCTTCCGGGAGTCTTCGCATTCTTGACCGCCCAAGAGGCAGGACAATGGACCTTTCGTTCCCTGCACTCGCTCGGAAGAGCAAACGGCAAGCTGCTTCCTTTCCGCTCGCTTCGTTTGGGAACAAAAACAATCTTATACCCGCGAACCTACTGGACAAAGCAAAGGAAAACCTGTATTTTTGTGGGCGGTGTCTTGTTCTACGGCAAGGCACTGCCATACATGTATATGTGGGCGTAGGGGTGTAGCCAAGCGGTAAGGCTCCGGTTTTTGGTGCCGGCATGCGTAGGTTCGAATCCTGCCGCCCCTGGTAAGGAAAAGTACAAGGAGTTTTTCATGAAAGACACGAATTTGACCGGCACATTGCGAACGGAAGATTTTGGATCTGCTGGCTCCAGAAGAGTGCTGGCCGCGGGTCGTATTCCGGCAGTCATCTATGGAAAAGGAAAAATGGATCCCGTTCATATTACACTTGAGGCCAAGGACTTCCAGAACAAGTTGCGCCATTTCTCCGAATCGACATTGTTGACCATCAAGATCGGTCGCAAGAACCATTCGGTCTTGATGAAGGACTTCCAGGAGAATGTCATGTTGGGCAAGATTTTGCATGTCGACTTCTTCGAAGTCACAAAGGGCGAGGTCTTGCGCACACACGTTTCGATCGTTCTCCATGGCAATCCGGACGGAGCGAAGTTCGGTGGTGTTCTTGAGCAGGTCACCCACGAGATCGAAGTCGAATGTCTTCCCAAGGATCTTCCCGAGAACATCGTTGTCGATGTCACCAAGCTGGGACTGAATGAAAGCATTCATGTTGCATCGCTCGAAGTTCCCGAAGGCGTGAAGATCCTCACCAATGGTGATACCACCATTGCCAGCGTGAAGGGTGTGAAGGAAGTTATCGCAGCTCCAGAGACTGTGGAAACCGAAGTCGAAGGTGCCGAAGAAGCTGAAGCGGACAAGGAATAGACGGTATAGCAAGGAGGCTCTCCTGCGACTCGTTTTCGGGCTGGGTAATCCAGGTTCCCAATATGCCCATTCACGACATAATGTAGGCTTCGATGCCATAGATACCATTGCGGCGTTTCTTCAATGCAAGTTGAGGAAACGCTTTTTGCGTCTCTATCGGCAAGTGACGATATCCTTCGATGGCGGAGCCCCGTCGCTGCTGGTCCAGCCGCTGACCTTCATGAACAGGTCGGGGGATATCGTGCACCATTTCATTCCCGACCACTTCGCGGTGGAGGATCTGGTCGTGGTGTGCGACAACCTCGATTTGCCTCCGGGAACGATACGGATCCGCAAGGGTGGTTCGTCGGCCGGGCACAATGGGCTGAAATCGCTCATCCGTGAGCTCGGTTCTGCCGAATTCATCCGTATCTATGTGGGCGTCGGTCGTCCACAGCCGGGGAAGACGGTGGTGGAGCATGTTCTGGAGGCACCGGATTCCGTTGATGGCCGCAAGGCTTTGGAACAGGGTGTCGCTTTGGCAGCGGAAGCTGTCATGGCTCTATGCAAAGGTGCGTCGGTCGAGGAGGTTGCCCGTGAATTCAATAGACGAAACGGTACGTGATTTAAAAGCCTTCTTCTCTCGGCATGCAGTCTCCGTGGACCACGGTATTGTCGCTGCTTTCAGTGGTGGGGCCGATTCCCTGGCATTGTTGCTGCTTCTTTCCACCATAGTACCGAAAGAAAAATTGCTAGCCGTATACGTCAACCATCGTCTTCGTCCGGCTTCCGAGCTTGAGACGGAGGAGAGGCTCAACAGCGACAATTGCCGTGTACTCGACATTCCTCTGCGGATTGTACGTCTTGAACAGCAGCAGGTCATGCAACTGGCACGCAAACGTGGCAACGGAGTGGAGGAGGCGGCCCGCATCCTCCGGTATGAAGCGCTGGACCGCGTCAGGATGGATGTCGGGTTTTCCTATATCGCCACAGCCCATACGGCGGACGATCAGGCCGAGACGGTTCTCATGCGTCTGCTGCAGGGCGCCGGGCCCTCCTCGATGCGGGGCATCTCCGCCGTTTCGGGGTCGCTTGTCCGTCCGATGCTCTCCATGGCCCGCAGTGATGTCATGGAGATCGTGCAGGGTTCGTCCCTGCAGTGGTCCGAGGATTCCTCCAACGGAGACCTCCATTTCCTGCGCAACAGTATACGCCACGAGATAGTTCCGTCGATCGCACACATATTCCCCCATTACCGCAGGGCATTGGATATGTTGGCCCAAAGAAGCGCCGAGTATGTCGAAGCACTCGCTCCCCAGGTGGTACAGGCTATCGACCATGTCCTGCGTACCCACGACGATTCAGTCGGGTTGCATATACGGACGTTGCGTGAGAGTCCGCGTGCAATCCAGGAGCAGGTGCTGTACCACAGCTGGTCGCTGGTGACCCGCGCCAGTGGACAACGATTGCCGTATAGGAATGTGAAGACGATCCTGGACCGGCTCGAACAGAACTGGCCCGATGGGCTCCGACTCGATATCTCGGGAACGTATCTGGTTCGGACCGGGGACAATCTGGTGTGGTTTTCACGCCAACGGGCTCTAGCCGCAGGGTACGTCTCGTTGGTATATTCCGATTGTACGTCGTTGGATGGCTCCAAAGTGTTGGTGACCGACGAGGATGCCCATTCGGCTGTTCCGAAGGACCTGCGTGCACGGATCAATCCATCGACACTTGCAGCGCCGATCGTGGCGCGGTCGGTTCGACAGGGAGACCTTATCCGGTTGGCCGAGGGGACCAAGCAGGTCGGTGCATTGCTTTCCGGTTGGCATATTCCGAAGGAAGACCGGTGGCGGATACCCGTATTGGAAGATACCCTGGGGATTTTTGCCGTGTTGGGGGGAGCGTACGGTGGCAAGGACCGCATTGCGAAGCGGTGTCTGGCACCTACCCTTGCCCGAAACGTCGGTACATTATATAGTGTTGTGGATAGAGAAGGATAGGATTGTGGATAGAGAGCACGAAGACGAGAAAAGACCGAATGCAGGTGAACAGGGAGCTGAGGAACGGCCTTCCAAGGAGTCCGAACGTCCAGACGATGCCGGTCGGGATACCCGCAAGGATACGCGCGATGCCGAAGGTGACAAGAATTATTGGACCGGGCGGAACAACCAGCAGTACCAGCAGGAACACCAGCAACAGAAGCGACCTGGCGGCTCACCCGGGCCGAAGTTCGATTTCAGCCGCAAGAACCGCATTGCGCTGGGTTTCTTTGTCTTCCTGATCGCCACGTTCACATTCATGTTGTTCAGTGAAGGGACTGCAATGAGTACCCAGGAGGTGCCGTACAGCGCTTTCCTCAACTATGTGGAGGCCAACCAGGTCAATGCCGTCGAGATCCAGGACAAGAACATGATCACCTTCGCCCTGCGCAACAATATGACCGCCATGACCCGTATCCCCTATGAGGATACGACACTCATGGAAACGCTCAAGACACACAACGTCCAGATCACCGGAACCGAGCGCGGTGTGTCCATGCTGCAGGTGGTCCTGCAACTGTTGCCTTGGCTCATCTTCATCGGCTTCACTGTCATGCTCTGGCGTCAGACCAAAGGTGCCAATGGAAATGTCATGGCGTTCAGCAAGAGCCGGGCAAAAGAGTATATGGATACCGACGTCAAGACCACCTTTGACGACGTGGCCGGTCAGAAAGAGGCCAAGTACGAGTTGCAGGAAGTCGTGGATTTCCTCAAGCACCCGAGCAAGTTCCAGGAAATCGGAGCCAGGATTCCCAAGGGTGTCCTGTTGGTCGGACCTCCGGGAACAGGCAAGACGCTGTTGGCGAAAGCTGTCGCCGGGGAAGCGGGAGTGGCATTTTTCCATATGTCGGGTTCGGACTTCGTCGAGATGTTTGTCGGTGTCGGAGCTTCGCGTGTACGGGACCTGTTCGAACAGGGACGCAAGAACGCCCCTTGTATCCTCTTCATCGACGAGTTGGATGCGGTCGGCCGTACCCGTGGTTCGGGTCTCGGCGGCGGACATGACGAACGTGAGCAGACCTTGAACCAGATGCTCGTCGAGATGGACGGATTCGATACCGCGACCGGTGTCATAGTGATAGCGGCGACCAACCGTCCCGACGTGCTGGATCCGGCATTGCTCCGACCCGGCCGGTTCGACCGACAGGTTGTGGTGGACATGCCCGATGTGGCCGAGCGTGAGGCGATTTTAGGTATCCATTGCAAGAAGATCAAAAAGGCCGACGATGTCGACTTGAACAGGATAGCACGGGCGACACCCGGAACCAGCGGAGCCGATTTGGCGAACCTGGTCAATGAGGCGGCGCTGTTTGCCGCACGTACTGGCCGGACGACGGTCACGATGCATGACTTCGAAGAGGGACGGGACAAGATACTGCTCGGTGTGGCCAAGCATTCGAAAGTCATGACACCCGTGGAGAAGCGGGCGACGGCATACCACGAGGCGGGCCATACCCTGTTGCACTACTATCTGAAGCACCTCGACCCATTGCACAAGGTGACGATCATTCCGCACGGCAGGGCCTTGGGCTTGACCATTTCGTTGCCTGAGAAGGATGCCTACACCAAGAACCGCAGTGCACTGAACGATTGGATCAAGGTATGTATGGGCGGTTACGTGGCCGAGGACCTCGTCTATGGCGAGACCACCACGGGAACGAGCAACGATATCAAACAGGCAACCGAAATAGCCCGTCGCATGGTCACCGAATGGGGCATGAGCGATATGGGGTTCATCGGATTCGGAAAAGAGGATGAACCGTTGTTCCTTGGCAGGGAAATTGCGCAACACAAGGATTATTCGGAAGATACCGCCCGGCGGATCGATGCCGAAGTCACCAAGATCCTCGAGCAGGCGATGGCGGACACCCGATCCATCCTCACCGAGCACCGGGACCAGCTCGATACGCTGACCAATGAGCTTGTGGAGAAGGAGACCCTCGACGATGCGCAGATCCGCGTGTTGTTGGGATTCGATCCGGCAGAGCAGACGACCAGGTTTATTTGACCTAAAGAAGAGAGATACATGTCCAAAGACTCACGGTATACACGGAATTTTTGCATCATTGCCCACATAGACCACGGCAAGTCGACACTTGCGGACCGCTTCATCGATATGGCGAAGCTGGTCAACTCGCGTGGTCCTATCCAACAGCAGATGTTGGACAATATGGATATCGAGCGTGAGCGTGGCATCACCATCAAGAGCCAGGCTGTCGCGATTCCCTATACTGCGGCCGACGGCCACGAGTACACCTTGAATCTGGTCGATACGCCAGGACACGTCGACTTCTCGTATGAAGTGTCGCGTGCTATCGGTTCGTGCGAAGGTGCGTTGCTGCTCATCGATGCCGCCCAAGGTGTCGAGGCGCAGACGCTGGCCAACATGTACATGGCCATGGAGTTGAATCTCGAGATTATTCCGGTGATCAACAAGATCGACCTTCCCAGTGCCGATATCGAGGCGTGCAAGCATCAGATAGACCATGATCTGGGACTCGATCCCGATCTGGCCGCACTCGTTTCGGCGAAGACCGGCCAGGGTGTGGACCAGCTGTTCGAGACGATCGTGCAATACATCCCGGCACCCAAGGGTGATCCCAAGGCACCGCTTCGCGCATTGATCTTCGACAGCCATTACGACGCGTATCGTGGTGTCATAGTCCACTTCCGTGTGTTCGATGGAACCATTTCGGAAGGCCAGGGGATCGTCCTTTACTCGACCGGAGCTGTTCATACGGTGGAGGAGGTCGGTGTCTTCAAGTTGGGCCTTGTCCGGACCCAGAAACTCAGCGCGGGTGATGTCGGATACTTCATAGCGGGTATCAAGACTATCCGCGATATCCGCGTCGGCGATACGGTCACCGATTCCGCCAAGCCTTGCAAGAATCCCTTGCCTGGGTTCAAGGAAGTGAAACCGGTCGTCTATTCCTCCATCTATCCGGTCGATTCCAACGATTACGAAGAGTTGCAGGAGGCGATCGACCGCCTGAAGCTCAACGATGCCTCCCTGATCTACGAGAAGGACTCGTCGGCGGCCTTGGGCTTCGGTTTCCGTTGCGGTTTCCTGGGGATGTTGCATCTCGAAGTCGTCCAGGAACGCATCGAGCGTGAGTTCGACCTTTCCATCGTCTTCACCAGTCCATCGGTTAGGTACATCGTGCATATGAAGCAAGGCGACGAGGTCCGTATCGACAATCCCCTCTCGTATCCCGATCCCATGAAGGTCGATTTCGCCGAGGAGCCCTATATCCAGGCCCAGATCATAACACCCACCACCTATGTGGGGAATATCATCAGCCTATGCATGGAGAAGCGCGGAATCCAGGTTGCCATGAACTACTTGGATGAGAAGCGTGTCGAGCTTGTCTATGAGATGCCGTTGGCCGAAGTCCTCTTCGAGTTCTACGACCGCCTCAAGTCGGTTTCCCGTGGGTACGCCAGTTTCGATTACCACGTCATCGGCTACCGCAAGACTGACTTGGTCCGCCTCGATATCCTCGTCAATGGCGAGCCTGTCGATGCCCTCAGCCAGCTGGTCTTCCGTGACAGTGCCCAGAGCCGTGCCCGGATGGTCTGCGAACGTCTCCGCGAGGAGATTCCCCGCCAAATGTTCAAGATTCCCATCCAAGGTGCCATCGGTGGTTCCATTGTAGCACGCGAGACGATCAGCGCATTCCGCAAGGATGTCACGGCCAAGTGTTACGGTGGTGACATCAGCCGCAAACGCAAGCTGCTCGAGCGTCAGAAGGAAGGCAAGAAGCGCATGAAGATGGTGGGGAATGTCGAGATTCCGCAGCAGGCGTTCTTGGCGGTTCTTAAGACAACAGACTCCAACAAAAACTGACCTTCGATTGAGCCTGCGCCTAGCGGCGTTCCTTGGCAATCACATAGACATACTATGCTCATGCCTTGCGGGCCTTGCCATACGCAGGCTCTTCTCGAAGGTCGCTGGTTGGGGGTCTGCGCCTTGCGGCGTTCCTTGGCACTCACATAGACATACTATGCTGGTGATCAGGCCAAGACTGTCACGTAATAGTCGTTGAGGCTCGCACCCGAGTAGAGCAGGGCATAGAGGGCTTCGAGCACCACGAATTGGCGCTCAAGACCTTTGCTGCGTACCAATTCACCCAACAGCTTGATGGTCCGTAGCCCCTCGATCACCGTCGTGCTCTTGGGATCGTTGGAAAAGCCTTTGCCAATCAACAAACCCAATGTTCGGTTGCGGCTGAGGTCGTTCAGTGCGGTGAGCCCAAGGTCCCCCAATCCGCAATAGTTGAAGATTGTCTCCTCGTCGCAACCGTAGAGTTTGAGCATCTTGCGCATCTCGTTCACCGACTTCGTCATGACCAAAAAGTCGACGTTGGGAGAATTGTAGCGTCCGGAGACGATACCGATCGCAATGGCGTACATGTTCTTCAGGACACTGAGGAACTCGACAGCCCGGATATCATGCGAATAATCGAGGGTAATGCCGGTATCCTGCATGACACCCTGCAACACGGTATAGTCCTCGACCGAGCCACCGAAGGTCATGCCCGAGGGATCGCCGTTCATCACTTCGACGGCGAATGTCGGGCCCTTCAGTGAGCCGGTATGGGAAAAGGGAATCTGTTCAATGAGAAAGCTGCCATCTTCGGCCAGACCCTTGGAGAGGTTCACGATGCGGATATCTTTTCGGGTGTAATCGTATATTCCTTTGCAGAACGGCTCTATGGCTTTCGAGGGAATGGCAAGGAACAGCATATCCGCCTGGTAGGTGCAGCGGATATCGCCGGTGGCGACGATGTCGCTGTGGATATGGCGACCGGGAAAGTACTTGGAATTCTGGTGCTTGGTGTTGATATCGGCAATGACGTCCTCTTCTATGGTGTAGAGAGTAATGGCATTGTCTTCATTCCAGGAAAGACGTTGTGCCAGGGCAGTTCCAAACACTCCTGCTCCAGCAATGACGATTGTTCGTTTGGGCATGGTTGGCCTCCGGTTGATGTGGGTGCAAGCGGTAACAAGATTGGATAGACACAGTGTTGCCGACTCGATTCTGACATTATTTGTACTGCTGTTCGGTGAACTTTGCAACACCCTTCGCGTGGTCAACGAGTTGTACCGGCATATACCTTGGACGTGAGCTCATACCTGCTGTTCACCCGGGCCTTCTGGTATATCCTTCGGTTGTGGTTAGCCACCGTCTTAACCGAGAGGTCCAAAGCAATGGCAATCTCCTTGTCGCTTTTTCCCTGCAGCATGAGGGAAAGCACCTGTGTTTCCCGTGCCGAGAATGCGAAATCCTTGGAGAACCGAAGGAGTGACCCCCAATATCCTTCCGAAGCATCGGTGACATGGGGATGCTCGATCTCGTCCAACAAGATATCGAGACCCCTCCTCAACCGCTCCACCTTGGATCCTACCAATTCGCGGTCGTGTGCTAACGTATTGGCGATTGTCGCCAAAAGCATTTCGGTGCTGAACGGCTTGGTGATATAGCTGACTACACCCTCGCGCAAGCTCTCGATCTTTTCCTCCAATGAATCGCGGGCGGTGAGGAACACCAGTGGTACCGGATTGTCTGCAGTCCGTTGTTTCAACGCAGTAAGAAATGCATGGCCATCCATACCCGGCATCATGATATCGCTGATGATCAGGTCGACAGGAGTCCGATCCAGCATCTGCAATCCCTCTTCTCCCGAGCAAGCCACCACCGCATGATACTGCTCGCTGACCACGGAAGCGATATAGGAACGCATGTCGGCATTGTCCTCCACAATCAGGATCGTCTGCCTGTCGAGTTGATGCCCAATCTGGTCCGATTGCGCCAAGATATCGCCCGAATGGCTGAAATCTGTCGTGTAGAGCTTGCCTGTCCGACTTTCCGTTGCCTGCATGGATAGATTCCCGTCCGCATCGAAGCCCACCATGGATGCAGGGAATATCAATGAAAAGACACTTCCCTTTCCTTTGGTGCTTTCAACCGTAACCAACCCTTCGTAACCTTCTATAATGGTTTTGACCAAGGAAAGCCCCAAGCCGGTCTGTACCTGATCGGTTCCTCCCCCAATACTATGGTACCGATCGAATACCATCTGTTGTTCGTTCGGGTCGATTCCCACACCAGTATCCGAAACCGCAATGAGCAGGTCTCCATTTCCCTCCAGCGCGGTATGCACCGACACCGTCCCTCCCGGAGGGGTGAACTTCAAGGCGTTCGAAAGCAGGTTCATGACCAGCGCTTCCAAATCGTCACTTGCGATCGCAATGGTCGCCCGTTCTGCCGGTTGTTCGATCCCGTCGGTCAGGCGGATGCTGCGCTGCTCGGCGATCGGAACGAATTCACCTACAATCATATGGAGGAAGCTAGCCACGGGAAGCGGTTTCTCATGGAGGTGCGAACGGGGTTTTCCCAATCGAAGCATGTGCGATACTTGTTTGAGCAGCCGCATGCTGTTGCGTTCTATGGTTTCGAGAATGCGATCGTTGTGGTGGATGGAGTCACCGAATTTTCCTTGGCGGAGTTGCTGGGTCATGCCGAGGATGATCGTCAGGGGTGTGCGCAATTCATGGCTCATGTTCATGAAGAATTCGGTTTTTTCAGCATCAAGTCGCTTCAGGCGTTCGCTCTCCTGGAACGATCGTTCCCGTTCGAGTTTGATCCTGTTGTACCGGTTGCCCATGGCAAGGGAGAAGAGGATAGCCTGGAGGGAAAGTCCGATCGGTTGGTTGTACTGCATGAGGAAGACCACTATATGGCTGTACCCTTGCATGAAGGGGAATATGTTCATGGCATTGATGGATGTCAGGATTGCAGGAGGAATAAACGCGATCAGAATCAATATCGCCTCGGTCCGAATCCATGCGATGGCCCGCACGATGGTGTAGATGAAGATGATGTTCGTGTAAAATACAAACAACTCCCGTATGAAGTTCAATGGAACATGTGCAGGGGAGCTTTCGGGTAACAGGAGTTTCATGCCAAGAAAGAACAGGGTGTATCCGGCGATCACGAAGATCGAAACCCTGTTGAAACGCGACAATCGGGGAGCGTGGGCTTTTAGTGAGAAGAAATCCTCGAAGAACACCAGGAAGGTGATGAACAGGAGGTGGGTGATTAGCGTCACACGGTTGTAGGTGAGGTGGAAAATGAAGCGGTCGAAGGCCGCGAAGGTCTGTAAGACAGTCAATAGGACCATGATAACCGAGAAGTAGACGAACATACGCTCCTTGGTGGATATGGCTAGGAAGATGGTGTAGGCGAGCAATCCCAACAGCACCCCCAATGCGAGCAGGCCGATGATGAAGGGGAGGCTTCCAGTCGAAGCATATTTAGGGGTGATGAGCCCAGCAGCTTGTATGGGTGTCGGTAGAAGAATCAGGGATGGAAGCGATACCAACACCTTGGAAATCCAGGCGAATTTCCTCTGGGCACCGCAGTTGGATTGGGACATATGCATTCCCTCCATCGGTTTGTGTGATGATTCAGTATACCCGATGGAGGGAAGATGTGGGTAGCGTTTTCACCAACCGGCACTCGGTGAGAATTCTCCTTGTGGTCTATTTTCAAAGTCTATATAGCCGAAGCGGGTTTCTATTCCGGTCCCTATCGGCTCGATCGATGTAAAGATTTGATATCCGGCAGGAAACCTGTCCAAAGGGTCGCTTTCATCACTTTCACTGTCCAAGTTCTCTTGTATGATGTGAATGAATTGCGCATAGGTCAATGGATCGTCTTCGGACTGTGGAGATTTAATGCCAGGCTCCATGAGCAGTCCACCATATCTGTTGTTGGAGAAATCACAGCCCATGTTCAAGCAGATTTGGAACAGGTAATATTGGGCTTCGTTTTTATCCTCCCCGAAGATATCGATTCTGTTCGGATTGTCAAACGGACTGGGATTCGCAGCTGTTTTGTGACTTGCTATCAACATTGGATGGATGAACGATTCCCATCTGTTTTGGATACCGGATTCGCCATCCTGTTCACCGTCAGTTACAATGCAGAAATACCCGTCTGAAGTCGTACTGTACAGATTATCTCCGCTCAGTACTGGCTTTCGTTCGTTTTCCAATACAAATACCAATGTTCCTCCTATCTGCTGGTAATAGGCAAACTTCCAGACACTGGCTTCTGGTTCTCGGATCAGCACATCCTTCGCTTGGTATTCGCTGTGGTCCTGAATATACCAACGAATAGCGAAATCTTCCATTTCGAATTCGTAATATACTGTATCGATGAGCAGGCCAAAGTACGATTGGCCGAATTCAGGGAGGCTGGCAGGTATATACGGTTCACTGGTTGAAGCAGTCACCTCGGTGAATGATGCGATTGGTTTGAAATACCCATCAGGAGGAATAGTGGAACGGTCGATTATCGTGGCATATCCATCCTCATGCAGGAGGTTGGTTTCTTCTTCGAGTATTTCATCGTACACTGTCTTTTCCGGGAACCAGATTTTATCGAATCCGATCGAGATATCCTTCGGTTGGTAGTAATCGCCACCGATACTGTTCGAAGAGTCGTAACGGGCCGAACGGGTGTCGTCCAAGCGATTGCCGACGATTTCCGACCTTGTTACGTCCGTAGGAGTGCGAGTTATATATATTTTCATTCCCTTGAGATCGCCGAAGTCTTGACCACATCCGACGAGCACCACCATTGTTGTCAATGCCATCGATAGGCCAAGGGCAAGCATGTTTTTTCCCACCATACTGTTACACCTCCATACATATCATGGCTCAACCGGAAGGAAGTGCGAGTGGTAATGTCTCCTATTGTGTTGGGTATTGTTACCTAATAACGTCTCGACTGTTGCCTTGAGGTCTCGCGTCAATCTCTCGGGAGAAGGATGAAAGGTATCAATACCCCCAGGGCAAGCCCAGGAAAGTGGAGGCTTCGCCTCCTTTTTCACCCCAAGGGGCGAGGTATGGATCCTTACGTTGCCTGCACTCGCTCGGGAGAGTGACCATTGCATGGTCCCTTTCCGCTCGCTTCGTTTGGCAATCATCACAATGATCTCATTTGTTTCGTTTTTTTGGGGGGGGGTGTTTGGAAATAAATGTAATGGCGACCTTCAAAAAACTGGGGTATACTCGAGAAAATGATAAAGAATCTGACTCGCTATAGATTGACTATACTACTCATGTTGGTGCTCATCCCCTCTTTCGTCGCTGTCAGCCTCCTCAACTATTATGTCCAGCGGGATGCTATCCGTGAAGAATTGATCACAACTTCCTTGCCGTTGGTCCGCGACCTCATAGATTGGGAGATCAGCACCAGGTTGCAGGATCCTCTTCTTGCCTCCTCCCTGATGGCGAGGGATACGTTCCTGATCGATTGGATACTCGATGGCGAACCCGATCCAAGGAAAATAGAGAGATACCTCGATGCCATACGTCTCGAACATGGGTTCGATACAGCCTTCTTTGTCTCAGCCAAGACATTGCGTTATTTCAGTTACCAGGGTGTGCACAAGGAAATCGATACAGGAGATGCACATGATATCTGGTATTATGATTTTATCGACTCGGGTGAGAGTGTTGAACTCGATGTGGATACCGACGAGGTCAGCGCCGGGACACTTACCATATTCATCAATTGTCGTGTCGAAAGTCCAGCGGGTGAATTGCTTGGAGTTGTCGGGGTCGGTGTGGAAATGTCCAATATCGCAGCTCTTCTGCAGAAGACCCAGAAGACGTATGGACGTGTGGTCTACATGGTCGATGAATCGGGCTTGGTGCAAGCCCATTCGGATATGAACATCATCGAGAAACGAAACATCCGCACATCGTTTGGGATTGAAAGGATCGCAGAATCAATCTTATCCTCCAAAGAGGAGACCCTCGATACCCACTACGAAGGGGAGCACGGGAATATTCTCTTGACCTCGCGTTATATACCGAATATCAGATGGTATATCATAGTTGAACAAGATGAGAGCGTCTCACTCCAAATTGTGAGAAGGATGCTTATACGGACTATCTTGATAGGTATCTTTACTTCGATCCTTGCGTTGATAATCAGTATCAGGGTCGTGAACAAGTATAATCAAAGCCTGAAGGACTATTCCCGTCTCGACCATCTTACCCAGGTCGGCAATAGGCTGGAACTCGACCAAAAGCTCCAATCGGAATTTGCCAATTGCCAACGGTTCGGAGAGACCTTGTCGATACTGATGATCGATCTGGATAATTTCAAGGATATCAACGATACCTACGGACATAGCTGTGGTGACGAAACGCTGATCAATTTCACCAAGCTCGTGAGTTCCTGCAAGCGGCCGACCGACAGCTTCGGGCGTTGGGGAGGGGATGAATTCCTGCTTGTTCTTCCAAAGGCTACCGGTGACGAAGGGGTGGCGATTGGAAACCAACTTCGTTCCCTGGTCGCCGAGAACGAGCCCTTGGCGAATTTCCAGGTCACCATAAGTGTCGGTGTCGCTGAACTGAGGAAGGGTGATACCGTGGAGAGTCTCCTTTCACGGACCGACAAGGCTCTCTACAAGGCGAAAAAGGCTGGAAAGGACCGGGTGTATCTACAAGTATGACCGGATATCGTAAACAAGCGCTATAGGGGCAAGAGAACAAGAACGGTTGCGTGACGCGATCGAATTCTCCTGGTCCGGTGATATGAAAGCGTATATGGCACGTATAAGAACAACCGATCCATTTGGAACTCATTTATAGATAAGAATATAATATGTAAAGATATAAAATCGCCTCAAGATCCGTGTAAACGTTTACAAATTTTCCTTGACATCTGACCGAACCCATGTGAACATGGATATATGCAAGGAGAGACGGCTGTGAGAAACGTAGTGCTGTCAATGAAAGACATAGACAAACGATTCGCCGGCGTCCATGCGCTCAAGGGTGTAGACTTCGAGTTGCGCGAAGGAGAGATCCATGCTCTGGTCGGTGAGAACGGAGCTGGAAAATCGACCCTCATGAAGGCGCTCACGGGAATATTTCCGAAGGACTCGGGTGAAATCCATTTCATGGGAAAGCTGTTCAATCCGCAAGGTCCACGGGAAGCCCTGGATGCGGGAATTGCGATAGTGCATCAAGAGCTGAATATGATGGAGCACCTCACGGTTGCGCAGAATCTGTACATAGGTCGGGAAGCGACCAAGCGCAACGGATGGTTTCTGGACGAAAAGGAACAAAACAGACGTGCCGCGGAACTGTTCAAGCGGTTGAATATGCAGATCGACCCCGAAGAGAAGATGAGCAATCTTACAGTCGGAAAACAACAGATGGTAGAAATCGCCAAGGCTGTTTCCCATAACCTGAAGGTGCTCGTACTGGACGAACCCTCGGCTGCGTTGACCGAACGCGAGATCTCGGACCTGTTCGTGATCATGCGGGATCTGGCTTCGAGGGGTGTGGGTATGATCTATATCAGCCACCGACTCGATGAGATCGGGGTGATCACAGACCGGGTCACAGTCTTGCGCGACGGCGAATATGTCGGAACCAAGGAGACCAAGGAACTGACCAAGGAAGAGATGATCAACATGATGGTCGGTCGGGTCATCTACGAGAAACCCAAGAGCAAGAGCAATGTTCCTCCCGATGCGCCGATTGTGCTGAAGGTCGAGAACCTCAATGCCGGCAAGCTGGTACAGAACATTTCGTTCGAACTGCGCAGGGGAGAGATTCTGGGATTCGCCGGTCTTATGGGTGCCGGGCGTACCGAGAGTATGCGGGCCCTGTTCGGAGCCGACAAGGCTTCCGGGACTATTTGGGTGAATGGTCGCAAGACTATCATCGAAAGCCCGCGGGATGCCGTGCGGAACGGTATCGGGTATCTTTCGGAGGACCGCAAACGGTTCGGATTGGCAATCAAGTTGTCGGTAGCCGAGAATGCTGTCATGGCATCGTACGAGGACTTGTGCCCGGGACTGTTCCTTCCGCGTAAGGAGATCCAGAAAGTTGCCAACGAGTATGTGGATAAGCTGAAGGTGAAGACCCCTTCACTCGACCAGTTCGTGAGAAACCTCTCGGGTGGCAACCAGCAGAAGGTCGTTATTGCAAAATGGCTGATCAAGAACAGTTCGGTGTTGATATTCGATGAACCCACCCGTGGAATCGACGTCGGGGCCAAGAGCGAGATATACCACCTGATGAACGAACTGGCCAAGGAAGGCAAGTCGATCATCATGATCAGTAGTGAATTGAATGAAGTGTTGCGGATGAGTGACCGGATCGCGGTCATGTGCGAAGGCAAACTCACCGGATTTCTCGATATAGAAGAGGCGACCCAGGAGCGGATCATGGCCCTGGCGACCCAACGTTGATAGGAGTGACCCCATATGGAAACAACAGATACCGTGGAGTTGAAAGGGAGAGGCAAAGGGCTGGACATGCAGAGGTTGCTCGCTCCACTTGCACTGGTGATCGTATATGCGTTCTTCGCAGTGTTCGGAAGGAACTTCTTTTCCTATACGACGTTGGTAAATATTCTCGATTCCTCCTACTATATCGGATTCATCGCAATCGGTGTGACGTTCGTAATCATAACCGGAGGTATCGACCTGTCGTGCGGAACAGTCATGATGGCCGCGACCATTATCGGTGGAACCGCGTACAAGAGTTGGGGATGGCCCATGTGGGTCTCGCTGCTGCTTATCCTGTTCGTATCCACCTCTTTCGGATTGTTCAACGGAATCATGGTAAGCAGACTTGGCTTGCCACCATTTATCGCCACCTTGGGAACCATGATGATCAGTTTGGGTACCGGATCCATCGTCTCGAATGTGCGTAGTGCGACATTCCCGGCACGTGGTGCCGACGACAGCTGGTTCAAGGGGATTTTCAAATTCATTGCGGAGGACAACTCCTCGTATCCCACGGGAGCGTTGGTCCTCTTCGGAACGGCCTTCATTGCCTTCATTATCCTTACACGGACGAAGATGGGCCGTTATATCTTCGCCGTAGGTTCCAACAAGGAAGCCGCCCGTCTCAGTGGTGTGAACGTTGCCAAGTGGGAAATGATGGCCTATGTGGTCAGTGGGTTCCTCGCCGGTGTCGGTGGTATCGCATTCGCTGCAGTCTATACGACTGTCATGCCGGCCCAAGGCCAGGGCTTCGAGCTCTATGCGATCGCTGGAGCGGTTATCGGTGGCACGAGTCTGAGCGGTGGTGCCGGTTCGGTGCTGGGTACCATGATTGGTGTCTATATCATGAGTGTATTGCGCGCAGGATTGCCTTCCATGAACTTGCAGTCGCAGTACCAGACCTTCTTCACCGGTGTGGTTGTCCTTGGTGCGGTCCTGCTCGATATCTATCGGACCAAGAGGTCGACCGAAGTGCGCATCCTCTCTCCCTCGGCCACATACAAGGAAGAGATGCTGATACGTATTGCGCAGCTGAAGACCGAGGAAGCGAATGCCGATGCGGACCGCAAGGCTACCTTGCGGGCGCAAATTGCATCCGCGAAGACAGAATTGCATAAGACCTATGCGCAGATGAAGCGGGATGAGAAGGCCCAGGCCGCTGCTTTGCGCAAGGAAGAGAAGGGTTTCGAGAAACGATGACAGCGATTTGCTGCTCGTTTGCATATACAGATTATCCGGGGGCGTATGCCCCTGGAACAAACAGGAGGGTATCTATGAAAAAAACCTTAGTCGTTCTTTTGGCTCTGGTTGTTCTTGCCTC
>PGXW01000067.1:0-4006 GCA_002839355.1 Spirochaetae bacterium HGW-Spirochaetae-2
CAGACTGAGCTAACCCGGGTTGAACGGACACTTCAATAGGAGACAATAATGAAGGAGGTGTTCGATGGAAAGCAAGGGAAAAGGCAAGGTAAATCCGGAGAGGCAACGGCAGCGGTTCAGCGCGGAATTCAAGCGCGAGGCTGTACGGTTGCTGGAATTGGGGCAGAAGCCGGGAACGCAACTGGCGTTGGAACTTGGGGTTGCCCGCAACCGGCTCTACAAGTGGCAGGCGCAATTCAAGGCGAATGGTGGCGTATTTCGTGCGCCCGGTCGACCGAAAGTGGAAGAAGAGAGCGAGTTGTCGAGGCTCAAACGGGAACTGAAGCGCGTCACCGAGGAACTCGAAATCCTAAAAAAAGCGGAGACGTACTTCGCCAAGCGCCGCAAGTGAAGTACGAATACATCGAAACACATGCGGGAATGATAGGAGCCAAGAGGCTCTGCCGTACGCTGGGTGTTGCGCGCAGCGGCTACTACGACTGGAAGGCGCGTGGCGAATCAGAGCGCAGCAAGCGAGATCGCGAGTTGTTGGTACGGATTGAAGAAGTACATCGTACCAGCCGGGAAGCCTATGGGGCCAAGAAAACCTGGCATGAACTCAACATGCGTGGCATTACCTGCGGCAAACATCGAGTCGCCCGACTCAGGAGGCAAGCTGGCATAGAGGCACGCCGCAAACGTCGCTTCCGGCTCATCGTGGAAAACCACCATACCGCACCGGCCGCCCCCAATCTTGTGCAACGTCAATTCGACGTTGCCTACCCCAATCAAATCTGGGTGGGTGATGGCACTTTTATTCGCACCCGACAGGGCTTTTTGCATCTGGCCGTCTTACTGGATTTGCACTCTCGCCGAGTAGTAGGCTGGGGCATGGGCGACAGGCCGAACCTGCAGCCAGTCATGTCGGCCTTGGATATGGCGCTCCTGCAACGACAACCCGAAAGTGGGGTGATTCATCACACCGACCAGGGAACGCTCTATGCTGCTCGCGCCTACCGGGAGAAATTGCTGATGCATGGCATGCGCCCGAGCATGAGCCGACGCGGCAACTGTTACGACAACGCGGTGGCCGAGAGCTTCTTCTCAACCTTGAAGAACGAACTCGTGCACTATCGCGACTTCCATACCAGAGATGAGGCACGGGCAGCGATCTTCGAATATATTGAGATCTTCTACAATCGACAGCGCAGGCATCAGACGTTGGGCTACCTTAGCCCAGTGCAATTTGAGCAGCAAACAGATGTATCCAATTAAACCGTCCGTGAAATGCGGGTTAGCTCAGACCATATCTGTGGATATATCCGATGCCGTTTGACCATTATTAACACCAATCAAAAAGTCTGTACCCTTGAATGCAATGACAATTTGATCGCCTTTTTGGTATGCGCTAGCTGAGAATCCATTACTGAGCGGATCATTTTCCATATTCGATACTGATTCAGGTAGTTTCACCCAACCTGTAGTAGCAATATTTACAGTATTAACATCTCCTCTAGCATCGTTATAAACTTCAGCAGCCAGAAGAGCATAAATTTCATCTTGTATGCGATTACCCATTGCTATCTCCCTTTACAAACTTTTAATCCGATTAAAATTTGACTTACGCTTTGGATCAATACGCTTTACCCAAGGTCTATAGGTAGGCTTACCATTTACTTCTTTACTGGCTTTCTTTTCTAACGACAAATACTTGATGCCTGGTGGTGGGATACCTTCGTACAGCATATTGACGTCATAAATAGATTCCGGTACTTGCTCAAAAGGAATTCTTATCCAAGCATTGTTTTCCCAACGATAGGCAACAAATGGAGGTTCTGGCTGCTGATACAAGTAATATTCTCGCTGAGTCGGAAATATTCCAATGATGTATAAATTTCCTTGATCTACATTGATCACCCGAGCTCTTAAATGCTCATGCCAGGTAATAGGCTGATCACTGAAATCAGGCAGGTTCATCGTGAGCCAAGTTTCTCTGGCAATACACGCAACTTGTTCCTTGCCTGTGTAGCCGCTGCTGCATTTTTTCTTTTGCGTCACGACAATGACGCGGCCATCATTGAGTTTGACTTCTTCCTGCCACTCCCTGAACTCGCCTTGTTTGGGAGATGCAGAGGCACAGCCTGTTATCAGTAATATAAAAATCAACAATAGGAGCTTCACGCAGCTTTCCTCCACCCATTTCTTATAGATAGATAAGTCAACATCGTAAAAAGAGACGAAGTCATCTTTGATTTTGATCACTCCCTGAAGATTACTTTCCATCACATACGCCTCATTTATGTTTTCAGTTTTTGATGTACAGCTTATTACAGCATCGCAATCTAGCCCGCCCAGACAGATCAAGAGAAGTTCTTCCAGTTACCCGCATCCACTCATGGCTCTGTCCTTTCTTCGGCTCTCAAGCCAGGCGATATATTGGCCTGATGGTTATTTACTGGAAGTGTTTCATCAGCGACAGCTTCTTTCCCCAACAGCAAATCAATGGAGTCTGACCCCATTGATTACTAATGCTGCATTTCCGATAGCATTGTTGTTTTGTTTTAAAAAATCCCAAACGACTGAAATGTTTGCCATATCAAACTCCCAAGCCTTTCTTTAACCCAAAAAATAATATTGCAAACAATGTAAAACCAAAGAAAATGTTTGCTCCTATCCTAAAAACTACATATAAGTAACCTACTAATTTTCTGGAACTCGTTATGTTGCTATTGATTTTGGTGTAGAAAAAAGTGTCTCTTTTCACCATACCTGTATTAGTCATAGGTAAATATTTTTTGCCCAATTCATACTTTTCATAAAAATATCTACTAAGAATAAAATAAGTCACCATTATAAAAATACCTGCATTACCTATTCGCATCAGCGAAATTTTATGGACTTGATAGTCAATAAAATTCAAATAAAGAAAAGCTGTGAAAATACCACCAACAAGCATATAAACTACGGCATGTGCTTTAGCCAATATCGCAAAAATCTTGTTAATCGTATCTACCACATAACTCTCCTCATTTCGTTATTACAAAAGGGGGCTAACTACTTTCTCTTTATTTCAAATCAATGGGGTCACAAATCAATGCAAATCAATGGGGTCAGACTCCATTGAAACCAATACCCTTGAATTCATTTGATCTCCTATCTCCGCCTCGCGCACTTGGCTGGGCTCTACGATTAAGCTGTAACTCAATCTTGGTCTTAAAATAATCACTTCCCAATACCCATGCTTTATTGGCACATCGTCGGACTTCATCTATGGTTTTCTGGTCTATATGGGCTTCAAATAACGCTCGGTAATGTGCTTGCCTAGTTTCCTCTGCATTACTCAAGGCATTGTATAAATAATGAGATGTCACTAGCTGATCACCATGTCCCAGTGCATTATGTCTGTAGCTGGACCAGGGATATTCAGCAGGATGCTGTACCATGCCAGCCCTTACAGGGTTGAGTTCAATGCAGCGAATAAATGGGGGCGGAGTCACTTAAAGTTCTCGACATTCGGTTCATCACATACACCTCTTTTACGTTTCCGGTTCTTGATGTGCGACGGCTTTCAGCAGCGTAATCTAGCCCACCCATGACAGGTCAATAGGAGTTTCTCCCGCCCGCCCGACGGTTCATCAGCACCCGCTTGCTTCCCAAGTGACAAAAAATGGAGGCGAAAATGTCCAGGATGATGGCGGGCGGGCAGATTCGGCGTGCTGATTGAGCACATTCAGAAAACGAGAAAAAAGCGCCGTTCGCCGGAACAGGAATCCGGCCGGCGCTGATCAGCGTATGAAGATGTGGGATTTCTGTTGCTCAGCCCCGCACGTACATGATTTTCATCGTGCCGCCGTCGCAGGTTCCTACCTGTTTGCCTTCCTCTTCGGCATCAATCGGCACAACCTTCAGCGTATAACTTGGCACACCTTTGGCATCGATCTTGGCGGCGATTTCTTCTTTGAGTTCTTCGCAAGGCTTGATTGCAGCTTGAGCAGATGCACAAAACGCCAGCATTGATAAGATCAGC
>PGXW01000067.1:4068-6265 GCA_002839355.1 Spirochaetae bacterium HGW-Spirochaetae-2
TCAGCACCTTACAGAGTTACGCCTGACAAATTGATAAACAAGGCAATCACACCGCCATGCTGCAACAACCTGCTCTACATCCTTGCCAATTCCGTTCAGCTCAGCTCAACTCAACCCATATCTTGTCCAGCCGCTTGGCCGATACCGGGAATGGCGTCTTTAATTCCTGCGCAAAGAGTGAAACTCTCAGCTCTTCCAGCAACCAGCGGAAATCTGCCAGCGCCGGTTCGATTTCCTCCCCGGCCTTGCGCTTTGCCTCCACCCGTTCGCTCCAGCGTAGCCAAAGCCTTGCCAATTCCTGTGCATGGCGCGTGTCGCGTTCCACGCTGTTCGGATATTTTTCCAGGCGCAGCTTCAGCGCTTTCAGGTAGCGCGGCAGATGCTGCAATCTTTCCCATGGCGTCTGGCTGAAAAAATGCGCGGGCAGCAATAGCGCCAGTTGCGCCTCGGCTTCTTTCTTGATGCGCGACATTGCATTCGGCAGGCTGTTCAGTTTTTGGGTCAGCTCCTGATATTCCACGGCGATCGATTGCGCCAGGCGTGCGCTGGCCTCGGCCACGGCAGGCAGACGGGTTCTCGCCCGCTGCTTGAGCGTCATGAACTCGGCATTGGTGCGCGGCAAATCGTCTTCGCCGATAAAGGCGCGGTCGGCGATGGCCGTCAGCAAGTCTTCACGCAAGGCATCCGGCGAGATCAGGTTACGCAGCAGCAAGGCGTACTGGTTGAAACCGGGCAGGCCTTTTTCCAGCTGCTTCATCTGTTCTTTCAACTCAAACCGCATCAGGCGCCTGACGCCGGCGCGATGGGCTTGATTAGCTGCTGCGGCCGTGTCGAACAGCTTGATGGAAACGCTGTCTTTTTGATCCTCCAGTGCGGGATATCCGGTCAGTTGGCGGCGCTCTCCATTGGATTCCTGACGATTAAAACTCAGCGTTTTCGGCAGGTCACCAAAATCCCATTGTTTCAGGCCGGTCTTTTCGATATCCGGCGATGCACTGCGGAAGGTCAGTTGAGCGGCCTGCCCCAGCTGTTGCCGGAGCGCATTCCAGTTGCGACCCATGCCCAACTCGCGATTCTTGTCATCCACCACGCGGAAGTTCATGCACAGGTGCTCAGGCAATTCCCCCTGCCAGTCGTCCACACCGAGTTTCAGCCCGGTACGTTGCTGGATATAACCGGCCAGCTTAGGCAACAAAGCCCCTTCGGCAACAGGATTCGCTTGCAAAAAGGCCGTGACGAAATCCGGCACCGGCACGCAAACGCGGCGATAAGTCTTGGGCAGCGCCTTGATCAGCCAGGTCAGCTTGTCACGTATCATGCCCGGCACCAGCCACTCCGCCTGCGTGGCATCCAGCTGGTTGAGCAGTGCCAGCGGGCCGTCACACCGTCGAGCGGATGGCCCGGTTCGAAGCGGTATTTGAGTTCGACCTCGGTGCCATCCAGCAACAGCTTCTCCGGGAACTGCTGCTCGGTGACCGCATCCGCACCGTGGCGCATCAGGTCATCGCGTGTCAGGTACAGCAGCCGTGGTTGGCCCTCCTCCGCAGTCTTGCGCCAGGTCTCGAAACTGACGCCGTTGAATATGTCCTGGCCGATACGCTTGTCGTAAAAACTGAAAAGCACATGTTCATCGACCAGCACGTCCTGCCTTCTGGCCTTGTGTTCCAGCGCTTCGATTTCCGCGATTAGCTGCTTGTTTACGGCAAAAAACGGAGCTTTGGTATCGAACTCCATATTGGCCAGCGCTTCGCGGATGAAAATCTCCCGCGCCTCAACCGGATTGATGGGGCCGTAATGCACGCGACGTTTCGGCACGATGGTCAGGCCGTAAAGGCTGACACGTTCCCAGGCAATGACCTGTGCCATTTTCCTGTCCCAGCGCGGGTCGGAATAGTGGCTTTCGGTCAGGCCATGAGCGAGCGGCTCGATCCAGTCCGGCTCGATCTTCGCCACGCAACGCGCATAGAGTTTGCTCGTATCCATCAGCTCGGCCGCCATCACCCACTTGGGCCGCGACTTCTTCAGCACCGAGCCGGGGGCGATGGTGAAACGGATGCCACGCGCCCCGAGATAAGTCTCCGCCTCGCCATCCTTGAAACCGATATTGCCCAGCAAGCCTGCCAGCAAGGCGCGATGGATCTGCGCATAATCGGCTTCCTTCTCGTTCAGCCGGAATTCCATCTCATCGACGATCTCG
>PGXW01000045.1 GCA_002839355.1 Spirochaetae bacterium HGW-Spirochaetae-2
GGATGCACGGGTGAAGCTCAGATCCCTATACCCCATAGTCAGGACTGAATCAGGATATGCATCTATTAAAACTTAAAAATCATTGGGACAGCACACTAGGTTATTCCAAGAGAAAATAATCTTCTCCCAGATGCGAGTTTCTCTTCTCGACAGGTGGTAGTGTCATATAGTCGCCGTATAGGTTCTCCAGATGTGCAGTATAGCATGCCGGACCGTTGAAATATCCATCTTCGAACTTCAAGTCTACCTTGGGCAGATAGGCCTCTTTTTCAATTGCTTCTCCGGAACCATCACCCCAAACAACATTTCCAACAATATGAGCTGCGGAAAAATCATGGATCATGGCAAAACGATCGATCCATCGCGCAATTCTTCGCACCCCAATGAACTTTGCTATGGGTTTGAGTAGTATAGTGCCAATACGCTCCAATCCGTCCAAGCAAGCCGGATCAACTATTGCCGTATATAGGAAATTACGCATTTGTTTTGCAAGGAAGTAGGTCACCGAGATACCAAACGAACTGGAGGGGAGACCATCCATAGGAAATACATCCAACCAAATTTTTGTATTGTTGTGTTCTGAATCGTACCGTTTTTCTATTACCAAACTGTTTTGATAATATAGTTTGAGAAAGGGCAAGAAGTGGGCATCGTTGTCCAATGTCTCATATCCATACCCTTCGGGGAGTATCCCGTTGGGTAGCAATTCCAGCAATCGTTGGTATTCAGGGCGGGGTACCAATACATCCACATCATCATCCCAAGGAATAAAACCTTCATGACGTATTGCCCCCAGCAATGTTCCCGACGCCAAATAGTAAGGAATCTTGTATTCCTTACAAAGATTATGGAACACATGCAGAATCTGCAATTCAATCTTCTGTACAGTGGGAAGATCTATTCTTTGCCGTTGCCTTTCCACTTGCCAACTCCTCTGGTTATATCTGAAACACCGCTACAGATTACCATATTTGCTTGACTACAAATAGCACAAAAAGCCTTACTTGACATTACCAGAACGTCCATTCATAGTTATTGGTACTACGTCGATTCAACTTCCTTCACAAGGAGCTTCGGTCCATGAGAAAACTTCTGGTTATCTGCTTATTATCTTTTTTTATTATTTTTTCCCTATTTTCCGGACAACACATTTCAATTCCCTTGAACCATCGGGTATATGACATACTTGAGTCGGCACAATTGCGGGGAATCATTGATCCAATCTCATCTGTAAAGCCGTATGCCAGATCAATAATCCTGAAAAATCTGTCCAAGGTCATACAGAGTAATGCTCTAACCCATGCAGAATACCAGGAAGTCAAAACAATAATGGATGATCTCGAGTTCGACTACGATACTCCTGCCGATATTCAGGAACTTCTATTGAATGGGGCTTATGCAACCTATTGGGAGGAATATAGCACAGGAGTAGCGTTCGGCGTCAATTTCGATGCCGAGTTGACCCACTCGTTGGTGGAACGTGGTGTATACGATTCGAGAAATGCGATTCGGTTTTACATACGGGGAGATATCCTCGATTTTGCCTCCATCAATATGGATTTCGGTTTCCGCATGGACCATCTCGACACCCGATTGTTCTTGGCAAACGACTTTACCATTCCCTCGGAGGGAAAATACGAAACGCTCTTCGATCCCAGTGTCCAACATTCACACTACTACGGATTGGATATGACACCGGAGATCTCATTGCAATTCTTGGAAGGCAACTTGCAGTTCAGGTGGGGATCCGTACAAAGGGATTGGGGTGTCGGAATCAACAATCTTATGATCTCTGGTTCTGCCCGCTCATTTGAGGGTATTGAAACGGCAATTGCCTTGACCCCTTGGCTCGACTACCAATTCATCGCTGGAAGTTTGGGCATGTTTTGGGTTACACACTATATAGACACCGCATACAACTCCGGTTATTTCGATGAATACATCTTTTCCGATGATATGCAAGGAACACGTTTGAGCAACAATTTCACAGCCCATCGCGTCGAAGCGAAACTACCCTGGAATGTTACTTTTGGTATATACGAATCGGTTTTATACCGCAAGCGATTTGAATTGGCTTACTTGAACCCTTTTTCCATACTTATGTTTCAGCAGAATGCGTTGGGAGACTTCGACAATATGCTTGCTGGGGTTGATATACAATGGCGAATACCGGGCCTATTGCGCTTATATGGAGCTGCGGCTACAACCGAGATGAGTGAGATCAATCCCTTGCGATTCTTCAAGGCACCAAGGAATATCATGGGACTACAGGGAGGAGTGGATGTCCATATTCCTGCCGGTCAATTTTCAAAGATCACCTTCCAGTATACCTATCTCGGACCGTTTTTCTACACCCACTATCCTGTGGACCTCGACTACAATGGCGATGGCGAGGCTGACCTGATCTATGATTTGATGTATGTGAACAAGGGACAAAACCTCGGATATCCACTCAGACCAAACTCCGATGAATTCCTTTTGTCGGCGCAATTCGGACTTCCCAATGGATGGCGGACCGATGTGGTAGGAAAATTCCAAAGAAGAAGCGGCCAATATGGCGCTAATATCGATGAATATATGGTGTATCGTGCTGCGGCAACCGGCAACTATGATGACAAGGATTTCAATGGCAACATATTCGAGAGAAACCTTGGCCTCGAGGTTGGAGTATCGAAGACACTTTCCGATTATCCCGTAACGTTCAGATTCTCCTACATATACAACATGAAAATGGAACGTTCCCGGGTACCGGTCCTATATTGGGATTTTGATACGCCAAATGGTAGCCCAACATCTGATCCAACCGCTGGTGATGTCATTATAAAATATGAAGTATCCGGACCGTGGTCGGACCCGACACATACACATGCAGTCCAGTTTGGTGTGACTATCTGGAATTGAGGAGTTGCCTATGAAGCGTCTGATCATTACCCTTTTTTCCTTGCTTGTATTGCACTCGATCATGGGCAACCCGCTGGCAAGGATCTATCAAGTTGATGATCCGTTGCTAACTTCCATTGAAAGATTGAGCATGGGAAGTGGTATCAATCCACACTCCTCCTCTGGACCAGTATCAGGGTATGAGCTGCAAAGACAATTGGAGAAAATTGAGCGAGTTGGTATAGCACCTGTCAACCAACAATTGTTCGATGAAATCAGAGCAACCTTGACGAATCCCTTCAACAACAGGATTTGGAGGGGTTCGTTGGATGTTACCCAAGAAGTGTATTGGAATTCCAATCCAGATTACGCCTATTACGATTGGGCGGAGCGCTACTCCGACCGACGACCGCTTCTCTATGGCGAAGTTGAAACTGTTTTTGGAAACCATGCATATGGCATTATTTCATACGCCTTGCAGAAGGCGTTCAGGGAGGTCGATTTCTCAGGTCTTGCCTCAAATAATCCCTATGTATTGAACAACAATATCACGGCAGTGCAGAACAGCGTGCCGCACACAGCATTTGTTGGTCTCAGCAGCGAGTGGTATACGCTTGTTTTCGGCAGGGATACGATTTCATATGGAAGAGGTTCCACTGGGAATCTCATGGTTGGCGATCAAGCTCCCTACCATGATTTCTTCCAAGCCTCCCTCGCCAACGCAAAGATGAAATATACTTTCCTGGCAATACCGATGAACGAATTGATCACTGGAGCCATGATAGGTAGCGATCCAAGCATTGGTGTTTTGGGAGAAGCCTGGTATCCTCACCTGACAACCGAGTGGGGCACTTGGCATACCCTTTTCCATGGAACACTTTCCAGGATATATTTTTCCCATAGGTTTGAGATTGATTTTCTCTCTTGGCTACGAATTGCTTTGACCGAAGGAACCATGTTCTATGTCGACTCGTTTGATATGCGGATGTTCAGTCCACTCATGTTCATGCATAACTACCAGAATTTCGGCGAAGTAAACAATACCATGGGAGTCGAAGCCGAGTTCGCAGTATCTTCAAATTGGGCAATCAACCTGCAGATCTTTCTGGATCAATTCCAGACAGGAGGCGAGCAGGATACAAGCGACCCAATACCTCCCAATGCCTATGCAGGGTTATTAAGCGCCCGGTACCGATATCCAAAAAGAGAGTGGACCATCTCTGGCTTCGTTGAAGGAGTGTACACATCACCTTTTGCCTATCTGAGGACAGGGGACAATACACACAATTATGATGGGCAGGTTGATACCCAGTTCAACCTTGACTTGGTCCATGCAGTCAATATGGAGGAAGGCAAGAGTGGGGTTACATGGTTGGGTTATACCTATGGGCCTGATTCAATCGTACTAGCAACCGAAGTCAATCTCGAACATACGAGCGGTACTACACTTTCTGGAAGCTTGCGGTTTATCGTTCAGGGAGAACGAGGCTTGCTCATAGAAAAGAAAATCCAGGAAGTGGAACTACAGACAGCTGATAATATCAACATGCTTTCGCCATCGGGAGACGATCCTCAATATTCGCTGATTATCGGACTTGGAGTATCCACGTTTATTCCCAATACAAAACTGAACATCTACAGCCGAAATTATTGGCTGAACCGTTGGGACAACTCCGGATATGAACCGGATGTCCAAATTATTATTGGTGCAACCTATTCCCTGTAGATCAATAGTGCAATCCCATTCCGACACTCAATTCAAACTCAATATCTTGGAATCCGATTTCTCCGTTGACATGTCTTAGAATATCATCCAGATTGAATCCCAATGAACCACGTATGGGATACGAAGGGAACTTGTCCAATATACCGTACCCTTCAATACCTACTGTCTTGAACATAGTCACATCATTCCAAGAGATATCGTTGTTCCCACCGGCAGCATATGTTTGGGTAAAGATTCCCACATCCATGAAAGCTGTGATAAAACCTTCCGCAAAACCGCGGAACTTCAAGAACATGAGGGTAGCGTCCATATTGAGGACAGCACCAAGTTTCTGGTAATCTGCGGAGCCAAGTGCTTCTTCATACGTATCGTCAAGTATCCCCCGCATCATCTCAGACGCACTGATTTCCCTGTTGGGAAGGAAAGTAGGAAAGGTTTGGTCCTCATACCAATCGAACGATGGAACGTAGGAGTAGAATCCCAGGCTACGGGTACTCAAACCTGCCTTTTTCCCAAGGCTAAGATATGCTTCCAATTCTCCTTGTACCGAATAATTCAGATAATCCATCCGATTGAAATCTTGAGTGAAAAGTGCATAATCAGCTTTTCCTGAGAAAGTTCCTTTCAGTCCATGTCGAAAATTGCTTTTCCAATTTACTCTTCCAAAGGTTACCGATTGTGTGGTTGAAAACACAGGCACATGGTTCAATTCCGTTTCTGTCCTATCTCGAAGAGAAGCTATGTATGAACCCTTGTAGGATATAGCCAATGGCAAAGCTGCCTCTATTGAGGTTCCCACGGCATACGTATTGTTATAGAACGATTGGGAACCCATTGAAAAATAATTGTCAGCAGAGATCCAGAAAGAAACCGGCATGCCTAAAATCGCAGAATTCACCAAATTCAGACTAGTAGTGGATTGCACATATTCGTGTGGGAACTTCAATTTGATTGTATTGGAGAACACATAAGTCTCTCCATTGATATGAACAGGGTTCACAGAAGAATGGAATGAGGCGTTATCAATATCCCACGGGGCACCGTCTCCTCCTTGCCTAAACTGAAATGATGGTCGTACCCGTAATGAAGAATTGAACCAAGGCAAACCATCCCATTGCACACTGGTGGTCAGCAATTGGTCGAATTCGTCAGCAGTATCACTATTTTCGTCGATATCAATATGGAAGTCCAATGTGGTTTGGGCCAAGGATATCCCACGCCAGTCTATTTTGGCGGTATAGAAGAATTGTTCAAAAATATCACCCCGTTGTATTGCTTCGGCTGTTCCTTCAATATCTATACTGCTGTCTCCGGCAGGAATGTTCGATATGGCAATCTCAGAACGCCACTCCCAATCTTCCCATTGGTTTTCTATCTGTGTCGCATTGATTACAAAATATAGGTCGGCAAAAGAGCCGAGTAGATTTTTGTCATATGCCTTCACACCAATCCTGAATCCGTAATTGGAATCGTATTTCGGATAGGGAATAGCAAGAAAGGTAAATGCATCGTCAATAAAAAACTTGACGCGATAACGAATGGCAACATCATCGGCATGGATAGCTTCATAGGTATATGAAACCTCTTCGAAAATCCGCAAGTTGTTGAGTTTGTCCCGCTTGGCCTCCAATGCGCGTACCATCGCATCCTTGGTCGTGAAAGGTGCATCCCCACCTTTCGGTACTATCATTTCCCGGATTATTGATTCTCTGGACTTGCCTTTGATGTCGAATGAATAATAGGCAATGATATGATACAAATCCGGAAAATCTCCCGCAATTAGAGGTGAAAGCACATTGGAGAGAATCAGAAAAATTGCAAACAGCCTTATATATAATCTCAAAATGAACGAAAGCTCCTATAAGTTGAATGAGAACAGCATACCCATCTAAACAAACAATATCATGATATTGTTACAAATTACTATTGGAACAATATAGGTCTACTTTACTAAATCCTTTTAATATAGTCAATAAATTAGAACTGTAATCACTCTTGTTTATCCTGTACAGAAACTATCTCATTGGCTATACTGCCTGCATGGACACCTTTTCTACTCAACATCACAAGATTCGTGTTCTCTATGTAATCGAAAGTTTTTCCACAGGCGTCTATTCGATAGTCAGGGATATTTCCCGCAACCTCAATCCAGAAAAATTTGAAATATTGATAATCCATTCTTTACGAAACGATTCTCCAGAAAGATATAAAGATGACTTTGACCAAGCAAACATACGTCTCAACTATATCCCAATGGGATCAACAAAGCATTACCCGAAAGCAATTCGCAGTATTAGGAAAACAATCAGAAGTTTCCGGCCAGACGCCATTCACTTGCATTCTTCGAAAGCGGGATTCTTGGGAAGACTTGCCGCCCATAACTGCTCATGTAAAAATTTGTTGTATAGTCCACATGGATTCGCATTTCTTAGAACAGATGTCTCGATATTAAGACGTTGGGTTTTCCTGCAATTGGAAAAATGGATCAACTGGTACACACCAGGAAAAATTATTGCTGTATCGAAAGGGGAATTGACTCAGGCATTGCGAATAACCAAGGAATCAGCAGTCATCAACAACTTCATCGATATTTCCCTTCTCCCTGTCGATCACAATCCCTCGAATTTCGATATTGTGACCACTGGCAGAATCGCGCCGCAAAAAAATCCAACTCTATTCAATATCATCGCAAAAGCGCTCCCCCACCTGGCTTTTCTATGGGTTGGTGACGGCCCTCTCAAATCTCAACTGGATGCAGCAAATATTACTGTCACAGGGTATATTTCTCGGGAACTGGCAATTGATTATGTTTCCAATGCAAAGATATATATTCAAACGTCCTTGTGGGAAGGCATGCCGGTATCAATCTTGGAAGCAATGGCTGCCGCAAGACCAGTAGTCGCATCCGATATTATTGGGAATAAGGATTTGATACAGGAAGGCATAACAGGATTTCTTTGCGACGCCGGCAAGCCCGCCCAGTTTCAAGAAAAGATTGGATTATTGCTTTCAAATGAAGATTTGCGATATTCGATTGGAAAGAATGCCCAAAAATACGTCGAAGCACATCATGATGTGACCAAAGCAGTCAAAGCGTATGAAAAATTGTATAGTCCAATATGAGGCATGAAATGCAGTCGAATAAGATCCTTACCATATTTACTCCAACTTACAATCGTGCATATATTCTTCCAAAACTCTATGAAAGTCTGGTTAGCCAAACAAGCAAAAATTTCAAATGGTTGTTGGTTGACGATGGCTCGACTGATTCAACCGAAGAATTAATTGCAACATGGATCTCCGATGCATTGATTGATATAAAATATGTGAAACAAGAAAATGGTGGGAAACAACGGGCACACAATCGAGCGGTATCCATTTGCGATACGGAACTATTCCTTTGTGTGGACTCGGACGACTTCCTCATCGAAACAGCGGTAAATTCATTTATTGAAGCTTGGAATCCGATCCGTGAAGATAATACGGTGAGTGGCATCATCGCCTTGAAGGGATACGATCTTGTGACTCCAATCGGTACAGGATTCCCTAAGGGCGTTTCGTTCTCCCCTCTTTCCCAGCTTTACCAGAAATACGGGTACAAGGGAGAAACTGCCTTGATGTTCCGATCGTCCATATTGAAAGATTATTTCTACGATGTAGCGGATGGAGAAAAATTCATCACTGAGAGTTACATCTACATGCAAATTGACCAGAAATATACCATGCTCATTCTGAACAAGATACTGAATATCTGTGGTTATCAGGAAGATGGATATACCAAAAATATTTATAAGGTAATTTACAACAATCCCGTAAGCTACATGCGCTTGAAAAAATTGAGTATGGAGTTGTCACCTTCTTTAAAATTCAAATACTTGAATGCAATAAACTTGATTTCAGCCTTTTTTATTGTTGGTAAAAAAGAAAGGAATTTTCGTTGGAACCTTTACACACTGCCGGCATTACTCCCCGGATACATTGTATATTGTTTGAGATTCAAGAAATTTGCAAAAACCGATTCCAGTTTATAGCTATCGTTTCAATTGGTTCACAAACCACTCGCCCAATGCGGTGGTCCTTCGGGTAAAGGAGCTGGGCAAGTCGACTGAAATACCCAGTACTTTCACTTCCGGATCGCGCCCTTCAATAGTAGCCATCGCAACGAGCAACAAGCCTTCGTCAACCTGGGTAGTCGACATGGCTATCGCCAACTGTTCCGTATCGACAGCCTTGAATATTCCGAATACCCGCATCGTCTCCAGATTCACCACGTTCACGAATATTTCGGTTAAGCTGGTGCTGTATCGATATCGATAGATATTGCTACCAAAGCTGGAATCCTTCTGGTAGACGATATATTCGGCAGTCGGGGGCACACTTGTGGAAACAGGATCTGCCATGCTGCTCCTGCTTTTAGGGGTCTCCAAATACCAAGATTTCTCGATCAGGATCTTAGGCTTATTCCCTGCCCTATGGGAGATATAAGTTATTCCCTCTTGGGTGGAAATGGAGCGCATGGTATTGAAAATAGTCACCTGCCGTTCTTCTTCAGTCATTGAGTACATGTAGTCGGGGTACGGGATGAATGTAAGCGAAACAACAGTAAAACTCTCAGGTTTATCCAAGGCAGCAGCCAAATGTTCCATTGCAATGGAGCCGACGGGAACAAGTCTTCGTACATCCTCTTGGAAGGATTTCCCATTGAGAATTTGGCCATCCTTCAATTCATCTATTCGCTCGGAAGTCAGTCCTGGTACAACATCTTCTATGCTTCGGGCACTGAGCGACAAGGTCATTGCAAGCACAAACAAAAGAAAAAAAATCCGCTTTGAGATCACTCTTTACTCCTGAAACCAATCGCCTTTTCAATAGGCGTTTTTATTGATGAAACCTCGAATGAAGGTTAAAACAAATATCTTGAAATCGAGCAGGAAACTCCAATTTTTTATGTATGCCAGATCGTACTCGATTCGACCTTCCAGCGACGTATCACCGCGATAGCCATTAACTTGAGCCCAGCCTGTAATTCCTGCTTTCACTTTATGCCGAAGCTGGTAGCCCGGAATCTCGTGTATGAACTTCTTGACCAACTCAGGCCGCTCCGGACGTGGTCCGATAAGACTCATCTCACCTCGCAACACATTGAAGACCTGGGGCAATTCATCCATGCTTGTCCTGCGGATGAATTTCCCGAAAGGAGTAATCCGTGGATCATCCTTGGTTGTCCACTTCCCATCCTCTTCCCCGGGGGGTCTATTGGCCATGGAACGGAACTTGAGCATCATGAATTCCTTGCCATCCATTGTCACACGTTTTTGCTTGTACAACACCGGACCAGGGCTGGTAATCTTGACAAGAATGGCGAGTAACAATAAAAATGGGGAAATTATGATGGTACCGACGAGTGTCAGACAGAAATCCAGAAGTCTCTTCCCGATCCGCTGGAAGAACGTGATCGAAACGTCATTGAGTTGCATGACTGGAATCGAGTGGAAATCGAGAATCTTGCTTCCGATCATGGAATAGGGAAGATCGGGTATGACCAATACCCGTTGGATCAGGTCATAACATTTGGCTATCATGGCTTTTTCTTCAATCCGGGCAGCTGTTGGGTACCCGATCACAATAATTTGTGGTCGAGCAGTAGCAAGCACGTCTTCCAGGATACCATCGAACTGGACATAGCGTTTATCGCCATGGTGGTGGGCGTCGAATTGTCCTACAATCTGGAAACCATTCTCAGGGTGTGTAACCACTTCTTCGATATACCGGGCAACTCCGTCACCATACCCCACCAGCAATACGCGCTTGGCAATTTTTCCCGAAGCTCGGAGCCGTACCAATCGTCGATTGATCACTACCCGTTCTACTATCAGTAGAATCGATACCACCACCATAAACAAAGCTATTGTCAGTCGACTTACCCGTCTTCCATACAAGTAATACAGTATAACCGTAAGGGTGAGGAAGACTTGAACGGAACTGTAGAGCAACAATTGGATTTCTGTTTGCCAAGTCAGACTGGGAGCAATCCGGTAGAGGCGGTTATGATTGAGGAAATAGAGAAACAGGACCCAAACCAATACCGACATAGGGGCAAAGAGATTGATGGGTTCCCCAACTCCACCGGGAATGACATAGAACCGCAGGAAATACGAAGCGAACCATGCAACAAAGATAATTATGGTATCAACCACCAATTTCATGAGGAATTGCGAATAATCTTTCTCAGAATCCATGTTTCAGCACCATTTTTTTGATGTATCCAAAAGAGAACCAATGGAGTCCAAAAAGGTTACCCATCGGTTGTCCCAGTATGCTGCCTATCACAAGGCTTGTCAATGAAAGGACAATTGTGGAATACCAGTCCCTTGCCACGAAAAATCAAACGAAAAGGCTCCTTCGGGTATGGTTTGTCCCATATACTGTGCTAGTGGGGCTAGTTCGGAGCGAACCTGACTATGCAAGTCGGCGACTTCCAACGAAATTGCCGTTTCTGTTCCTTCTCCTCGGGGAAAACTCGCTTTTCCACTGGCCGCCATCAACGGGGCATCGAGGGTGAACATATCGATCGCCAGTTTATCGTCCAGAGAACGGGCCTGCACCGATGCCGACTTGAAACTCCAGTTCTCCGTATCGGCAATCCAAGGCGAAACTGCCGCAAACATTCCCAGTTGGTTTAAGGTCTGTGTATCGGGAACAAGCTTCCCCGATGTAGCCGCCACGTCAATATAAGCAAGATCGTCCAACACACCGTCGAAATCCTTCTGGAGGGAGGCGACGGTCAGCTTCCCGGTCACGTCGAGCTCCAAAGTCTTGGATGAGAAACCCATTCCGGCGTCGGGATTCGTGAATGTGGCATTGGTTGCATCGACACGGATATGCTGAATCACCGAGCTTTCGGGATTGTTGAAGTCCAGCGAACCGTCCAAAGAGATCTGTGCCACATCGAACGCGACAGCGGTATCGGTTGCCTTATAGGTGAATTGTTGTATACCGATATCGGCTTTCGAAAGGCCTGAGGAACGCCCCATGCCGAACGCAACCAGTTCACTTGGAGAAACGGTCACCCGAATTCTTGCCGCATGCAGCGAGGAACCCTCTTCCAACGGTATGACCAAATCATAGATGTCCACTTGCCCACGTGCCGCATCGATCTTAATATCGCGGTATCCCACCCGGGGCATCCCCGGAGAACCCATAGCATTGCGTACCGCGGAATCGACAAAAGCCTCCGCCTTGTTGTTCGCAATCGGCAATCCGACGAACCAAATACCGGCCGCGAGCAAACCCAAGATCACCAGGGTGATCAGGCACCCTCTCCCCTTCCTTTGTCCATCTCTTGCCATGAAAACACTATAGCACACAGTACAACGCAAGTGGATACAATTTTACGGTTATTCGATCGTTGTTCCATGCTATACTGCCCCCATTGGAGGCCAAACATGTCTGTGTTGTTTGAAGAGGAAGTCCGCGAGGAGGCTGCGACGGCAGTAGCAAAACGAATGGTCACGGCCGCCCGTACCGCACCAAAGGCGAAAGGCAAGGATACGTTGGTCGCAGCGATTGTCAATGCCGAAACCCGCAAGACGATAGCCTCCCATATGCGGACCATGGTCGAGACTTCTGGAGCCGGCAAGTTCTTCTTGCGCGATGCGGACAATCTTGAACAATCCCATGGCCTGGTCCTGCTCGGAACCAGGATCGATCCCATGGGTCTGGACCCCTGTGGGTTGTGCGGCTTTGCGGATTGCAATGAAAAACGGCAACACCCCAACCACCCCTGCTCCTTCAACACCGGCGATCTCGGTATCGCCATCGGTTCGGCGGTAAGTGTTGCCATGGATGCACGTGTGGACAACCGCATCATGTTCTCGATCGGCATGGCTGCGCGGGAGTTGAACCTGTTGGGAAACGATGTGCGCATCGTGTACGGTATTCCACTTTCGATCAGTGGTAAGGATCCCTTCTTCGACAGAAAGCCAGGAAAATAATCGGCCACTTATTACCAAGGTTTCAACACTTGGGAGTTCCACCTGTCCCATCGGCCTCCCCTATATCCAATAGCGTGCCATAGCCACTTCCGCTTGCCGCAAATAGTCAATAATATTTTCTTGCATTACTGGTTAACCAGTGCTACACTACTTCCGTACCAACTGGTTAACCAGTTTGGCCATGCAAGGAGGTCCTGGTGATCGACAACCAAAAGGAACACCCGACAGACCGGGTCATTCGAAGTATTCAAGCGATGTTGCACGACGGAACCATCTCAAGCGGAGGCAAGATGCCTTCCGAGCGAGTACTTGCCGAATCGCTGGGAACCACCCGGGGCTATGTACGCATCGCCTTGCAGAGACTGGAACATTACGGTGTCATTACCATTTACCCCCAGAAAGGTATCTACGTTTCCCCCATCAAACCCATAACACTGGATGCCATCATCAACAACATCCTGCGGTTCAAGGAGCATGACATCGCTTCACTCATCGAGACCAGGCGACCGCTCGAGATCGAGTCTGCTCGCCTGGCCGCCCTGAGGTGTACACCGGAGGATATCGAACGGATTGTCCAGGCACATGAAAACTTCAAGCAAGCCTACAATGAGGGGAAGCCGACACTGGAAGAGGACCACCTCTTCCACCTCGCCATCGCCAAGGGGACTTGCAATACGGTCCTTGAATCGCTGATCACTCTCATTACTCCCGAAATCATTACCATGAACAAGGACTTCAAGGAGAATTACTCGGTGGTAGTCAAACATAGCCTGGAGGAACATCGACAGATCGTGCTGGCTTTACAGGCCAAGGACCCCCAACGCGCGATGCAGGCAATGGATATCCACATGGAGAACTCGCGTAAACGTAGAATTGGAAATCCAGTGCCGCAAACGGCACACACTTCAAACACCAGTGAGGAGACATATGAAACAGACACGCATGCAAGGTGATGCCGACCTGCAGAAATTGACCGACCTTGCGCAGCAACTTCGGCGCGACACCATCAGGATGATCCACCACGCCGGTTCAGGGCACATTGGGGGAGCTCTCGGACTGGCCGATTACATGGCTGCCCTCTATGGCTGGGCCATGCAATACGACGATCTCGATCCTACAGACCCAGATCGTGACCGGATTGTCCTGAGCAATGGCCATACCTGCGCAGTCTGGTATGCCGCTTTGGCTCGCAGTGGACTAATTCCCCTCGAGGAACTGGCGACACATCGCCGGATGGGAAGCCGACTCCAGGGACATCCTGCCCGCAAGGCAATGCCGGATTATATCGAGACGTCCACCGGGCCGTTGGGCCAGGGGTTCCCGGTCGCGAACGGTATTGCGCTTTCCCTGAGGAAACGGGATTCCCAAGGACGTGTCTATGTCATTCTTGGCGATGGGGAACTGCAGGAAGGACAGGTCTGGGAAGCATTCATGACCTCTGCCCATTACAAGCTCGACAATGTCTGTGTGTTCATCAACTACAACAACATCCAGATTGATGGAAATGTTGAAGATGTCATGGGAATCTCACCGCTGGCAGATAAGATCAAAGCATTCGGTTGGCATGTGGTGGAAATTGACGGCCATGATATTGGAGCTAGTGTGACAGCATTGTCCGAGGCCGCCTCAACCAAAGGCAAACCGACGGCAATCATTGGCAACACCATCATGGCGAAAGGAGTCCCTTTCATGGAAGGGGATGCGAAATGGCACGGCAACACACCAAGTGGTGTAGAGACAACAAAAGCCCTCGAATCGGTAGGGACCAACAACCGGTTCAATGACTTTCCCATTGCCAACCGGGCATAGCGTGGAGGAGGAGTAAAACATGTATAGTGGAAACAAAGCGATGCGCGATGCTTTTGGTGATGCCCTTGCCGATATCGGAGCGCAAGATGATCGGATAGTGGTATTGACCGCAGATCTCACCGATGCGATAAAAGTTGGAAAATTCAAGGAACGGTTTCCCGAACGGTTCTATCAGATGGGTATCAAGGAATCGGACATGATCGGAACCGCGGCAGGGATGGCGATCGACGGTCAGATCCCCTTTACCAGCACATTTGCAGTCTTCACAACCAGTTTGGCGAACCAAGCGATACGCGTAAATGTTGCCTACAACAATGCCAATGTAAAGATTGCCACAAGCCATGGAGGAGTCTGCGTCGGTGCCGATGGAGCGACCCACCAGGCTTTTGAGGATGTGGCCCTCATGCGGTTGATTCCGAACATGACTATACTGGTTCCCTGCGATGCCAACGAAGCCTACAAGGCAACTATTGCCGCGGCGAAAATGGATGGTCCTGTCTATCTCAGGTTTGGACGGATACCGTCACCAGTGGTCACCTGTGCCGATGATCCTTTTGAAATCGGCAAGGCACGGATCCTTCGCGATGGCAAGGATGTGGCAATCGTCGCCATGGGCGCAATGGTTCCAGTCGCGTTGGAAGCTGCATCGGATCTGGCTACCGATGGAATCCAGGCGAAAGTCATCGACATGCATACCATCAAACCTTTGGATGAGAACACAATAATCGAAAGTGCGAAGGAATGTGGTTGTGTTGTTACCGCAGAAGAGCATACCGTGCTGGGCGGTCTGGGGGGAGCCGTTGCGGAAGTTCTTGCGAAAAACCTGCCCACTCCCCTTCGAATGGTCGGAGTACTCGACACGTTTGGGGAATCGGGTGAACCCCAGGAAATCTTGGAAAAATACCATTTGACCTCTTCCGATATCGTAGAGCAAGTCAGGCTGGTCCTGACGCAAAAATAACAGGAGGAACGTATGAAAAGAGTTATCGCTTTGACGTTGATTCTGCTGATCGTCGGTTCATTCGCCTTTGCCCAAGGTGGTAAAGCGAAAACAGACGACGTGCAGGTTGTCAAGTTCTGGTACCACTTCGACAATCCAGAAACAGCTTTGAACCCATTGATCGAGAAGTTCGAGGCGGAGAACCCGGGAATCAAGATCGATCCGGAACGAATCAGCTGGGACACCTACAACCAAAAGCTGCTCACCTCGATCGCTGGGGGCTATCCACCAGATGTGGCTCAAGTGAAACTGTGGTGGCAACCCCAGTTGGTTGAAATGGGAGCACTTCTTCCATTGGACGGCTATATCGCGAACTGGGACGGCAAGGACGATATCCATGATCGTATTTGGGAACTCACCCGACATTCGGACGGCAAGCAGTACTACATGCCGTTGCAGATGGTGATCCTCTACCTCTATTACCGTGCCGATATGTTCCAGGAATTGGGACTTGCAGTTCCGAAGACGCGTGAGGAATTCCTTGATGTCGCGAAGAAGTTGACCCGTGATCTCGATGGGGATGGTATCGTCGATGTATACGGTTTCGGTATCCGCGGAGCACGGGGTGGCCACGACTGGTGGGGAACATTCGTACTTTCCAGCGGTGCCGAATTCTTCGACGCGAACGGAAGATCTAGGTTGACCACACCTCAGGCGATCGCCGCGAACCAGTGGTTCATCGACCTCTACACCAAACATAAGGTCAGTCCCCCGACAACTCCCAGCGACGGGTTCGTCGAAGTCATAGCCAATATGAAGTCCGGCAAGACTGCCATGACGATACACCACTTGGGAAGTGCCAAGGAATTGGAAGCAGTCTTGGGCGACAAGATCAGCGCAGCTCCGGTACCCAAGGGCACGGAAGGCTACTGGACATCCTTTGGTGACGAGGAAAACGCGATATTTGCCGCAACAAAGGTTCCCGATGCAGCGTTCAAATGGGCTTCCTTCCTTGCAGAAGCCGAGAACAACGCAATCTGGCAGAAGTCCAGTGGACAGGTATCGGTCAATAAGAGCAATGCATCTGCAGATGCGGACCGCTTCCTGAAAGCAACCACCGACAGTGCCGAATTTGCCGGAGTGCTTCCAGCTCATCCTGGTGTAAGTGAATTTGTCGAATCGCTCTGGCCTGCACTCATGCAACAAGCTTTTGCCGGACAGATCACCAGTACGCAGATGATGCAATCGATCGAAGCCCATTTCGCCAAATAATGCACCAGTGTTTCGGGGGTATGCAGATACCCCCGAACCCGCTCCTACCTGTACCTTTCATTGCCAATGGAGACGATCATGGGACAACCACCGCTACGAAAGAAAAGGGACCTGTTGCCTTACGCATTGGTTACTCCGGCACTTGCGATAACCATTGCCATCATATTCCTACCGATGTTCCAGACCATCACCTACAGCTTTTCCCAATACATTCTGTACAAACCTCAAGAAAAGGGGTTTATCGGGTTCGAAAACTATAAGACAGCCTTTTCCGACCCGCTTTTCGCTTCATCCTTGATACATACGTTTGTCTGGATTGTCAGCATCATAGTGTTTCAATTCCTACTGGGATTCGCAACAGCCCTGCTGTTGAACCGCCGGTTCACCGGACGCGGAATAGCCCGTTCGCTGATTCTCGTTCCATGGGTGACGCCCAGCGTCATCACCGCTCTCATGTGGCGGTGGATGTATGACGGCAACCATGGCCTGATCAACCAACTCCTTGCAAAGTTCGGTTTGATCAAGGAATTCATCCCCTTTCTCGCACAGACCTCGACAGCCATGGGGTCCATAATCGTTGCCCTCATATGGCAGGGGTTTCCCTTCTTCGCCATCATGCTTCTCGCAGGCTTGCAGGCGATTCCCGACGAGTTGTACGAAGCGGCTGAGATCGATGGCGCGACCAAGACCCAGCGGTTTTTCAATGTCACCATTCCCATGCTCAAGCCGGTCATCCTCACCACCATTCTCCTCAGGACCATATGGGTGGCCAATTCCCTCGACATAATCCTCATCATGACAGGAGGGGGACCCGGTTACAGCACCTATACGCTTCCCGTCTATTCGTACATCAAGGCTTATAAAGGAATGGATTTCGGCTATTCCTCAACCATTGCAGTGTTGCTCACTATCCTACTCATGCTTATCGTGACCGGCTATGTACGCAACATACTCAAGTCACAGGAGGATTGACATGAAACGAACACGCCACCCCCTGCGAATGGCCTTGGGCACCTACCTGCCGATCCTTCTGATTGTCCTTTTCGCGATCGGTCCCTATCTTTGGACATTCATATCCTCGATCACACCCGAGACAGACTTGTATAGGGCCGAATTCCGCTTCTTTCCCGAACATCCGACCGGAGAGAACTACTCCCGCTTGTTCACAAAACTCGACTTCACATCGAATATCCTGGACAGTCTGCTGGTCGCACTGTTCACCGCACTGCTGGGGCTGGGCATTACCGTTCCTGCCAGCTACAGCTTCTCACGCTTCAAGTTCAAGGGACGGAATCCTCTACTCATGCAATTTCTTATCATCAATATGTTTCCCATCATGCTCCTGATCGTACCGTTGTTCGTCATGATGCGGATTGTCGGAATCATGGACACCCATTTCGCATTGATCATCGCGTATTCCACCTTCACCATCCCATTCTCCACGTGGATGCTCACCAGTTTCTTCAATGCTATCCCCCTTGATTTGGATAAAGCCGCACAAATAGACGGATGCTCGCGAATCGGCGCTTTGGTACGGATAATCATACCGGTGGCCATGCCAGGAATTGTGAGCACCGGTATCTATATCTTCATCACGGCATGGAACGAGTACCTGTATGCAGCTATCCTTACCAGCAGCAAGGTCAGGACAATTCCGATCGCACTTCAAAATATGATTGGCGAATTCAGAATCGAATGGGGTTTGTTGACTGCTGGCGGCATTATCAGTGCCTTGCCGGTTATCATCCTCTTTTTCTTTATCCAAAAACAATTGATTACAGGTATGACCGCAGGAGCGGTAAAGGGTTGATCGACATGAAACACACAATGGTTGAGAGCAAGCAATTCGAGGGTGATGGTTTGCAGCTGGTCTATGACCGGGGTGAATGGGTTATCGGAATCAAGAACTATAAAAGAGCCAATGATATCACGACTCTGCGGACGTTGGAGCGTCACAATGAAACCGACGAGTCGTTCGTGCTGCTGACCGGCGCATGCACGCTTTTCTGCTATGACGATTCGCTTCCCCCAGCCAATGCTGTGGAACTGGTCGCAATGCAGGAACATACGGTCTATACTATTCCAAAAGGGGTTTGGCATACGACCATCATGGTGCCAGGGGCTAAGATGATATTGATTGAACGAAGTGGAACTTCAATGGAAAACAGTGAATTGTATGACCTGAACGCTTCGGTAATCGAACAGGTCCAGTCGGAAATTATCTGACATCAATCCTCGATCATCACTTTCGTCTCGAAGGGTATGCCCCCGTTCGCAGTCATGATCTTGGTCTCGGGACGAAGCATGACATGCTCGGGAAACCCTTCCTTGTCTCCGTTGAGTCGCTTGAGCAGCAACGCAGCCACTTCCTGCCCGATTCGTTCGAGCGGTTGTGCCACGGCGTAGTGGCATAATTTCAATAGCGGTGCGTAACTGAGATAGTCGAAGCTTGCGAATACCAATTTCGATTGCTCTTCGGTGGAAAGCGATTGCATGGCATAGGTTGTCGCTCCGAGATGCAATGAATCGTTCGCTATGAAGAAGGCTTCGGGGTGGTCGGGTTCCGCCAGGGCACGTTGGATCAATTCCCTGCCGGCACTCTGGTTCATTGCTCCACGGTGGAGTACAAACCGTTCCTCTACAGGCAACCCGTACTCGTTCATAGCTTCGAGATACCCTTGGAGCCGTTCGCGGGCGGTATGGATCTCGGGATCGCCTCCGATGAATCCGATCCGATAGAACCCTTCGCACTTCAGCGCATGGATCATCTGATGCACCCCGTAGCGATTGTCCGTCAACACCGAGTCGACTTCCAATCCGACAATACGCCGGTCCACCATGACCATGGGAATATTGGTTACGGCCTTGCTGCGGAAGTGCTCTCCCTCCGCCCCTGCCGGCATGACGACCAATCCATCGACATTGCGTTCCACCAGCACCTGCAGCTTGCGCTTCTCCTCGGCCACGGAATCGTTCGACGAACCGATGATCAACGTATACCCATTGGGGGCTAGGATACGCTCCATGGCCTCCACGACTTCCATGAAGTAGACGTTGCTCAACTCCGGTGCGATGATACCGATTGTCCTGGTCTGCCTGACCTTGAGGGAACGGGCAACCTCGTTGCGGTTGTATCCGAGTTCCTCCATCACCTGCAATACACGCTTGCGCGTGTCTTCGGTGACCGAAAGGTTATGGTTCAGGACGCGGGAAACTGTCGCTATCGACACGCCCGCCGATAGTGCGACATCCTTGATCGTCACTGCCCCATATACGTCAACCATGATGCTCCCCTCGAAAAGTGGGGGTCCTTCCAGCATAGGTGCCGGGGACCCCCGTCTGAAATTCAGTCGGACGCCCGAATTGGCGTCTCATTGTTCATTAATCGTAGAGCAGACCCTTGATATCGGCATTATCCATGTTCTGGTAGTTGTAGAACTTGGCTCCGGTATCAACATCGGCGACAGGTTCGCCCTTGTAGGCCTTGTATGCCAATTCAACAGCCTTGTAACCGATCTGGTACGGATCCTGGGTGATCGAACCGAGGAAATACTGGTTGCGCACCGCGTTCTTCTGTGCGGCACCGGCATCGTAACCGATTACAACCACATTTCTGAGTGCAGCGTTGCTCTTCAGGGTAGCGCCGTCGTTGGTTGCGGCCAAAAGACCCTTGACGGTGGCTTCGTTGGAACAGAAGATTCCGAGAACGTTGTCGGAAGCAACTCTGTTCAACACGGCCTGAGCGGCATTGGTGGCATCGGTCATTGCAGCGGATGCGGGAACGATCATGTCGATGATTACTTTCTTGCCAGTCTTGGGGCTGTCTGCAGCGATGAAAGCGGTGTTACCTGTTACAGCGATGTCGGCTTTGGACAACTTGGTCTGCTCGTCAATGAGTTTGACCATGGTGTCGCGGAAACCCTTTCCACGGCTGAGCAACGATTCACCGGAAGCGTCCTGGTTCATGACCACGATCTTCACAGGTCTTGCATCGGTCGCAGCTTCAATCCTGCTCTTGATGACTGCAAACATCTTCTCAGCTGCCTGGCCGGCTGCCGCATAGTTGTTTGTCGAGGCATTTGCCCAAATCGAACCGGCTGGAGCTTCGGGAACACCAGAGTCGAATCCGATTACGGGGATTCCCTGGTTCTTGGTTTGCTGGAGCTGGTCGAGGACGCTACTGGTGTTGAGAGCTGCCAAGGCAATTGCCACAGGCTTCTTTGCCATTGCGTTGTTCAACATTTCGACCTGGATCTGCACATCACTTTCCGAAGGAGGACCTTCGAACGTAATATCCACATTATAGGTCGCGGCGGCTGCATTCGCACCCAACTTCACCTGCTGCCAGAAGTCGTGTTGTTCACCCTTGGAAACAACAGCGATGTACGGCTTGCCAGCCTCTTGTGTAC
>PGXW01000046.1 GCA_002839355.1 Spirochaetae bacterium HGW-Spirochaetae-2
GGCTACTTCAAATCGATAAAAGTGAAAACCGACGCTAACTCCATGCAATTCATTCAGTTATTCGTGGTCCTCATAAAGTTAACCGGACAGTAGTGATTTGCCATAGGAATTCCTTGGCCTTTCCTGCTCCTGCCAGGAACTTATCAAATAATCATATTTATATTTAATTGATTAAAATTAATTAAAAATGACTACAAAAGATAAAAATAGCTAAAAAAAGATAAAAATTATCAATTAAAATTATATAATAACAAAATTTAATAATAAATAGTAAAAATTACTATTAATTGATAGATATTGATTGACAATGCTGGTTGTTTGTTGTATTATCTAAGAAGAGAAGAAGTCTTCCAAAACCGTCGACTCCTTCCGTGCTTTGGACTGGCGCCCAACATGAGGGCATCCAGTCGACGAGCTTCACAAAGTATGACCAACCATACTCCCGTCAAGGTTAGGACCTTGAAGCCAATATGCTGGCCTCATTCCATCGGGAATACACCAATTGTCAATGAATAGAATAATTTGCGATCGATCATGGTATCCGGGACGGTACTTGTTGGTTGCGTAGTGGGTTGATCCGTAAAGGATACGACCATTTTCAGGAAGATCGATTCCAAATCCCATGGATTTCCAATTCCTGGACGAATATCCATCGATTGTTGTCGCCTCTCTGATGAACAGGAATTTGGAAGAACTGCAAAGCTCGACTCCAAAGGAAATAGCTTGTCGAAAAGTATTTCCATGGAGAGCCAAAGGAGGGTTCAAACCAGATGAAGAAGTTTCGCCAATCTATAGTCAAAACCTATATGTCGAAGACTATTTCTGGATTGCTCCAGAAAATTATCAATATTTCCAAGGAGGTATGATATGGGCAGAAAATTAGTTGTCTTATTTCTCGTATTGCTCGCTGTGTCTATGGGCTCTTTGAGTGCCCAAGAGCAGCTGGAATCGAATACACCCAGCGAGTTCGATGTTGGGATACATGTTGCCGTGGTTGGGGCTTTCGGCTACAGGCTATGTGAACGGAGAGGAGTATGCCTCTCTCGTCCTTGGTATGACGGGCATGTCATCATTCTTGGGTGGAAATCCCAAGGGACGTAGTTGCCGACGAACCCGATAGCGACTTGCAAGTTTCACATCGCGAGGTGTGGGAGAGAAGAAGCAATAGCGAAATCGTGGCCCGACGGACAGAAACCTGATAGTAGGCAGGTGAAGGGGACAAGCTGGCCAAGAACAGTGAATCCGAAAGGCAATATGACCTTCATCTGTAAATCAGGCGGGTAAACGAGGAAAGGATGATGGCTTATCCCGTGAGGTCTCCACAGCGTACGAGGCTGCAACATCGCTTATGACGACGTAGTAACAACGAATGTGGAGAAGTCAGCAGAGGCCGTAGTAGTGGCTGGGGAAACAGCCGCGAAGGGCCGAACAACCGAATACCTTTCAAAGAGGAAAGGTCAGCCTGCGAATCCGAACGGCAATAAGCCTAGACAGGGGATGATGCAGAGCAGAAAGGAACACATGAGAAAGGAAGACAGGTCAAGACCGAACACAGGACTGTGTGAACAACTGATTTCCTTCACGAACATCCAGCAAGCGGTGAAGAAGGTGATGCGGAACAAAGGGTGTGCAGGCATCGACGGAATGGGAGTACAAGAACTCCCTGGATACTTTGGAGCGCACTGGGAAGAGATTCGTGAACAGATTGTCACACGGACGTACAGACCACAGCCGGTGCTCCGCGTAGAGATACCGAAGGATAACGGCGGCGTACGTCTGCTTGGGATACCCACGGCAGTGGACCGGGTAATCCAGCAGGCCCTTGTGCAGGTGTTGACCCCCGTGTTCGAACCGACATTCAGCGACTTCAGCTATGGGTTCAGACCCGGCAGGAGCGCCGAGGATGCGGTCCGACTCGCCCAGACCTACATGTCCGAAGGATACCAGCACGTAGTGGATCTGGACCTGTCCAAGTTCTTCGATACGGTCGACCATGACATCCTCATGGGACTGATAGACAAGCACATGGACGACAAGGACGTGAGGAGGCTCATCTTCGTATTCCTGAAAAGCGGAGTGATGACCAACGGAAGCATGCTTGCCACAGCGCTCGGGACTCCACAGGGAGGCTTATGAGGTTCTCGACATAAGCCTCCTTATGTAGAGTAAAACATAATGATGAGAAGTCTTAGGTATCTCTTTTCAGTATAAAAGAATCATTTTCAGACATCTCGGCATAATGCCATGCGATTCTCCAAGTACCGGAATACGCAAACCGGAAAGGAGAACGCATTATGGAACTAAAGCTCATCGAAGATGGATTGCTGAGACTATTGGCTGAGAACCATTACAGTGAAGGGACCATCAGAACCTACAAACAATTCTGGCGCAAACTCGGAGATTTCCTGCTTGAGAAGTTTGGCTCGACGGAATTCTCGATGGCAAGAGGCATGCTCTACCTAAATGAAAGATGCTGCTTCCTGGAGAAATACAAGAATCAAACCCTTCCTCAGCAGCGGATCCAGTACCTGCGGATGGTACACCTTCTGGAGGACTACCAGCTTCATGGGGTTCTTACCCGAAGATACTATTCAGCCAAGAACCCCATCGTCCTGGAGGGGGAGTATCTCTCAATCCACGAAGGATTCAAGACATACCTCCAGACGACACAATATTCCAAATGCACTACTGCACACTACATACGAATCTCCTTGGTTTTGTTGGATTATCTGCATCAGAAGAGGCTCGAGGTAGGCTCAATCGATCTTGCAGCATGTAACGGCTTTCTCTCCACGTTCTCAGGCTATAGTTACAAAGCAATAGAGCAGACAACCTGCGGACTCAGGTTTTTCCTCCGCTACCTCAATGAGATGTCTATCTTGACCAACTCTTTTTCAGACAAGTTACATATGGCCAAGATGTCCAAACAGGCGAAAATACCATGTGTCTGGAAGGCTGCGGATCTGAAATGCCTCCTCCAAACCGTTCCCCGCACCAACCCGATAGGCAAAAGGGACTATGCCATGATCCTCACGGCATGTATCCTGGGGCTCCGATCTATCGATTTGAAACACCTGACATTGGACGATTTCGATTGGAAGCGGAGGCTCCTGACGTTCAGTCAGCACAAGACAGGAAAGTCCATCACACTCCCCATCCCCAATCCTGTCGGATGGGCCATCATCGACTATATTCGAAACGGCAGGCCTCAGGTCTTCGAAACAAGGATTCTTTTCGTAAAACACATGCCACCATTCGACCCGATTGGCGATGAAAACCATCTGCAGGGCATAATCTGTCATTACATGAACAAAGCAGGAATCAAAAAGGAATCAAAGCACGGTTTTCATTCTCTTCGCCATACTGCTGCATCGCTTCTTCTGGAAGGAGGTACGCCGCTGGAGATCATCACCGAGGTTCTGGGGCACTCCAGTACGGATGTCACCTCCGTCTATCTGAAGATAGGCATTGAAAATCTTGAGCAGTGTGTACTGCCTTTGGATTTCGAGAAGGAGGGCGGAGATGCAATCACAGTACAATAGTGTTTTCAGCAAGGAAATCATGGACTACATCGACTCCAAGAGAGCCCTGGGATGCAAATACGATTCCGAAAGCCTTGCCCTGCGGCGCATCGACAGGTTCTTTGTCGAGGAAGGGCTGACCGAGAAATCGATTTCGAAGGAAGTCTGCATGAAATGGTGCAGCAAGAGAAGTTATGAGAAACAGTGCAATTTCCATCACAGGACAAGTATCATGCGAGGCTTCGCATCCTATCTCGTTGACATGGGGTTCACGGCCTTTGTCCCTCCCTTGAACATGGGAGGGAAGGGTCCGAGGTATGACGCCCACATCTACACCGAAGACGAGCTTCGGAGGTTTTTCGCTGCGGTGGATACAAGCATCTCACTCCCATCAGAATGTCCGTACAGGGGGCAGGTCATGCCTGTTTTCTTCAGGATTCTCTATACCAGCGGGATGCGTGTGTCCGAACTGAGACTCCTCCAAATACAAGACATGCATGAGAATGAATGCTACGTGACAGTGAAAAATGGTAAAAACAATAAGGATCGTATCGTGCCAATCCATCCGGAGCTTGCATCGAGGTGTGCTGCCTTGCGCCTTTCCATGCACCAGACTTCTCCTCCGTATGAGTTCTTTTTCATGAAGGTCCCCGGCAAGCCTATGACTCTTCAGAATCTCTACCAAAACTTCAGAAGATATCTGGAAAAAGCCGATATCCCGCATACTGGCGAAGGCCCAAGAATCCATGACTTCAGATGGACTTATTGCGTAAACCGTCTGAGGAAATGGGTCGAGGAAGGGAAAGACCTGAACAGCCTTCTTCCCTATCTGAAGACAATGCTCGGACATGAGACTTTCGACGAAACTGCATACTGCCTGAAAATTACGGAGGAATTGTTTCCAATCATCATGATGAAACTGAAGTCCAATGGCTCAGACATCATCGAGGAGGTGGATTATGCCGATTTCGACTACAACTGATTTCGCAAAGCAGGTGCAATCATTTCTCTGTGAGTATCTGCCGTCACAGAGAAACTGCTCCCGCAACACCATCAGTAGCTACAGGGATACTCTCAGGTTGTTTGTCCGCTTCTTGATTGAGGAGAAACATCTCTCGATTGCGCGGTTTCATATGAAGGATTTTACAAGAGAGTTGGTTCTGGAGTTCCTGAAGAATATTGGCTTGTCATGCCGTCCCTCAACGGTGAACAACCGCCTCTCCTCGCTCAAATCGTTTGCAACATTCTGCCAGAGCGATTGCATGGATGAGCTCTCCTCATTGCTCAACGTCACAAACATCAAGCAAATGAGAACAGAATGCAGAACAGTCAGATTCTTGGACAAGGAAACTGTCTCCCAGGTCATTAACCTCCCGGATATCTCAGATTTCAAAGGGCTGCGTCATCGAGTTATTCTCTGCACCCTTTACGACACAGGGGCTAGAGTGCAGGAATTGTGTGACATCACCATGAAGGATCTTTATCTGGATTCGAAAACCCCGCGTGTTACATTGCATGGAAAGGGGTCGAAGACTCGGACGGTCCCCATAACAAGTGAATTGTCAACATTGCTGAAGGCTTACCTCAAGAGGCTCCAGGGACCGCATGCCTTACCGGATAGCTGGCTCGTCATCAACAAATCCGGAGGCAAGATGACCAGAGATGGTGTGGATTACATCGTCAAGAAGTATTTTAGACTGGCCTTCCCAAATTCTGAGGAACAGGTGCACCCCCACGTTTTCAGGCACAGCAAGGCTTCACACCTGCTTGCTTCAGGAGTCCCAATCGTCTACATCAGGGACTTCTTGGGCCATGCTGATTTGGAAACCACAATGATTTACGCGAAGGCCGACACCGAGCTGAAGTCGAAAGCCATTAATGCATTAGCTCCAAAGATTGTCGGAGAGGGAATACAAGCAGATTGGAGCATCGACGGAGACCTGATGGATTTTCTCAGTTCTGTCTAATCGTATTATGCCGAGAAACAGATGCTATTTCAGCTGACGTAGCTGCCGTACTCGGCATTATAACTTGCTCGGCATAAGGAGGCCCACTGTCGCCACTGCTTTCGCACATCTATCTGACCCCGTGCGACAAGGAACTGGAGTCCAGGGGTTTGAAATTCGTGAGGTACGCCGATGACTGCAACATATTCACCAAGAGCAAGAGGTCTTCTTACCGGGTGAGGGACAATGCGAAGAGTTATCTCGAGAGGAAGCTGAAGCTGAAAGTGAACATGGAGAAGACGGAGGCAAGGAAGGCCGTAGGCTCGACCTTCCTCGGATTCACATTCACGACCTACGGAAAGAAAGGAAAACTTGGGTATACCATACCCCATGAAAAGAAGCTGAAGAAGCTAGAGGACCGGATACGACTCGTCACGAAACGCAATCGTGGGGTCAGTATTGAAGTGGTCATCAGGGAGCTCAACAGCCTCCTGAGGGGTTGGGTCGGATACTTCGCAAGAGGTTCCATCAAGATTTACCTCACGCGCCTGATGGAATGGATTCGGAGGCGCATACGCCAGTACCTATGGAAGCAGTGGAAGACCGGGGGAAACCGGAAGCACCGCATCAGACAGCTGGGGATGGAAGAGTGGAAGCTGAGGAAATGGAAACTTGGAAGCAACTCATACTGGAGGATGGCAAAATCCATGAACTATCTCATCTGTAATGAGAGCATTCATGGGCGCTACGGACTGGTGGATATTCTGGGTTATTACAACAAGCTCCATGCTGTGCGCATGGAGCAAGATGGGATGGTGCTGGATTTCCGGTACCATAGTCTGTTTGGTTGAACCGCCGTATGCCGAACGGCACGTACGGTGGTGTGAGAGGTTGGGGCCTAGCGGCCCCCGCCTACTCGATTCGTGTAGCTATGTCAATCGAATCGGGATACATTTACTCCAGGAGAAAGTCGAGCACGTTCTTGACCTCGATGCCTTCCAACGTCGGCATGGCACCTTGGTCAAGGGTGAGGATCAATTTCTTGGATGTTCCGTTGACCATTCGCAACGTTGTGGCCTTCTCTTCAAGGTCCGAATCGTCCGCCAAACTGGAAACAACTTGCACATGCATTTGGAGGTCATGGCGATTGGCGATGAATGTGATCTCCCGTGCTTCGATCTTTCCTACGAAAACTTCGAAATTTCTCCTGAGTAGTTCTAGATACACAATGTTCTCTATCAGCGATTCCTTTTTCAAGGTGTGGTACCCAAGCACAGCGTGCCAGATACCGGTATCAACAGTGAAGTACTTGGACAGGTTGGGATTCACATGGTTCTTCTTTATGTCGAATTGATTGGCTTGGTAAATTACGAAGGCTTGCTTGAACATGGTGAGATAGCTGTCCACAACTTCCTGTGAGGTCCTTCTGCTTCCACTTATGCAGTTTTCTCCGATCTTCTTGGTGGAAAAGATGGTTCCTATGTTCTGCATGAGGTATCGGAGCACAGACTCCAAGAGCATGGCATCCTTTACCACATTGCGCTGGATCACATCCTTCATGATGACTGTATTGTAGATTCCTTGGAGAAAGTTCGTAATCACCTGACCATCGAGCGGGAGCGACGAAACTGCGGGCATCGATCCATATTTCACATATGAGTCGAACTTCTCTTGCAGTGACAAATCCCGATCCAATTCCTGGAAATCCAAGAATTCCTTGAAGGAGAGCGGAAACATCTGTATCTCGACATATCGGCCGGTGATGAGCGTGGACAATTCTGACGAGAGCAGGTAATCGTTCGAGCCGGTGAGGTAGATATCGATATCCATATCGACCGTCAGGGCATTGACCGCCTTCTGCCAATCCTTCACTTGCTGGATTTCATCCAGCATGAGGTAGGTCCGTGTTGGCTGCAACTGTTTTTCCACCAACGTATACAAGGACCGGTAGTCCTTGATGGCATCGAATTGCATGGATTCGAAGTTGATATGGATGATGTTCTTAGCAGGGACGCCACTGCGTAGCAACTCTTGTTTCCAGAGTTCCAGCAATGTGGATTTGCCGCATCTACGGATGCCGGTGACGACTTTTATAAGCGGTGTATCGCGGTAAGAAATCAGTTGGGACAAATACATGTCCCTTTTTTTAATTTTTAGTTCCATGGGTATAGTATACGCCTAATTTATTGGATTGTCCTGATTTAAATCCTTATATCATAATATTTTTCATTTATTTTCTGCAAGGATTCGACTGCCCGTTCCAACCAGTGCTTTTATGAATGCATCTGCTTAAAATTAACAGTATTTAAGCAACTGCATACTTAGTGGCCTAGGCTCGGGTTCGTGGTCAAACAGGGGTAGAGTTCCCATACAAGTTTTCTACGAACGATCCGAAGTTTGCTACCATGGTGCTTCTCTGGCTGTTGAACAGGAGATGTTGTATATCTTGTTGCTTGCTTGTGAGGTCTACTGTAGATATGCGGAGCTCCAAAGCACTTTTCAATTCCTTTTCATCGTGAATTCCATGTTTGATTGTCAGGAACTCAAAGTTTGGTTTGGTTTGGCCCATCAAGAACATCGCATCATAGAAATCCCTTCCTTTGCTCCGACTCAAGAGGGCAGATAGTTTCATTGCACATAAAATATCATCGGGAGGAACTGGAACGGGGAAATAGAATCCGCAGCTTTGGACGAATGCGGGTACCGGTTTATAGGCAACCTCTTGGTCTTGCATTTCGATTATAATGAGGAATCTGGAATTCCTATAGCCGCTCATATGAAGGGAAAATAGCAGTTGGGGGAAATAGATGCTTCTTCTGAATGCAGTCAGCGCATCATGTTCCCGCTCCTTGGGTTCAACCGTATAACCAAGATTGGTAAGATATCTGAGGACTCCATCGGTCATCGAGAGGAATTCACTCTTTGAGATATTCTTGCAATCGAAATCCAGATCCTCAGAGAATCTATCGATACGTTTGATAAGTCTGAGGTTTGTTCCGCCGATGAAAGCGAGTTTTGTGATGTATATGGAATTTGACAGGTATTCCAATATCTGACACTGGATATATTCCTTGAGCATGAGTTTTTGGAATTCCGTATCGTTAGCTAGACCAGGTGGAAAATAACCTTTTATTGCATTGATATCGATCATAGATAGACTCCCTTTAGGTGCAGGATTCTTTTTTCCAGGATTTTTGATTCAAATCTCTCCAAGTATTCATCCAATCGCCCGATAGCAAGTTCTTCCTGCATGAAGTCGATATCCAGCCGAAGTTCTTGCATATCCTTCTCCGTATCATATTGCGGATTCAGATACAAGAAATCGAGTAGAGCCTTCTCAGGTGATGCAAGCAAGATGTTCCAATTGGTGGAAAGGTTGGATTTTTCGATTGAGTAGCCAAACATCAATTCAGGTTTTACCGAGCGGTAGATGTACTGCCCAAACGGATTCTGGAAGTTTTTTGTCTTCCTTGCGGTTATACTGGTGATCTGTATGACACCCTCGGGAATTATTCCATAGAAAGACAGCGCGGATTGCAAGCTTACATAGGAAGGGGCGTATATTTTATTGGCAAAATAGAATGGGGCGTCACCATTTGCCTGCAGTGATGGAAACGTATAATACCCTTGACGCAACCGGACCAATTTGCCCTGCTTCTCCCACCGTCCGAAATTGTTCCGGTCAAATTGTTCGTTCCAAGTTTTCACTTGATGGGTCGAGAAACAGCCAAGGGGTAAAAAGAAATCTTTGAACTCAACATACGATATATTTGTTTTTGTTTCCATAGTGCATACATTATACAGCATTATGGAAACAAAACAAAGTGTTTACGTATAGAAATCATTTCTGGAAGTGCCAAAAGGATCAATTGTTCGCAAGAAGCTCCAGCTTCTCCAACGAATGTGCGCTGGGCAATCCCTTTACGAATCCTGCTATGCTGCCGTTGGACCGGACGACCACGAGTGTCGCCTGGTTGTCGATCGGGATTGCCGATTCTTCGGAAAATTTCCTGGCGTTCTTGATGAACAATACGGCGGCCTTGTCGGCGTCGACCACTCCTTCATAGCTCTTCGCAATGCCGCGCCGAATGACACCTTGGATAAAACCCGGAGCGTCGATAACGGGGAAATGGTACAGTGGCCATTCGCGAAGGTACGATGTCGATGAAATCAGGTATGCTTGCCACTGGAGCAAGTGCTGCTGTTGGATTTCCCCGTTTTCGCGTGAGGTTCCCATGGCGAGGGCGAATAGTGCCGGCCCCCGGGACAATGCGTCGGAAGGGAAATCGAATTCGGATCCCCCGATTGTCTTTGCACCTGTCTGTGGAAACGTTGCACCCGCGAGCGGGGTGAGAAGGAATATGAGTAGGAAAAGGGCGGCAATCTTCGATTTTTGCATCATACCTTTCATTTCCAAACGAAGCGAGTGGAAAGGAGCCAGCTTGCTGGCTACTCTCCCGAGCGAGTGCAGGGAACGTACGGTCCAATACCCTGCCCCTTGGGTTGCAAGACAAAACCGGGTGGCTCGTGTGTGAATAATTTCGTATCTTGGAGTAAGACTTATCCAAAGGGAGGTTGCAATGTCCGATATCCATACCTATACGACGAATGTACAATGGAGTGCCATGCGCAAAGGCAAGCTAGGAACCAAGGGAATGCCGACCATCGAGGTAGCAACACCTCCCGAATTTCCCGGCGGACATCCCGGAATATGGTCTCCCGAGCACTTGTTCGTGGGGTCGGCGGAGATATGTCTGATGACCACATTCTTGTCGATAGCGGAAAAATCCAAGCTTGTATTTCTCAACTATACATCCGAAGCCACAGGGACTTTGGAGAAGACGGATGCCGGCATGCAGTTCACGCGCATAGTCATAACGCCTACCGTTGTCGTCGCATCCGATGACGATGTGGAGAGGACCGTCAAGATTCTGGATAAAGCCGAACGATATTGCCTGATCTCCAACTCCATGAAAACCGAGGTGAGCATCGAACCCAAGGTGGTGGTACGACCCCTTTCCTAGTCATCCGGCTTCCCTACAGATCGAAGTAGTCGTCATAGGTGAGACGAATGGTCCAGGAGTCGTATGCGGGAAACCAATCCTTGACCAGCATGTAGTCGTCCTCGTCGTAGGCGATGATGAGCAGGCTGCTCATGTCGCTGTTGGAGAGGAATTCCTGCAGGTATGGCCACTGGTCGATGAAAATATCCGCAAATAGACCGCTGTACAAATCGATGCCGCCCAACAGCTCCTTGCTGAAATCAAGTCCCACCTCCATATTGGGGGTAAGGATATAGAGTTCGATGATATCATAGTCGGTCTGGTTTTCGATCCTGATGGTATTTGCCGCTGTTTCGGTGGTGCTTTCCGGGAGGTACAGGTGCTCTGCGGATATCCTCAGGTCGAGGGTTTCGAAGTCGGGATACCACTCGCGATAGAATGTTTCCAGCTCTTCGTTCTCTGCGAACACATGGAGCAGCTGTGCGTATCGGTAGAGGATAGCCTCCTCCAAATCCTTGTGTTCTGAGAATAGGATCTGAGCGGAGTCACCTGGAGGCAGCGGTCCCTGGGGCAACAGGTTGTACCCGAGTTCATCGACTGCCATCATGTCATAGGTGTAGATATCGAGGTAGGTGAGGGTCGTACCGGTCTCATTGTGTACCGTAAAATACGTCGGTGCTGGTTGTGTGGGGAGTACCTCCGGTTCGTCGGGATCCGGGATTTCTATAATGGAATCCGCCTCCGGTGCGATTTCCTGTCCGTTTTCATCGATAAAGACAAAAACGGTATTCCACCCTTCATAGGTGTCTTCAGAAGCATCGAGGACAGCTCCCCCCTTGTGGTATTCGGGACCCTCGCGCAATTCGATGGTAACTGTCCCTCCCTTTTCATAGGTCAACAGTTCCAAGCCTACCGCGGCACTGCCGATGCTCGAATCCAAATCGAACGAGCCGTAGCCATAATAGGGTTTCGCATGCCCGTTGGGAGGAAGCGAGACTGTCTGCCGATGGCCGTACATGCCTCGCCATTGTTCTGCGGTGGTATCCCAGGTTATCGCGAGGGTTTCGTCTGCTTTTTCTTCAGTGTCGGTTGCTACCTCTTGGACCGCAGGTGATTCGGCAACCGGTTCGATCGGTTCCAGTTGGACGACGTCCCTTCCTGTCGTGCAGGAAACCAGGAATACCAGGCAGAATAGGACAATCCCAATCGGTCTCACTCTCATGATCGGTTCTCCCTATGGACGGTACAGGCGCTTGCAACCGTTTTCGTCCACTCTTGGCATGAGCGATATTTCCACAACTTCACCACACTTCCAGTGTAGCTCCGATTGTGCGAAAGGTGATAGTGAAATTCGCAAGGAAGTTTCCAAGCCAGTGGCTGGGTGATGCCTTTCCAATGCTTAACTCCGAATTGTGCGGATCGCACACACAAGCTGGGAGGAATATTCATGGGAAACGGAAACGGTACTTGTTATTAGTACTATTTAGTATTATACTAACTAGTATGATATATGGCGACAACAATCGACGGATGGTATTTGAACTCATTGCGGGAATCCACCTGAAGACACGACGAAGAATCAACGTCATGTTGAAGGCTCATGGAATAACCTATTCTCAGCTCGGTGCGCTTCTTGCCATAACCAACGTGTCGGCGGGAGAGCGGGGAATAAGTCAGGCACAATTGGCCAAGGCATTGGAGACCGACACGACCAACACCATGGTGATTTGCGACAGCCTCGAAAAGAAACAACTGATTCGACGCAAACCATCTGCATTGGATCGAAGGGTCAATCATCTGGTGGTGACTCATTCGGGTGCGGAACTGACCCAAAGGGTACTGCCCGATATCGAAACCCTGTTCAGGCCGCTGGTGGGGATACTTGATGATAGGGAAACCGATACGTTGGTTGCTCTTCTTGGAAAACTGTACGTGTATGTGAAGGAGTCGGATTGATTGGAATGAGAAAAGGTGTGTATGCAATTCTTGTTTTTGTGGCTCTTGCTGTTCTCACTGCCTGCGCAGAAGGGTTCAGTGCGCCGTGGGATCATTCATGGGTGGGGGAGATGGAAATCCATGATGTGGATTTGTCACGCTATCCAGATGGCGTGTATCGTGGAGATTTCACATACAATAATTTCACGTATATCGTGGATACATATGTGCGGGCACACGCATACGAGGATATCGATGTCGTTGCCAACAAGGATTCGGGGCGGGCACGCGCAGCTGCAGCTGTGGTCGACCGGGTCCTTGAGGAACAGACACTGTTGGTCGATGTGGTTTCCGGTGCCTCCCATACCAGCAAGGCTTTGTTGAAATCAATAGAACGGGGATTCGAGGATGTCGAATAAAGCAATTTTCTTGCATGCCCTTATTCCATTCGTTATCCTATTCGGATTGTGTGCGTGTATTGCCATTGCGACTTTCATACGTACGATTCCCTGTACGTTGGTTCTGTTGCGAAATGGGCAAAGGGTTACCGATCTCAATGGAATTTTCGGGATTGACAATGCCGTTGCGGCTTGCAAGGCGTCTGGGCTCGAGGGATGGCCATTGGTCGGATATGCCCAAGGCTTGGTATCCGCAAAAATGGCATATTCGTATTGCAATTCTTGGGACTCTCCAACGCGGGCCTTCAAGAGGGGCCTGGGGTATTGTTGGCAGCAAACCGGGGCGCTGTACAGGATCCTGGAAAAGTTGGGAGTCGACTCGCACATGGTATATGCCACAAGAACCTATTTCCCCGACCGGGATTTGTATTCGGGACATGTCTGGTTGAAGGTGGTCTTGGATGGTGAGATGAAGGATGTTTGTCCTGGAAATAAGAACAACACACCCGGAAAGGTAGTCTTCCAGGTGCTCTCCGCAGAAAAGGAATGGAATATGGCGATAGCTTTTTTCTCATATTTCGGTTCGGCATGGTTGAATGCCGTGCGCTATGGGAAAAGTTGACTATGGATTCTGATTGTCCTTGCCGAAAAAAACGGTGTCCCCGTTTTGGAAAGTGTGACTTTTGTTGGGAATTCCACTATGCGAAAGGAACGAAGCCAAGTTGCGAAAGAAATGGAAATCCTCAATCTCCCAAGCACCTAGGCAATGATGCGGGAGGCTTCCCGAGTCGGACTGATTCGTGATTGTCATAAAAATTGAAAAACCTCTTGATAAATTTATCGTAATACGATAAAAATTAGTTGTAAAACAATAATGTTGGAGGGTTCTCATGCTTACATATCCATCCAAGATACTCAAACCTCTGCTTGTCCTGCTTACTGTTGGTCTGGTGGTGGGGAGTCTTGCATTGGTCGGATTGGCAATCTATCTCGTTTCGGTACCGATTTCCGGAGAAGGAATTCCCTTGCCCCTGGTGGCACCGCTTTCGGATAGTGTGAATCTTGTGGTCCCGATTGTAGCGGGAAGCCTTGGCACCTATATCATATGTTCCCTGCTGTTGGTCCTCACGCTTGCCGTCGCCATCCTGTTCCTGGTTTACCTGAGACGGGCGGTATCGTCGCTCTCAAGGAAAGAAGGCTTCGCGCGTTCACTTTCCACCTCTGTGAGGAACATGGGGTTGCTCCTGTTGTTGTTCACCTATATGCGGCAAATTCACCTGTTGGTGGTGTTTCAGCAGGCTCCAGTGGAAGTCCACGAACTGTTGCGGTTCAGTTTCCGTCCACTACCTGCGGGGGTTGTATATGCTCTTGCACTTTTGATCCTCGCAAAGGTGTTTGCCTATGGGCTGCAATTGCAGGAAGAATATGAACAGACTGTATAGGAAGTGCCATGGCAATTATCATTCGATTGGATAGGATGCTTGCGGACCGCAAGATGTCCCTCACCGAGCTTGCGCAGGAGGTGGGCATTACCATCGCCAACCTCTCGAACCTCAAGACCGGCAAGATCAGTGCCATTCGGCTGACTACCATGGAAGCGATCTGCAAGACTCTGGATTGCCAACCCGGGGATTTGTTCGAATACCAGGAATGAGAATCCAATGTATCAATTGACGACCTGCCAAGTTGCGCATAGGGGAAGCGGAAAGCAGAAAAGCTGGTTCCGTTCTTCGGTCCTGCCCGCGTCGATGCTATCTATGTGAGTGAATATGTCAGGACGTAGCAGGCCATCTCGTATGTCGCTACCCATAAGAAACTGACACCGATTGTCGACAACAGGCTGAATGAGATAGATGTCGGTGTCACCGAACAGATGACCGATGGGCAGATACAGTCGACGTATCCCGATTTTTGGCATGCCTACTTCACCAGGACCAGCGATTTCCAAACGAAGCGCGTGGAAAGGGACCATGGAATGATCCGCTTTCCCGAGCGAGTGCAGGCAACGTAAGGTGACTGATGTTACCTTTCATTTCCGCATACCTGGTGGAGAGACCGGAGAAGACTCCGCGAAGAGGATCATGGGTTTGTTCAGTTCCCTGGACCGGGATAAGAATTATATTCTTGTCACACATGAGGGGCTGAGCAGGACGTTGGTATGCACAGTGTTGTCCATGCCTCCGTACCGAAGGCACCTGTTCAAGATCATCTTATCTGCCAACTATTTAGCTGACAATATGTTCTGTCTCGAATTTTCGAATAGCCATGTCAGATATTTGTATATACAGTTCTGACATGGTTCTACGGTGGGTGCGATAAGGGAATAGAAAAACGACGTTGATTTGAATTTTTCAACGTCGTTCACAATACTGAATCTTGAGAATCATTTTGTCGATGTATTCTATTACATTGCAGGATTCGTCACTGTTGCTTGGTCGAGATCGATACGTGACTGGGCGAGTAGCCTACCGTTGATCGATGCTCCGGTGTTCAAGGTGATGGCTGTCTGGCTAAGTACGATTCCTTCAAAATGGGCTCCAGCCTCCAGGGTCACTGTTCCTGAAACTTGCCACACGATATTCTTCGCCTGTGCGCCGCCAGAAAGAATCACATCGAAATCACTGCCGATACTCAGATCGCCCGTCACCTGGAAAATCCAGGTATCGTTCGCCCCGCCACTTATCGTGACATTCGATCCGACAGTAACCGAACTTGTCCAATTGTACAGTCCGGGAGAGAGTGTGAGCGAGCCGATCTCGCCAGCGCCAAGGTTTGAGAAGTCGGGAGTGATTCGCCCTGCCGCATCACCATATGCCGTCAACATGTCCTCCACTGCCGTAGTCAGGTTCGATGAAGTGGGAGATACCATATCGGCAGCGTACAGGAATCCTGTGACCTGGGTCGATGTCGCATACCCGGTCGAGTCCGTTTGCGAGAAACCGGTCATGTATGTCTCGGCGGCCGGACTTATACCGACATCACCTGTGATGACTGAATTCGGGATAGTCGAGATTGCATTCTTTGCTAACATGACATAATTGGCGGCGGTCCTGAGATTGACCGGAGTTGGTCCGATACCTGCGTCGGCGGTCGTAAAGGTCCAGACGTTTGCTTCGGTCATCGCAGTACTTTCAAGATTCTTTACTCCGGTCGTGAGCGTCGCCGTGTATTCGGTAGAATATCCAAGGTTCATCGACGGCGCGAAAATCGCCTTCTTGTTAGGACCATCGTACGTCACAATGCCCGAGATATCGAGTCCTCCCGCGCTTATAGTAAATGTTGCATCATTGATGGTTGTTGAGTCCACCGAATCAGCGAAGGTTGCGGTGATGGTACCATTGATATTGGCGCCAGTGGCCACATTCGAAGGGAATGTCGAACTTACTTCAGGAGAACCCAGTACGCTCATGGACGCGTCACATCCGATGAAAGCCATCGGGATGATGATGATCACGAGCAATATTGCCAGGAAAATTTTTGAGCTTTTACTTTTTATCATTGAAATCCTCCAGATTTCTAGTGATGGCGGGATGAACCACAGGTTGATCCCGGAGTGAGGTTTTGTCGATGCAAGAAATTCATGCCAACATGTTGTCAGCATGATCCTTGCCCTTGCAAAGTGAAGTTGTTCATGTGTTGCATAGAATGAGATTTTTACCTCTGCGCATGATTGCGATGAGAGGTTCTGGATTCATCAACTGAAGATGAATACTTCTGTTTATATTTCATGCTAAAGTAATAATGAAATATTGTCAACCAATAACTATCAATATTTAACAAATAAAAATAATTTCCATAAAAAATAGATAAATAGAAATAAAATTAAACAATATAAGTTATATTCAGTTTATAAAAGTTATTAAAAATCAATATATAATAAATAAAAGTAGTTAAAGATAAATAACGATATTTACTTGCTGGTAGTTGATTGTTTCCGAATAATGGCTGATACTTGAATGATGTTAGTGATAGAAGAAGAAGTTTTAACATTACAGGAGTGTGCCCACTATCTGAAAAGTGCTGTTTCAACTATTTATCTACTTGCCCAGCAGGGTAAGATACCTTGTCAAAAAGTCGGTAGAAACTGGCGCTTTCGTAAAGATGCCCTGGACAGGTGGTTGGGAGGCGAGAATTTTATATGGACTAAAAATTTTAAAGGGTTGAAGCACTGAGCTTTTACATCTGGATTGGTGAATGGTCTCTCCCCAAGATGATACAAGCGTAATATGGATGCAAATGGGGCTCGCTGTACTGGGAGGGTAACTTTATCCGATCGCTTCTATACCAACGGTGAAACATCATCCCTTCCATCTATTATGAATGATCTACTCGAGTAGAACATCGAGGAAATTAGAACATGATAGCTATTTCTTCAAATATGTGGCCTGGCACAACATGATAGATCAATACTCCAGCATGGCATGGATATCGCCCAGGAATCCATTCACCCTATCACATAGGGCGGCGACAAGTGCACTCTGGTCATCATAATTCGGATGATCGTCGAGCACGACTTGCACAATCGCATCGACCACCGGTTCCTTTTCGACCAATTGGAACGGAGCTTTCACCTTGCCTCTCAGTTTTTCCCGGTACTGGTCTTGGATCGTCCGGTTCCGCGCGGCAAGCCAGAGTTCGAAACACCCGGTCGCATGTAGGTAGACAATGGCCAGTTTCAGATCGTGCCGCTTCAGCTGTGGTGTGACCAAGCCGATATAACTCATATCCATATACCCCTGGTACAGCGAAGTGGCCGTTGCCTCGGGGAACCTTGTCTCCAAGGCCGTGTGTAGGGTTCTCAGGACATTGAGGATTATCGAGTATGCGATTGTTATGGTATTTTGTTGCACCTGGGCCGTATAACGCTGTACGAGTGCATTTGCCGTAAGGTGCTTGTAGGCAACCACCAGTATTTCGAAATCTTGGTTTGTCAGTTTGTGCTTCCTGCTGAAAGCTCCCAAGTGCGCACCGAAAAACTCCACCTGTTTGAAACCCAGGTCGGTAAGTAACCATGTGATCTCACTGGGTAGATAATATCGTTCGTTCGAGTGGATCGTGTGTTCCTTGTCATCGTCGTCGGTGAAGGTGGTGACGTTCCTGTCACGCATAGTCACGATATCGAACCGGTCGCTTTCGTACGCCGCACTCCCGGTTGTATTGTTGGCGTAGAATTCGTTGAGGGAATTTGTCAGGGGAAAGAGACCGTTGAGTGTGGTGAATATGAGCAACGCATCGGGTTTCAAGGATTTGGCGACACTGGCCAGGATCGCAGCATTTTCCTGGTCGGTCTCCATGAGAGAAAAGCCTCCCTCGCAGAGCATGATGGCGGCATCGAATTCCTCTTCGAACGGGAGACAGCGGGCATCGGCCTGTATGAAGGATATGGTGAGGTTTTCCGCTTGAGCCTTCTCTTTGGCTCGTCGTAGTTGTGCCTCCGAAAAGTCCACACCTGTCATGTTGTACCCGCGTTTGGTCAACTCTATGGAATGCCGACCGGTTCCACAACCGACATCGAGAATGCGCAGGGTCTTGTCGTAGTCCAATTCCTGTTCGATAAAGTCGCATTCCCCCACAGTCCCCTGGGTGAAGGACTCCTCGTCATAGTGTTTTGCATAGTTCCTGAATAGCGAGACATACCATGGATCAGCCATACGTAGTACCTCCTTGCAGTATTCTCTCGCCATTCGGGGCATTTGTCCATATCCTATTGCCGCAGTATATTGAATTCACAAGGCAGAGGCTTTCACCTATCCCGTCCACAAGGAAGTTGCACCATACATGGCACGAAATATCACGATACCGGATCATATCGACGCACGGACTGAATTCAAGAAGAGGTACGGTTTGGGGGAACTGTATCGTGCTTCTGCCATGCTTCCCGCCGCAGCAGGCAAGATCTCCACCAACAGGCGAACGAAACTGGTTGATGCACACCTCATCGAGCGGATGCAGTTGGCGGTGACAGAGGTGAACGGTTGCTCGGTTTGCTCCTATGCCCATGCATATATGGCCCTGAAGCAGGGAATGGGCAATGATGAGATCCATAGCTTTCTCAGTGGCGATGGCAACTTCGTGAAGCCTGAGGAGGCGAAGGCAATCCTGTTTGCCCAACATTTCGCCGATACCCGAGGATTCCCGAAGCACGCGGCCTATGCATCGATCAGGGATGCATATGGAGACCAAGAGGCTCAGGTGATGCTTTGTGCTGCCCAGATCATGCTGGTCGGCAATATCTACGGCATACCCTACAGTGCGTTGCGCTCAAGACTGAAGGGACGGCCCTACAAGGACAGTTCGCTTTGGTATGAACTGGGAATGCTCCTGGGTGGATTCATTCTTTTGCCGTTCGCCTTGGTCCATGGCCTGCTGCGAAGGCTGCTTGGGGTTTCGAAAATACAACTGGATGATTGATCATCTGCAAAAAAACAGGACCAGCATACACTGGTCCCGATTCGATACCTGGAGGGTTCCCTCCATGCGGTAGCGTTTAGAGCAAACCAATCTCCCTGTAGTAGCGAGCGGCTCCCTCGTGGATGGGAAGGCCGGCGAGATCCTTGACAGCTTCCTTGGGATTGACCTGCTTGAGTGGGGACTGCGTGGCCTTCAGTTCCTCGAAGTTCTCCCAGAATGCTTTGGTCATATCGTAGATGACATCGGCGTCGACGCGGGCATCGGTACAAACGGTGAGTTTGATAGCCGAAGTGAGCACATCGCTATTTTGACCGGGATACGTTCCTGCAGGAATCGTATAGGCACCATACCAGGGGTACTTCTCCTGCAACTTCGCGATCAGTTTCTCGTCGATATTGAGCAGCTTTCCACCTGCGGTCGAGAGCATCTCGGTCACGGCGGCATTCGGGATACCGGCCATGATCCAAGCGCCGTCGAGCTGCTTGTTGCGCATGAGGTCGATAGCCTCGGTGAAGCCGACATACTGGACCCTGAGGGCATCGGGATAATTCACGCCGCTGGTCTTGAGGTGGATGCTGGTCTCGACCTCGGTTGTCGAACCCGGAGCTCCGGAGGCGAAACGCTTGCCCGCCAGGTCGGAGAGGGATACGATCCCGCTATTGTTGGTCACCACCACCTGGTTGGGGTTGGAGTAGAGGCCGATCATGACTCGCAAATTGGGGTTCGCGCGTCCTTCGAACGAGCCGATTCCATTGTAGGATTCGTACATGATGGAGGTGACAGCCACACCGAGTTGGGCTTCGCCATCCGCGAGCATGTTGAGGTTCGCGATGCCACCGGCACTTGCCTGGGCACTGGCGCGCACATTCGTCAGCTTGGTGTTCCACATGTTGCTCATCGCCGAACCGAGGGGATACACGGCTCCTGTAGTCGCTGCGGTCGGGAAGTTGATTACCGTTTTCTCAGGCTTCGCTCCAGCTTCCTGTGCACCGGCTGCAAACAGCAGTGCCGGAACCATGAGAGCCACAAGCAGTACGAGTAGGCTAAATTTCTTCATGTTATCTTCTCCTTGTTTAGTGATTTCTTCTGAATATATTGGATGGCAATGATAGCGCCGAAAAGCAGCAGCGCCGCAAGATCGGTGACGAGTCTTGTCTCGATGAACAATAGTCCGGCAGCTACAAGCATGATCCGTTCGATAATGTTGAGCCGCAGGAACAGATACCCCTGCAATCCCGCCGACAGTGCGATGACACCGATCGACGATGTCAAGATTGCCCTGAGTGTGAGCAGCAGGGGAATGTCGGCAAGTGTTCCCAACAGCAGGATAGGGTTGTCGAGGAAGAAGAAGGGGAGGATGAACCCGGTGAGCCCGAGCTTCACGGCTATGAGGCTCGTTTTCGTCTGGTCGGAGTCGGCGATTCCGCTGGCGACATAGCTGCTCATGGCAACCGGGGGCGTGATGTTGGAGAGGCAGGCGTAGATCAGGCAGAACATGTGGGCAGCCATGGGAATCGCCCCGGCCTGTATCAATACCGGTACCGAGACGGTGGAGACAATAACATAGGCTGCGACTCCAGGGACTCCCATGCCCAGGACGATGCTCATGAACATGACCATGAGACCACCGAGATAGAGCTGTCCTTCACCAACGATGCGCAGAATGATATAGCCGAAATTCAAGCCCAGACCGGTGAGGGAAACCGTTCCGATTATCACCCCGATGATCGCACAGCTCATACCGACCGTGATGGCCGAGCGGGAACCTTCGACGGTGGCTTTGACGATGGTCGACCAGGTCATCCGGGTGTCCTTACGAAGCCAGGAGGCGAGCACCGTGGCGAAAATGGAGATCACGGCAGCGAAGAGGGGGGTGTATCCGAAGCTGAGCAGGACGATGAGGACGACCAGGGGGATCAGCAGGTGTCCCTGCTTCTTGAGCACCTGCAAGGCATCGGGAATATTCTCCTTGCTCAGTCCCGAGAGTCCGAGGCGCTTGGCTTCGAAGTGGACGGCGAAGAGAAGGGTAAGGTAGTAGAGGAACGCCGGAATACAGGCAGCCAGCAGCACGGTGGTGTAGCTTACCCCCATGAACTCGGCCATGACAAATCCCACGGCTCCCATGATTGGTGGTGCGAATTGGCCTCCGGTCGATGCGACCGCTTCGACGGCGGCGGCGAACTCCTTCTTGTAGCCGGTCTTCTTCATCATGGGAATCGTGATGGTTCCGGTCGTGGCGACATTGGCAATCGCCGATCCGTTGATCATACCCAACAGGGCGCTGGCGAGTACGGCGACCTTGGCAGGCCCACCGGCAGTCCTTCCCACCATGGTGAGGGCGATATCATTGATGAATTGGCTGAAGCCACTGTATTTCAGATAGGCACCGAACAGGACGAAGAGGAATATGTAGGTCGCGCTGACCCCGATACCTACGCCGAATATTCCTTGGCTACCCCAGATCATGTGGTTCAGGACCCGTTTGAGGCTGAATCCCACATGTCCCAGTTCTCCCGGGATGAACATGCCGAGAAAGTTGTACAGGAGAAATACCATGCCGAGTATGGCCAGGTTCTTGCAGGCACGTCGGCCTCCCTCGAAAATGAGGACAAGCGCCACAGCTGCCATGACCAGGTCGTTCGACAGCGAATAGCCCCCACGTTTGGCGATTGCCGTATAGTTGTTCAGCAGGTAGGCGAAGGTGAATATGGTGAGGCCCAAGAGCGCGATGTCCCATATCGGAGGCAAGGTGCGCGAGAGCTTCTCTTTCCTATAGGTTGGAAACAGCAGGAAGGTGAAACCCAGGAGGAAAAACAGATGCCAGGTACGCAGGGCCATGGCATCGACAATCCCGAGCGTGTTCGCGTAGACTTGGAAGACAGCCCAAACCAGGAACAGGATGGTGACGATATGTCCCAACGGACCGGTGTAGGCGCGCAACTTGCTATCGGGTTCCTTCTCCCCCAATAATGCTCGAGCTTTGATCTCTTCCTCAGTCAACGGGACAGGCGAATGTTGTTCCATGAATAGTACCCCAAAAGTACTCTCCAATCTATTGGGTGTTCAGTCTTTTGTCAATTTAGATATACAGCATTTTGTATATTAATAAAAAGAATATACAATACGAGGGAGATTGGGTGATGCCTTGCCGCCCGCACAATTTGGCAGCGAAGTGGCTATGCTACCGGCCTTGCTCGTCCTTGAACGAGAGATCTGCCGCTGCAAGGGCCCTGCGGACAGGATATCCTCCATACGAAGACTTCACGAGATTCAGATAGTACATGTCCCGGCAATCCTTTATGATGGAGTTGGTTGGAAAATCCTATAGTAAGAAAGTAGGTTCTTTACCCTAGAGTTTGATAAAATGTGGATGTCCTTCCGATATTTCAATTCCTTGGGGAGGCAGGAGTGAATACGGCAAATGAACAAAAGGACCGTGCCCGACTTGAACGCATTGCACACAGGGCAATGATAGAGCATGGGCTGGTGCCAGATTTCTCAAAAGAAGTTCTTGCGGAACTCAAGACGACCGGGGAGCCTTCAACGTTACCAGATGTACCCGGATTGGTTGATTTGCGTACTGTACTCTGGTGTTCACTCGACAATGATGCGTCACGGGATCTTGACCAGCTGACTGCGGCTGAGATGATGGAAAACGGTAATGTCAAACTATTGATAGCAATAGCCGATGTCGATGCTGTCGTCAAGAAAGGATCGGCGATCGATTTGCATGCACAGCAGAATACTACTTCGGTGTATACAGCAGCTGAGGTGTTTTCAATGCTTCCCGAGAAACTATCGACGAATATCACTTCACTCAATTTTGGATATGATCGTCTAGCTGTAGTCGTTGAAATCGAGATTGCCGATGATGGTTCTATCGTGGATTCATCGTTCTGTCGGGCAATAGTGCGAAACAAAGCGCGACTTTCGTACAGCAGCGTCGCTGCATGGTTGAACAATAAGGACTCCATACCAATGGAAATCAAGTTGGTCGACGGCATGGAAGAAAGCCTGCGGCTCCAAGACGCCACAGCTGAAAAGATGAGACGTCTACGTCATATCCATGGGGCGCTGGTTTTCGAGACAATCGATGCAAAACCGATTTTCTCGGGCGACACGCTGATGGATATCATCCCTGACCCCCGCAACCGGGCAAATGGAATAGTCGAAGACTTCATGATAGCCGCAAACAGCGTTACAGCGCGCTATCTTGCGTCCATGGACTACGTGTCGGTCAGACGCGTTGTCAGCACTCCCAAACGATGGGACCGTATCGTATCGATTGTGGCGGGACATGGAACAACGCTTCCATCTCAACCAGACTCGATAGCACTTGAAAAATTCCTGGTCTCATCGCAAAAGGCAGATCCCCTTCGGTTCCCCGATGTGTCTCTCAGTATCATAAAGCTACTAGGGTCTGGGGATTATGTGGTCCAGATTCCTGGTAGCACGGTCGAAGGACATTTTGGGCTTGCTGTAAAGAATTATACCCATTCCACCGCTCCGAATCGTCGTTACCCTGACTTGATAACCCAACGAATTGTAAAAGCCGCAATTTCGGGACGCCCTTCCCCGTATTCTGTTGAAGAACTGACAGCCCTTGCACAGCACTGCAATTCCGCCGAGAATGCGGCGAATAAAGTGGAAAGGCAGATGGTGAAATCGGCTGCGGCGATTCTCCTTGAGAAAAGAATTGGAGAACAGTTCGATGCTATCGTTACAGGAGCCGCTGGCAAAGGCACCTGGGTGCGTATTACGAATCCACCACTCGAAGGACGGTTGAACAGTGGGTTCAAGGGATTGGATGTCGGAGACACTCTCCGTGTGCAATTGACAAGCACCGATGTTGAACGTGGATTTATCGATTTCAAGCGAGTGGATTGATTTGCCCTTGAAAACTGACTTCGACACCGAAATCCTGTCACCCGAACAGGGCAATTCCTACTTAAAAACAGCGTAAAACCTACCACTGGTTACTATGTAGATGACAAACCAGTGCATGATGCATACCTTTCTTGCAAAACAGTATCCGCAGAGGCCATCTTTCGGTCCTTGGCTTTGTATGATAGTGGTATTTTTAGATGAAATGAAAGCAGATATAGGCAACTTTCCACCACAGGAAGAATGTTCGGTTGAACCAATATACACAATGGTTGAATAACATGAAATATCCAACAATAACAGATACAAGAAGGTAAAAACAGATTATAATGGTTATATGAAAAAACCCAATGGGAATAAAAAACAGTCCAGAGAAACCTTCAAAAAGGTAGTTCGAGATGAAAAGGCAACGAAGGATTGGGATTATTACCGCAACTTGATAGAAGCAAGCCTCGATTCCCTCGTAACGATAAATCCGGATGGCATAATCACAGATGTCAATTCTGCAACCGAAATAGCTTTTAGACTTCCAAGGGAAAGGATAATCGGTACGGATTTCCCAGGATACTTCACCGAGCCGGAAAAGGCTCGTATCGGATGCAAACAAGTTTTTGATAATGGCAAGGTCGAGAATTATGAGCTCTATCTCAAACGTACCGGCGGATCGTCCCTTCCTGTTTCCTACAATGCCTCCGTATATACAGACAAGGAGGGTCAAGTAATTGGAGCGCTTGCTGTTACACGGGATATTTCAGCAGTAAAAAAATATGAAGACGAGCTTACGAATATTGGAAATGGTCTCAAATTGCATGTTCAACAAAAAACCGCGGAATTGGTCATTGCCCAAAAGAAACTTGCCTTCCAAAATGAAGAGAAGGATATGCGTGCCGCAGAACTTCTCATAGCCAACACGGAGCTTGTCTTTCAAAACCAAGAAAAGGATAAGCGGGCGGCCGAGCTCGTCCTGGCAAACAAGGAGCTCATCTTCCAAACGGGTGAGAAGGCGGACCGTGCAGCCGAATTGGTGATAGCAAACAAAGAGTTGGCGTTTCAAAATGTTGAGAAGGATATGCGTGCCGCAGAACTTCTCATAGCCAATTCAGAGCTAGTATTTCAAAACCAAGAAAAGGACAAACGGGCGGCCGAGCTCGTCCTGGCAAACAAGGAACTCCTCTTCCAGACAGGGGAGAAGGCGGACCGTGCAGCCGAATTGGTGATAGCAAACAAGGAACTGGCATTCCAGAACGAAGAGAAGGATATGCGTGCTGCAGAACTCCTCATAGCCAATACCGAACTAGTCTTTCAGAATGAAGAGAAGGACAAGCGGGCAGCAGAGCTCGTCCTGGCAAACAAGGAACTCCTCTTCCAGACAGGGGAGAAGGCTGATCGGGCAGCCGAGTTGGTGATAGCGAACAAGGAACTGGCGTTTCAGAATGAAGAGAAGGATATGCGGGCAGTGGAACTGCAAAATGCAAATGCAGAACTCATCTTTCAAAATGAAGAGATCGCCTATATTAGTCACCACGACTTCTTAACAGGACTGCATAATAGGATTTACTTTGAAGAGGAGAAAAAACGACTGGATATCCAAAGTCAGTTGCCCATTTCGATTATTATGGGAGATATCAACGGTTTGAAATTGGTGAATGATGGCTTTGGACATGCTAAAGGTGATGAATTGCTCATCATAATATCCAAAATATTGAAAGGCTGCTGTAGGGAGGAAGATGTTGTCTCCAGGATCGGAGGAGATGAGTTTGGGATAATTCTTCCCCGAACAGATAGCAAACAAGCTCAACTATTATGTGGTCGCATCTCTGATGCTTGTAATGGGTATGCGTTGCACAAGGGCTTGATCTATCTCAGTATTTCTTTAGGTTATGCAACAAAGACCACAATCACTGAGCCCATGGATACCATTGTGATGACCGCTGAAGAAAATATGTCCACACACAAGTTATTGGAAAGGAAGAGTGTTCATAGCTCGATAATTGCATCGATAAAAGCAATAATGTTTGAGAAGAGTCAAGAAACAGAAGAGCATGCAGATAGAATGGTACAATTGTCGAAGCTAGTGGGTAAAGCCATGGGTCTGACAGAGAGACAGCTGAATGAGCTTGAGCTTTTATCCACCCTGCATGACATAGGAAAAATGGGCGTAAGTGCGGAGATACTATCAAAGCCGGGTAAGCTGAGCGACAGGGAGTGGGTTGAGATACGAAAGCATCCTGAGATTGGTTTTAGAATTGCACAAGCAACATCTGAGCTTATTCCTATTGCGGAATGTATTCTTTACCATCACGAGAGATGGGATGGCAAGGGATATCCCGAAGGTTTGATTGGAGATAAAATACCTCTTCTTTCTCGTATTGTTGCTATAGTCGATGCGTTCGACGCCATGACCAACGATAGAGCCTATCGTTCGGCAATGACAAAAACAGAGGCTATAGAAGAAATCAGAAGAAATTCCGGAACCCAATTTGATCCAGATATTTCCAAGGTATTCATAAAAAAAGTGAGCTAATCCGTAGAACTTCGCGCTGATGCTGGGTTGGGGGAGTATCTCAGAGGGGTCGTCAACCGGTGATATAGTCGTACAGATCGGCGGGAACGGGTGTGTGCATGGCGAATTCCATAGCTACGACAGGGAGTTCCTTGCCTTTTCCGGTCTCCTTCTTCCCTTGCGTATTCGAGAGAAACTCCATTGATCCCATGTAGTAAAAGGCAATTCCCTCGTCATTGTTCTTCTGAACGAACAGGAGTTTCCTCATGGGACCATCTTCATTCCTGATGGCTCTGGGTTCGCTGGAATCCAACTTCACACTATGTCTGGTTTCCCATGCGAACTCTTCAGGAGACACAAAGTGATCTTGATAATTGATGCTTGGATCGATTTCCTCAATGTTCTTGTGGTAGGTGACGAATATTGGACACGTCATGGAACGTTTGTCCACCTTATATCCATATATGGTGGAACTTTCATCCTTATCCCAGTTGAGCAATCTACAGACATCCTGTCGTGAGTATTTATGATAGAGCATCAGATCGTCAGGCATGCGGTGCGGTAGTACGTTGGCACGGTATTCCTTTCTGCCCAAGTTCAGGATATCGGTGATTTCTTGTCTATATGTACCATTTTCTAGGAGAAGCCTGAATCGCTCTGTCGGTACAAGCATGTCGCCGTTCCATGAACAGTAGACGATGTTACCGAAAGATTTTTTCATTGCTGCTTGGTAAAAGCCATCTTGTAGTATCTTGACTGCCGAGTGTAACGATTTTTCCTGCGGGATGAAGTTGTATTTTTCTTCAATTCTGATAGCCATCTGCTCCATGATGAGACTTCCCTTGCCGTCTATGAGAGCCTCGACAATCTCCGCTTCATATGGGCGGATTCCTGGCGCAATAACCTTGGAGAAGAAATCCAAGCTTCGCAGATGATCTGCCGACAGTTCGGGAACGAAGGGCTTCTCCACCTTGGATTTGAATTGGTAGTAGTTCTTGCTATGGTCAATAAACAAAAGTGGGGATATCGCGCCATGCTCTACGAAATCCATCATGGTTGGAATTCCACCAATTTTCATCTTGACCCGATTATACTCATCCTTCAGGAACTTTAGGGTTCTGAAGGAAACGTCGTTGATGGCCTTGTAGATGCGTTCCTTCGCAATCCTATCGAAATTGACTGTCGAAACCCCATGGATACCAAGGCTTCCCGAACTCACCAGCTTCCTGAGGGTGTCCTTCTTGAAGGATGTGTCTCCAAACAGTGCGACTGGGATCATATAGTTGTTGGTGTAGTTCCCGATGAAATCGATGACAGTGAGGAAATCCTTTCCCCGGTATTTGCGCAATCCGCGTCCCATTTGTTGTACGAAGACGATCGCCGATTGGGTAGGGCGGAGCATGATTATCTGGTTCAGCGAGGGTATGTCGATTCCTTCGTTGAGTATATCGACGGCGATCAGGTATTCGAGCGCATCGGGACCATCTGCCAATTCCAGTCGATCAAAAGCAACATCCCTTGCTTTGTCGTCGTCCGCACCACTGAGAGCGAGTGTACGCAGTCCCAACACGTTGAGTTTTTCCGAGAGTACTGTTCCCTCTTCATTTCGAGAAACGAAGATCAAGCCCCTGCGTCTGGTATCTGGGATAGAATACCGGTTGATGGCATCTTGGATATTCCTTACCCATTCATCGCTTGTGATTTTTGAGAACTGGGACAGATCATCATACTGGACTTCGTCGACCACCAGGTCCGAGATTCCATAATAGTGGAAAGGACACAGTAGTTCGGCTTCCAGGGCTTGGTTGAGCCTGATCTCGTAGGCGATATTATTGTCGAACAGGCGGTAGATGTCATAGCCGTCGGTCCGTTCCGGTGTCGCTGTCATACCTAACAGGAACTTTGGGGTGAAATATGATAGGACCTTTTCATAGGAAGCTGCTCCAGCCCGGTGGACTTCATCCACGACGATGTAGTCGAATTCATCAGGAGCGAATGTATGCAATACGTCATCTTTGCTGAGAGTTTGGATCATGGAGAATAGATAGACTGCGGACTTATCGTATTCAGATCCTCCACCAATCAGTGAGCAAGATATCGAATTGCCGAGAATCTGCTTGAATTTTCGCATCGATTCGGAAGCAATCTGCTGACGATGGACGATGAAGAGAAATCGTCGTGGAGCGAAGCGTTGGACATCGAATGCACTCAGGAACGTCTTGCCTGAACCGGTTGCGGAGACGAGGATTGCTTTGTGTTCACCACGTTGCCGCAAGCGTTCCAATGACGCGAGAGCATCGCGTTGCATGGTATTGGCGACTATGTGCTCTCGACTAAAGGATTCTTCTTCTTCGGGAAGTACCGCCGCAGCTGGTTGGGATAGCCGATGCATGGAGGCACGGATCCGTTCATACTGCAACAACCAGGCAGGACTCACTTCGTGGGCCATATCCCAGGCTGCGTCGAATTCTGTACGGACTTTTCGTAGCAAATCTCCACCATGCAACGAAACGAGCCTGATATTCCACTCTCGGTTGGTCGCCAGTGCTTCGTGGGTAAGGTTCGAGCTGCCAATCATGAGGGAGGCGTAATCACTCTCTCCGTAATAAAACAGGTAGCCTTTTGCATGGAAGGGCTTTCCGCTGTACACCCGTACTTCTATATTATCGAATCGCTGACTAATGAGGGTGAGTGCCTTGGGATCGGTGAACCCGAGGTAGTCCGATGTGAGTATTTTTCCGGTGATGCCTCTCGCCTTCGCTTCATAGAGCGCTTGAAGCAGCATCATGATTCCCCCGCTGGTTATGAATGCAACCGAAAACTCGAAGTAGGAGCAATTCTCCAACTCTCGGCACAGGGTATGGAGTACCTTGCTTCTTGGTGGATCGTTGAGTACAAGGCTCGGCCGGTACAACTCGTTGGACGGTTGGGTGTGGTCGATGAATCCGGTATGCAGGCTAGGAGGCAACAACTCCTCGAATCGTTCGGTTCCCATCCTAATTACCCAACATCCGAGAGATTGTATCCACAATGGGAATATCTGCAGCTGCCCAATCCAGTGAATGGAGTCCTTCTACCGGTAGCCAACGGCTGTCGACGTGTTCACTTATCTCCAAGGTGCCATCGGTTACTGTACATTGGTAGGCATCCATAGTGAGATGAAACGTCTGGTATTGGTGTTCCACGGTCATGAGATACCGGTCCACTACGATTGTTGCCGACAACTCTTCCATGATTTCCCGGATAATTGCCGCTTCACCAGTTTCGCCCGGTTCGATCTTACCTCCGGGGAATTCCCATTTGAGGGCGAGCTCACCAGCATCCTTGCGTTTCGCAGCAAATACTTTTCCATTCTCAATGATGATTGCAGCAACGACGTGGATACGTTTCATGGTTACGGGCCCCTCGGAGTATTATCCTAGCAGCTTGTGGGATTGGGGTCCAGGAGAATTCAATCTAATATTCCACTTGTGCGATTTTTGGTAACACCATATGCTAATAGTAAGAAGATAAGTTAATCTGACTGAGATGAGGGGGGCACGATGAATATAGATGTAAAGGCAAAACGTACATACGGTTATTCTCCCAATTATTGTTATTCGCTGAATCGAGTGGGTAACCCTACATGATGGTGGCTTTGGGAAGAGCAAGCTCTCCACAGACAAAGTAGATCATTGCCATGAAATTCTTCAT
>PGXW01000047.1 GCA_002839355.1 Spirochaetae bacterium HGW-Spirochaetae-2
AGTGCAATTCATCCTTATGGGCATAGAAATCGGGAAAATATCGGTGGCCCCCGATATGGTCCCAATGGATATGGGTAGCGACGGCGATGATTGGTTTGTCGGTAAGGTTCATCACCTCAGCGTGGATATTGCAGATACCCAATCCTGTATCGATGAGTAGGCTGGAAGCGGTGCCATTCAAAAGATAACAGTGGGTTTCTTCCCAGTGTCGGTATTCACTGATTATGTATGTATCGGCGTCAATCAGGTCGATGGTGAACCAATCGCTCATGAAACCTCCAAGCATATGAGACGAGCATTCATTTGCTTTTCCCCGCAGGGACACTTTAGGTTCAGTTGAAAAAATATGCAATAATCATTCCACAGCGAATGGGAAAGCCACTACCGAATGGTGGTGATTGACATGATTCGTGATCTTCCCTATGCTGACGACTATAGTACGAAAGCGGGGGGACTCTTCGGAGTTGAGAAGGTAGAACCTGACCCTTGGAACCTGGCAGTTAACACTGGCGTAGGGAAGCTGAAAGATGCACACCGGTCAATCAACTCCCCACGGGGAGATTTTTTATACACTAGCGATGCGGGGGGACTCTTCGGAGTTGAGAAGGTAAAACCTGACCCTTGGAACCTGGCAGTTAACACTGGCGTAGGGAAGCAGATGGATCCATTCAGGACAATCATCTCCCTACGGGGAGTTTTTTTATATACAAGCGATGCGGGGGGACTCTTCGGAGTTGAGAAGGTAGAACCTGACCCTTGGAACCTGGCAGTTAACACTGGCGTAGGGAAGCAATACATCAATCCGAATCATTGATAGTACTTGTCTTTTCCAGCAAGTGACACATATGAGGAGGATTTGAGATGAAACATGTATTGACCATCGCCGGCTCGGATTGCAGCGGCGGTGCCGGCATCCAGGCAGACTTGAAGACATTCGCAGCTCATGGTGTATATGGAATGAGCGTCATTGTCTCCGTAGTCGCCGAGAACACCCAACGGGTGATAGGAGCAGAAAACGTCTCTCCAAAACTGATAGTTGACCAGTTGCAGGCAGTTTTTGAGGACATCCGTGTAGATGCGGTCAAAATCGGAATGCTACCCTCCCAGTTGGTCATGGAGATAGTCGCCAGGGAGCTGAAGGAACGAAAACCCAGGAATATTGTTCTGGATCCTGTGATGATAGCAAAGAACGGATTTGCCCTCATGGATTCCAGATTGGCACGGACCTTGGCTGATTTGGTTTTGCCGTATGCCGATGTGGTAACCCCCAACATTCCGGAAGCGGAAGTCCTTGCCGATATGCGTATTGCTTCAATTGAAGATATGGAAGAGGCAGCACGTAGGATTCACGGGTATGGTCCACCCTATGTGCTGGTCAAAGGTGGTCACCGCAGTGATGCTGCTGCCGATCTGCTGTATGACGGAAACAGGATGCTGTGTTTCACCGCAAAACGAATAGATACTAAAAATACGCACGGAACAGGGTGTACCTTTTCATCGGCAATTGCTGCGAACCTTGCATTGGGCAAACCTATCGAAAAAGCGGTGGAACAAGCAAAGGCGTTTGTGACCATGGCCATCGAACACGCATTGTCTTTAGGGAAGGGGTGCGGTCCAACACATCATTTTTATGATCTCTACAACAATGGATTAGCCCGATAAGGAGGAGCAATATCATGGATACGAAACAGATGTACTCAAACAGTACGGAGATACTGCAGACTGTACGAAAGAAAAAACCAATCGTTCATCAGATTACCAATTACGTCACGGTACAGGATTGTGCCAATGTGGTCCTTGCTATGGGAGGTTCTCCCATTATGGCGGATGCTGAACAAGAGCTGGAAGACATTGTTCGCTTGAGCAATGCTTTGGTCATAAATATCGGGACCCTCAATGGTCGAACACGTTCCTCGATGTTCACAGCTGCCCACATTGCGCGAGATTCTGGCATCCCCATCATTCTCGATCCGGTAGGAGCGGGAGCTTCCTCCTATAGGACCCAAACCGTACAAAACTTGATTTCTGACCTGGTTCCCAACGTGATTCGAGGAAATCTTTCAGAGATTCGAAGTGTTGCACAGCTGAGTAGTCATACCTTGGGTGTCGATTCTGCTGGCTGTGACGGTGCCGAACAGGTTGAAGAAACCAAGGAAATTGCTTGTAATCTTTCCCGGAAACTTGGATGTATCGTTGCCATCACCGGCAAGATCGACATTGTCTCGGATGGTACATCCATAGCAATCATTGAAAATGGACATCCCGCACTGACGCGGATTACGGGAACAGGATGTATGAGTACTGCGATGGTCGGGACCTGCTGCGCAGTAACCGATGACTATTTCTCGGCTACCGTTACGGCCCTTCTCGGTATGGGTATTGCCGGAGAACTGGCAAGCGTGCACGCCGGTTTGGGAAGTTTCCATACCGCTCTATTTGACCATTTCAGCAGACTTGATGGTGCTCTCCTGATGCAAAGGGGGAACCTCTATGTCAAATGATTCTCCTACCAGAGGGTTTTCGAGCCGTTCATTGTTCCTTATTTGGGCAGGGGCAGCAATTTCTGTTGCCGAGATACTTTCGGGAAGTGTACTGGCTTCCCTCGGTATGTCGTCCGGACTGGTGGCAATTCTCCTGGGGCACACGATCGGAGGTGCCCTGTTGTATCTTGCTGCAACCATGAGCAGCTCCTTACGAGCTTCGGCGATGGAATCGACCCGTTACTCTTTTGGAATCTACGGATCGTATGTTTTCTCAGGTTTCAATATCCTTCAGTTGGTGGGATGGACATCCATCATGATGCTGCAGGGCTCCCGTATCCTTGACCAGATAACCGTATCACTGTATGGATACAGCAATCCCAACCTCTGGATGATCGGGATTGCCCTGTGCATTTCCATCTGGTTGTTGTACATATCGCGCCAACATGCACAACTCAATGGTCTGGTGGTTGTACTGTTGCTGCTGTTGAGCCTGGTGATGGGATATCGGCTCATATGTGATCTTGCCTTCAATGCCGGAGAAGGTGTGTGGCCGACAATTACCTTTTGGCAGGGAGTGGAATTGAATATCGCCATGTGTCTCTCATGGTTACCCTTGATAGGGGATTACACCCAACATGCCAGGCAGACGAGAAGCGGCCCGCTGTGGAGTGCCGTTGGCTATTCGGTTGTAGGAAGCTGTATGTTTGCATTGGGGCTGGGGTTATCCCTTGTTACCGGGAGTTCTGATATTGCATTGATGCTGACAATCTCAGGGTTTGGGTTGGCTTCGCTTTTCATTGTATTTTTTTCGACCGTAACCACCACCTACCTGGATGTATATTCAGCGAGCGATAGTTTCATGAATATATGGCCTTTGAGTCACGGAAAGGTGCTTTCCATACTCTTTACGTTCATCAGTCTGCTCATCGCCCTCCTGCTGCCGATGGATACCATTGAACCGTTTCTGTATCTCATTGGAGCCATATTCTCTCCCCTGTACGCCCTGTTGTTCGTCGATTACTTTATCCTCCACAGAACTTCTGCGCAAACAAACTCCTGGAATCTGACAAACATGACACTCTGGGGCCTTGGTGTTGCGCTGTACTTCCTGATGCAGGCGTTTCTCATCGATGTTAGTAATTCCCTGCTCATATTCCTTATCGTCGGTGGCACCAGTGTGATTATTAAAAAGAGGCAAAAACGTGTGTAAGGTGGACTATACCTTGTATATGGTAACCGATCGAACACTCATGGGAACCAAGACCTTGGAAGAGTGTGTCGAACAAGCTCTTTCCGGAGGTGTCACGTTGGTGCAATTGCGGGAAAAACATCTGGATACCGAAGCCTTTGTCATGTTGGGCAAACGGATCAAGCGCCTCTGCGATGCATACGATGTCCCTCTGGTGATCAATGACCGGCTGGATGTTGCTCTAGGTGTGGATGCAATTGGGTTACATATTGGTCAGCATGATCTGTCGGTTTCCGAGGCACGCGCAATTCTGGGCCCAAACCGCTTGTTGGGTGTTTCGGCGACCACTGTGGTTCAGGCTGAAAGAGCCCAAGCTGATGGAGCGGACTATCTGGGGGTTGGGGCCATGTTTGTCACCCAAACCAAACAGGATGCTTCGTATGTTTCTCTACAAACTTTGGCAGCGATACGCAAAGCAGTGAATCTGCCGATCGTGACCATCGGTGGCATGGACAAGGAGACAATTGTTCTGTGTGCCCCATATGGTGTGCAAGGGTTTGCCGTAGTTTCAGCCCTCGTCAGCCAACCGGACGTTTTCCTTGCTGCCAAGGAGCTGAAACGATGCTCGAAAGCGTATGTTCGTCCTGTTCCTCCCGCATTATATGGGACCTGAAGCAAGGCGGTTCGGAACTAGGTCTTGGTACAAAAGGCACCTCATGGAGAATTGGTGCGGATTGGCTGGCTCTCTACGAGAGTCCTGACGTTCTATCCTTGCAGGGGAGGTGATGTTGCCTGGAAAGCATTCCTATGCGATATTGGGATCTGACTATATAGGAGCAGCAATATAATGGGAGTAAGATTTGTATCCATCAGGGATTCCCTCCTCTTGGTATATTCTTTTGACGACAAAGGTTCATGCCCTCATCGTGAAGCGTCCGCTTCCGAAGTATTCCCCAACGGTATGGGGAGAATTGCTGGACTCTATCATGTCAAGAACGAGAATCTTGTCGAATCGGATGCGGTCGACTTGAAGATAAGCATATCTGGTGATGACTCGATGTCGTTGTACCGTATTGCACAAATACGGGATTACTACTATGTATTTGACTCTTATTTTCTTGGCGGAGAACAACACCCGGTCAATCTCTGGATTTCCACCTCAATCCCCATCTCGGATGAACTTTTCAGAGAGACAGGTTTGATTGGAGATATACTGGAAAGAGATAGAATGGGGTACGATCCCGTGGTTATTGGGGGGAAACATCCAGATGCGATGCCGATGGCATTCTTTTTCTCAAAACCCATTTGCTAGTGGGAGTGCCGGCTTGCATGGGGTCGGGGCTCGAATCAAACAATGATTGGTTCAGTAACAGGAGTCGAGTAGGTACCTTCATGCACCGGGATGGTTCCTGTGTGGTGCTGGTTGTTATCCTGGTAAGCATTGATGCGTATCAAACGAATGTCGATACTGAATTTTTTTAGAGGAGGTATACTTGAAATGACCAAACATACATGTGGACAACTATTGCTGGGATTTGCAGCCATGTTGATAGTTCTGGCAGGTGCTTCGGTATGGTTCAATCTTGGGATGCGGACTGTTGCTTCAGTTGCTTTCGTGATTGCCCTCATTATTGGTGGCGCAGGCGCATACATTTCCAAGAAGAAGTGAAAAGTGATGATTATCCAGTATTCACCAGCCATCTAGATTTGGCTCTTGATGGTGTCGGATCAAATGTGGATTCTGCCATTATGATTCAGGGTATCGGAGTGTGATTCCTCGATCGTTGAACAGGGAATAACCGAAAAACTACCCTTGGAAGTATCGGAAAGTTGATTGATGCCATATTGCTTTGTTACTCTTCTATATAGACTGGATTGTTGGACGATTGGTCTCAGTTGATAAGAAGTGACCCCAATATGCAAACCGTGGATTCACCGTGCTTATTCAACCAGCTGCCGGAAGTCGTTCGTTGAGTTAGCTTCGCGTTACAAGAGCCATCAATCGAAAAAGCTCCTTAGCAAAATCGCATTTGAACGGCACTGATGGATCGTTCTGGTGAATTCTCAAGTTCTCGAGACTGTGACAGTCGATATCTATAGGTATGTCTCCCTTCTCATAGGTTTCTCCGATGAACATCCTGAACGACGGCATGTATTCCTTGCTATGTAAGGGGGTGGCGAAGTGAAGCCTGCCGACACAAGATGTCCACCACCACTCCAGCTTGGACCGGTCACAGTGCATGGAAAGGAAGTCTTCGAAATTCTGGTACGAGAAGAGGAAATCGGGGATGTCGTTGGGTTTTTCCGATAATTGTCCAAATCGGCATTATCGTTGCGTTGATACCTGTCCCAATCCACCCAGATGAGGATGCTTGCTGCTCTATTCTCCTTCCTCACTTCCATATATTTTTTCACTACAGGCGAATATTGTCCACCATTCGAAGGCCGAGGGATAAAATGTAGGGGTATATCCTCCTCTTCCAGATACCGGTTCAGCTCTTGGATATATGCCTTCTCGGAAGCTCCTTCGCACACGATGATTATGTTTCGATTTTGTCTATACACCAATTAGCCTTCCCGGTTAAATATATGAGTGGGGGATTCCTGAAAAGGTTCCATCAAGATACTGTTTCCTGAAGTTGGTCACGTTCCTAACACCTTCGAAGTCGGATATCCGCTTGAAAACCGTCCCTCTCTTCAATGTCCTGTTTACGATTCCAATTTCGGATACCCGCATCATGTCCTGCTCCATGATATCCGTATTGTGCGTAGTGAAAATCAGCTGTGCATTCGATGTATTGTACCTTCTGTCCTTGAACATCCTCACAATCTCTGCAAATAGATACGGGTGGAGGGAGTTCCCCAGCTCATCGATTACCAGTATGTTTCCCCTTCTTAGCGCGGTGAGTACAATTCCGAGCAAACAAGCAACTCGCTGAGTCCCTAAGGATTCTTCATTAAAATTAAATTGTACCTCATTTCCAAGAACATCTTCGTGATATGACTTGATCTCGGTTGCCATGATCTTTTTGTTGGAGATGCTGACTTCATTTTTGCTTCCTGGAAAAGCTTTGACTTCTTTACCCAGCGTATCCTTCTTGTATTCCATGCGCGTGATATCGATATCCAATTTCCGCAGGATCGTGACAATATCTTCAAAGGCTTTTTGCTTATCTACTTCAGTGTTTGTATTCGCCAATCTGTCCAACCAAAAGGAAAAGGGGAAGTTGTTATCTGAATACACCTCAAGGTTATTGGTGATGAATCCATATGCAATTGTCATAGAATCATTCAATCCTGCATAGTTCTTTCCGACCACCGTGATGAATGGAGTGGTGAACTGTCGTTGTTGATCTAGGCATTCTACCGAGAATATGGTGTCAAGCTTGTTGGATGGATACACCTCGGTGGCTAAGGCTGTGAACGACGTGTTCCTGTTCGCTATGGAAAAGACGATGTCGCTGTTCTCTACGAGTTTCTCAGTTACGATCTCCTCCCCGTTTACTTCCAGCATATACAGGAACCTCCTGCCTGCTTTCAGGAATTCGAGTTTGAACGAAGTGATATCGTCATGGGGATGCAATTTGTTGGGTGAGATATTATTCGGGTTGTACCTGTCTTTGATGATCCTGACAAGCGATGCAAAAGCTTTTACGATGTTGGATTTTCCCGAGGCATTCGCCCCGTATATGGCCAGACACGGAATGGTCCGGGCATCACCTTCTTCCATGAATGGCAGCAACTCCATCTGTCTATACCCGTTTGGGGCTTTCTTCTCCGCATACGTCAAGGGAACGATGAGGTCTAGGATCGATCTATAATTGTTGACTTTGAAAGACAATAACATATATTTCCACTCTCCTTTGTGGTTCCTTTACAGTATCATGTCAAAGCTTGAAGATGTCAAGATAAACAGAAAAACTGATTATCTTATAAATTTGCCGAATCCAAAGGTTTACATTCCGGGTATCCTCACCAGTGTCAATGTATTCCCTTGCACCGAGGAGCCGGCCTATGGGTCGTTATCCATTGGCTTGATAGCGGGATAATCTTCTTGGTTCTGCCAGCTGTTTCTCGGCGGGAGCCGCAGTCCGTTGCTACTTTCTCCATATGTCTGGGTATAATCGGACATCGTCCTCCCTTCTGGAACGAGGATTTTGAGGAGATTCTTCCTGGTATGTGTTTTCCACATAACCCATCAGTAATAGCCTAGAAGCCCGGTTTTCGGACTGAACGAGGATTTCATTCCTGGTACCGGCGAGAGTAGGCATCTATCTTGTGATAAGCCACTGCAACAGGTTCTTCTGCTGGATGCCTTCATGGTTGCTGTCTGAGCCTATCTCGTCCAAGGTCAGCAGGACTTTGGGATAATTGTCCTGTATTGCTTGGAGTGGTGCCAGTTCGCGTTTGAGGGTGCTGCCATCAAGGACCGAAACAGATACTTGGAAATAGGAGCGCCCATCCTGCGAAGTTGCCACAAAGTCGACCTCCTTGTCCGCCAGCTTGCCGATGGAAACCTGATATCCGCGTCTGACGAGTTCAAGGTATACGATGTTCTCGATCTGATGTCCGATATCCGATTCTGAATTCATCAGGAGATGGTTCCGAAGTCCCAGATCGACTATATAGTACTTTCCCAAGGTCTTGAGGAAGCTCTTCCCCTTGATATCATACCGGTCGACCTTGTAGAAGATGTAGCTGTCCAGCAGTGCCTGGAGATATGCATCCACCGTATTGATCGATATCTTTCTCCCGCTGGAGATGATGGTGTCACAGATTTTCTTTGCCGAGATGGGACTCCCTATACTGCTTCCCAAGAATTTGATGATACGTTCAAGCAGGGCGACATCGGTGATTGCCTTGCGTTGTGCCACATCCTTGACCAGTATCGTGGTATAGATTCCCTCGATATAGGTCCTGATTATCGAGTCCTGTTGCTCCAGCCTCGGAACATAGGGAAAGGACCCATGTTTCAAGTACCGGTTGAATGAAGGTGTGAGATTGTTCATTCCTGCATGGGTGAAATCAAGGTATTCGCTGAAGGAGAGGGGAAGCATCTGGATTTCTACATATCTGCCGGAAAGCAATGTAGCCAATTCCCCTGAGAGCATGTAGGCATTCGACCCTGTGATGTACAGGTCAACGAAGTCCTTGAGGAAGAGACTATCGACGGCCTTCTCGAAACCTTTGCATTGCTGGATTTCATCGATGAAGACGTAGGTATAGACGTCGATCTGCAATAATTCCTTGATGTGGCGGTACAATGCGTGATAGTCGAGAAGATGTTCATATTCGATATTTTCAAGGTTGATCGATATGATCTGTCTGTCTTGCACCCCTTGTTCCTTGAGGTGTCTGATGTACAGGGATAATAGCGTCGATTTTCCACAGCGTCTGACGCCGGTGATCACCTTGATGAGGCGCTTTTCGCGCCAGGCGATCAGTTGCTGCAGGTATTCTTTTCTCGGTATCAGCAATTGTTCTTGAGTATCCATAGGGAGAGTATACCACGAGATTGCAAATAATAAATAGTTTTATCTCTATGGAGAAAAAACTTGTTAATACTACATGCTTTTTTCTGAATATATAAAATATAGCCCATCGCTAATTCCGTCTCATTTCAGGTAAAAACAAACATGTCAAATAGATACCATCATTTACCGGTCAATGTTCCAGGATATGAAAATGAATTAAAAGCGTACGTCGGGCTGAATGGGGAACTTCGTCTTGGGCCGGGCGTCCAAGAATTTCATTGCCAAACGAAGCGAGGGGAAAGGGACCACGAAGTGGTCACTCTCCCGAGCGAATGCAGGCTACATAAGGCTTCAAACCTCTCTCCTTGGGGCGGGAAAGGAGACGAAGCCGCCCAAGTCAGGCTCTTTCCCTAGGATACGGATACCTTTTATGCTTCAGTAAGGCAACGGATGGTCGATGGGCTCAGAAGCCATTTGGGTTGGCGAAGCGATCGATGATACGATTACAAGATTGCGGGAATCCTTCCTGGTCCCACGATTCCACATAACCCATCACAGATAGCTTCAGGGCTCACGTTCAGGATTGTTCGTGTGCTTCAAGGATGTGATGGGAAACCATGTCACTCAAGCACATGACCTTACAGCCTTTACTTTCATAGTAACGCAGCATCTCATCAATTTTGCGTGTATCATAGCTGGTGATGCAATCCGATAGGACCGTGACGCCATATTCTGCTTTGCATAAGTTGTAACAGGTTGATTTCACACAAGCGACAGCATCCGCTCCTGCTATGTAGAATTCGCCTATCTCATGCTCTTTGATGAGCTTGGAAAACTCTTCACTGCTTAATGCGTTCCCTTTGTATTTCGTGAACACATGTTCCGACACTATGTTCAAGTCTGGAACGAATGCAGCCCCCCGTGTTCCGGGTTTGAACGTCCTCGTTCCATCGGATAGATTCTCATGCCTGATATACACAACATGAATATTGGTTCGTACTGCCCAATCAATAGCTTCATTGATAGTGCCGATAACATCCTTGTAGTTCTTGGTTATGTCATTTTGTATATCGATTATTACCAAGGCTTTCTTCTGCATCGTGATTCCTCCTGTCGGGTTGCTTTGTTTCTTGGTTCATTATACTGTGCAATTGTTGACAACAGTATGGCAACTATATAGAGCAATAACAGAAAAAGTTTCGTACCATTGGTTAGCAGATGAAAGTTGACAGGCTTGTAAGCATTATTATGATACTCCTGGATAAGAAACGTATAGGTGCACAGGAATTGGCCGATATGTTTGAAGTCTCGCTGCGCACTATCTACCGCGACATCGACACTATCAACAGGGCAGGTATTCCCGTTCTATCAACGCCGGGAGTGGGTGGTGGCTTTGAGATCATGCAGGAATACAAGCTCGATAAGAAGGTTTTTTCGACTGCCGACCTTTCCGCCATCTTGATGGGGCTTTCCAGTCTCTCCTCCATGATCCGAGGTGATGAACTGGTGAACGCCCTTGCGAAGGTCAAGAGTTTCATCCCCGCTGAGAGAGCGAAAGACATTACCCTGAAAGCCAATCAGATATGCATAGATATGAGTCCGTGGATGGGCAACAGGAACGTACAACCCTTTTTGAAGATACTGAGAACCGCATTGCAAGAGAGCAAGCTGCTTTCCTTTACGTATGCCGACCGCTACGGAAATAGAACCACACGAACAGCCGAACCCTATCAGCTTGTTCTGAAAAGCAGTCATTGGTACTGGCAAGGATATTGCCATACGCGAAATGATTTCCGCTTATTCAAACTATCCCGCACAGCAAACCTGCACATCCTTGAGGAGACATTTACTCCGCGAGAGAATCCAAAACCACAGTTGGATATTACGGATATGGTGGAAGCCCTGCAAACGGAAATCAGAATTCGTATTCATAGATCAGTCATGGACAGGGTACTTGAGTATTGTACGTATGATCACTTTTCGCCAGACGGTGAAGAGCATTACCTTGTCGGCTTTCCCTTCATAGAGAATGATTATTACTACAATATCCTGTTCGGTTTTGGAGATGCCTGCGAGTGTCTGGGTCCGTTGCCCATTCGTACAGAAATCAAGCGTCGAATACATGCCCTGGCTACCTTGTACGAAAACGAGAACAAGGAAGCTGCTCTCCTTGGTGAATGACCTAGGCAGCAGAAAAAGAGACTGATTATTATCTCCACGATCAAGAAACGCCAAGGCGAGTGCCAGGCACTGTTTTTTCAGGATTTTATACGAGGAGGTATGCTTGAAATGACCAAACATACATGTGGACAGGTGCTTCGGTATGGTTCAATATTGGGATGCGGACTGTGGATTCTGCCATTATGATTCAGGGCTTCATGTGATGATACGTGTCAATACATTCTTCTCCTTGATTGCCAAACGGAGCGAGTGGAAAGGGACCATGGAATGGTCACTCTCCCGAGCGAGTGCAGGCAACGTAAGGATTCATACCTCGCCCCTTGGGGCGGGAAAGGAGGCGAAGCCTCCCGGGGTTTCCCGATGGAAGCATGAACGATTACTCGCAACATTCCTAACGCTTGTCCGGTGACTCAGTGAGCAGATAATCTATGATATTCATGTGTATTATGCCATTGCGTGAACGATTGACCGGGTCCATCGAAAGAACCATTTTGGGATAGTTGTCATCGATCGTTTCCAGTGGGGAGAACTCCCTTTCAATTGTGGCCGGCTCCGCCAGAAGGTAGGCCACTTGGATATAGAGCTTCTCATTACCGCAGATTGCTATAAAGTCGATTTCCTTTTCCTCAAGTTTCCCAACGAAAATCTCATAACCTTGTTTCCGCAAGTGCAGATAGACAATGTTTTCGAGTGTCTGGCCTATGTCGAGTTCGTTGTCGAAAAACAAAGCCCTGAATCCCAGATCGTTGACGAAGAATTTCTCATTCGTTTTCAATACGTCCTTTCCCTTGATGTCGAATCTGGGAACCCCGTGGATCAGGAATGCTTCTTTCGCGGCATCAAGGTATTGATAGATGGTCTCTTTGGATAAACGCCTGCCCTCGTTCTTCAGGTATCTGGTGATGGATGCTGCAGAAAACAGTTGGCTACAGTTCGCGAAAATATATTGCATGAACCTTTTCAACAAATCAACGTTTCGGATTGAGTGTCTCTGGACAATGTCACGCAACAAGATTGATTGGTACATGTCCAGCAGATAGTTTTTGGCAATCGAGCTATCATCGAACTGTAGTATACCGGGCATCCCTCCAGTCCGAATGAATGTCAAGAATTTTTCCTCACGTGTGGAGGCAGATATATATGGGTACATCTCCTTGAAGGATAGCGGGAAAATCTCAATCGAGTAGCACCGCCCCGTGAGATATGTAGCCAATTCCCCCGACAAGAGGTTGGAATTGGATCCGGTAATGAAGAGTTCAGCATCGCCCTTGGCATGCAGGGAATTCACCACTTTCTCAAATCCCTTGACCTCCTGTACTTCATCGAGAAATATGAAATACTTGTTTCCGTGGGTCATGCGTTCGTCTATGTATTCATCAAGCACCCGATAGTCACGGATGGCTTCGTATTCCATCAATTCGAAATTGATGCTGATTATCCGTTCTTGCGGTACGCCGTCAGCTAGCAACTGCTCTTGGACTTGTTTGAGGATGGTGGATTTTCCGACACGGCGCATCCCTGTCAGGACCTTGATGACATTTTTCCCGGTAACCGAACGGATTAGTTCAAGATAACTATCGCGTTGAATGTGCATGGACACCTCTTGTCTTCAGTATAGAATAGCAAAGTCTTTCATACAAGACAAAATTATCTTTTTACTATTGGAAGTCCTTTATAAAATTCTTTAATGGGTACTAAGAGCAGAATCGTCTTCGCCCATAGTGGTGCGGATACCAGAATCTGAGCAGAGCAAAATCGCACCCCTTGATGCCTTACATGAGAATCAGGTATATAAGCGATCTTGAAACGCAAATCAAGTCTTCAATAATTAAAATCTTGATCTAATGACGGTTTCTTGATCCCTGTGCACTTGATACAGGTTGGGCATACCAAAGGACCAGATGGTTCGTTTTTGGAGTCTACCTATTGTCGTATTGAATGCTGTAATGATCAGCGGCTGAGCGTATATGATAATTCATGCCGACGGGTCGCATCAGAGTGTGACCAGAACGAATATTGCTGAGATTCCAGAAGCCTGAACTGATTCGATTTCGTTTCCTCGGCCTTTCACTTTATTGGCGGGGGTGCAGCGACATTGCCGTGCCATCCGCCCAGGTCTGTAGTCTGCACGTTGAGAGGGGAGATATCCCTGTCAGACGGGTGTTTGTGGTTGAGAATGATATATGCGCCCTCAGTTTCCCTCCAGTGGAAGGTGCCATGGTGATTTTTGTGCGAAAATCCTTCCTGGCACCACGTCTCCACATAACCCATCAGAAATAGCCTAGAAGCCCGTTTTTCGGGCTGAACGAGGATTTCCTTCCTGGTACCGGAAACCCATATTTTCCGCATAGCCCAGCAGAGCTACCCTACAAGCATATTTTTCTGTCTGGGGGGGGCTTCCCGATACCGGAGGCTTCATAAACCCGATTGACAACCTTTCTATATACTAGTAGACTATATTCACAATGTATATAGTCAATGGAGGGTAAGCACATGATAGAGGATCAGCCGGTATTCTGCGATCACAAACCCCATCATATGGAACGCTTCCTGGAGGTTTGTCTGCTGCTGCTCCTGTACGATGAGATCGGGTATGGGTACGGATTGGCCGAACAGCTGTCGCACTTCGGTTTCTCAGAGATGGATCTCAATGTCAGTACCCTGTACAGGACGCTGCGGAAGATGGAGCATGACGGCTTGGTTACTTCCCTGTGGGAAGCAGGTGGGCAGGGACCCCGGCGGAGAGTCTATGAAATTACCGAAGGAGGCAAGAGTGAACTGGAGCAATGGATCAAAGTCCTGAAGGTAAGGAAGGCTAGGATCGAGACACTGGTGGGTGCGTATGATCGGAAGGTCTCGACAGGTGACAAGTAGGAACTACTCGGGAGGAGTACCATGCAGATAATCGATTTGATGGAATTGGAGGCACAGGGGTATGAGAAGCGGCAGGTCAACGTATTTTTCCAGAACGACCTGTTCAAGGCCCGTGTCATCGTCCTGGAATCTGGTGGCAGGATTCCAGACTGCCAGATGGATTCACATGTCATGTTCTATGTGGTTGAGGGAGAGGTGAGGCTTTCCTGCAATGGCAAGACGTCGGTGTTGAAGGAAAAGCAGGTTTTCATTACCGAACCTGCATTGTTGTCGATGGAATCGGAATCCGGTGCACGCTTGATGGGTGTGCAGATAAGGGTTCGGGATTAGGGGGAACGTGATGGTTACGATTGCAACGATATACGGTCTCTTGGCTGTGGGGCTCATCGTCTCGCTCATCAAGAGTCGGGAGAAGACGATGAAAGCCTTCAGGATTGCCGGCAAGGCGTTTGCCAAGACTGCCCCGAGTCTGTTGACCGTACTGGGTATCGTCGGATTGACCCTTGGCATCCTGACACCCGAGACCATCGCCAAGCTGGTGGGGGCAGAGGCTGGTATCATGGCGACGCTGATCGCCTCGATACTTGGTGCAATTACCTTGATCCCTTCCCTGGTTGCCTTTCCGCTTGCCGGTTCACTACTGCGCTCCGGTGCGACGGTTATGACGATCTCCGCGTTCGTGACGACACTCGTCATGGTTGGGGTCGTAACCGCCCCCATGGAAATCAAGGAATTGGGAAAGAAATTCACCTTGTTACGCAACGGGCTTGGATTCCTTGCCGCCCTGTTGATTGCTTTGGTCATGGGGGTGGTGCTATGATGAAAATTGCCAAAAAGTTCATTGGTCCTTCGGTTGTGCTGGTCATATATGTGGCACTTTCCTTCTGGCGAAGAGATTTGGCAATCCAGTCGTCCCAGGTCACCTGGGACTATCTGAAGGAGATGCTACTCATCTTGCCGCCGGTCTTCCTGCTCATGGGATTGATTGAGACGTGGATACCGAAAGACAAGATTCAGAAATGGTTGGGCAGAGGCTCGGGCTTCAAGGGTATCGGTATCTCCCTCGTTCTCGGTACATTGCCCACAGGGCCTTTGTATGTAGCATTCCCCATGGCAGCCACCCTGATCCGAAAGGGAGCGAGCCATACCAATATGGTTGTCTTCCTCGGTGCGTGGGCTGCATTGAAGATTCCCCAAATCATGGTGGAGATCAAGTTCCTCGGCATTGCCTTTACCTTGCTGCGATTCGTCTTGACGTTGGTGGCGTTGGTGCTGATGGGGCTTCTCATAGAGCGGATCCTCCGCAAGTCTCCTGACCTGCAATGGTTGCAGAAGACACAGGAGGAGGTTGCATCTGATCAGATTGGCGGATAAAAACAATTCTGCCCCGGCAGGTGCCTGGCACCGTTATTGTATTATGTATGCAAAATATTTCCACCCTATAGTTTTTCTCAGATTTCCCAGGTAATAGTGAGGGAAAAGGGATGGCAGCGCCAGCTCTCCTCCCATCCCTACGCGCCTATTGGCAAGTAGTCGTTTGAAGATTGTGTAAGGAAGACAACGCTACATAATTGGGAGCCAGGTTTCCTATACCTGGCTCCCTCTTTCCTCGCACCGGGCCGGCCAATGGTGCGCTACCCATTCGAGTTTTGGTGTCAGGATGTCCAAATGTGGATAATGAGGGAATTCTTCCTGATACCGATAGTCAATGTCCCTGGTTCATGTCAGTCCGAACAGACCCAAGGCATTGATATGGCCGATCTTTTCTGCATCGGTTTTTGAAACTTTCATCTCTTTGAAGACCGTCACCATATCGCCTATGGGAATCCATGGATGGTCTGATCCGAAGAGCATTCGGTCAGCTCCTGAAAAATTAAGTGCGAATTTGGCAATTTCGGCAGATGGAGAGACGATATCGAGATAAACATTTTTGAAATATTCGGAGGCAGGCTTGGTGATATATTCACGGCCTCTGCCTTTCGATTCGGTCTGTTCATCGATACGTGGCAGCAGATAGGGTAAAATCCCCCCGCAATGGGGTTGAAGGATTTTTAGGCGGGGATACCGCTCCAGTAATCCAGACAGGATGATGCGGAGCATGGCAAAGGAGTGGTCCACCATGAATCCCATCATCGGTATCATGAAGTGGTCTTTGATCTGGGGAGCCCAGAGGGGAACAGTCGGGTGGATGACAATCGGAATCCCGTCCTGTTCCAAGTGCTGGTAGAGTGCCTCGAATTCCTTATCGTCAACCTGTCGCTCTCCTAGATGGGAAAAAAGCAAAACGCCCTTTAGGCCTGCAGGAATCACCCGCTCATACTCGACAAGGGTCTCTTCGATTGTGGTAAAGGGGAGGACCGCAAGCCCGGCAAGTCGATCAGGATACTGCGTGCATGATGCCAAAGTAAAATCATTGATCAAGCGGGCGGCTGGCACCCTAAGGTGTTCATCCAACAATTCTGGACCAGGGATATTTGGCCCCACGATACTGATATCGACTCCTGAGGCATCCATGTCTGCGATCTTTTTTTCCACAGAGTAGTCCGAGAGACGAATTCCTAGTCTTTGGTCTGTACCGAAACAGACCTGATACCGATCTTCATTGATGTGTTCCACACCAATGTATCCGGTGTTCTGTTTGAGTAGCTCCATGTAATCGGGAGAGAAAATATGGCTCTGGCAATCAATAAGCTTCATGAGTCCTCCAACACCCGTGTCGAATTGCGTTCAATCAAATTCGTTGGGAGAATTATCTTGGTATGTTGCGTGTAGTCTTTTGTAAGGATCATCTCCACTGCCCGGGATCCCATTTCGTATCTTGGAACTCGGACTGCAGTCAAGGCCGGGTTGGTATATCGGGCGACCGAGGTGTCTCCCACGGAGATGACGGAGATGTGTTTGGGAATCTCAAGGCCCGCTTCATGTACTGCATGGTATAATCCGATGGCGATCGGTTCACATCCACAACAGAATGCGGTGACATCGGGACGTTTGCGCAGAATTTCCTTGGTCTTGTCATACCCGACCCGCTCGGTAAAACCGGCAAGACTTGCCAGCTGCGGATCGAATGGGATTCCATGCTTGTCTAAACTCTTCCGGTATCCGGTGAAGTGATCCATGCTGGTAAATACATTGGCGCCTCCGGTGATCAACCCAATTGATGAATGGTTCCGATCGATAAAGTAGTCGACTACCGATTCCATTGTTGCAACGTGGTCGATGGTTATGCAGGGAACGTCGACGCCTTGCGGTGTATTCGCAACGATGCGAAATCCGAAACGTTTTGCACGCTCGATCTGTCGATGTAAAAGCTCCCGGTAGGAGTCGTCATCGAATCCTCCACCAATGAGTACGATTCCCTTGACTCTGTTGCGCCAAAGCAGCTCATGATATTGCATCTCCCGGTGAGGTTCTCGTCCGGTATTGCACACAAACGAAAGATATCCCAGCTCCAGTGCCTTTTCAGAGGCGCCCTTTGCAATTTCACCGAAAAATTCGGCTGAAATATCACGGGCTATCAAACCGATGACCGGATTGAAGTCCTGTTTGAGCTGCTGTGCGGCGATACTTGGTGAGTAGTGGAGGGTTTCTATGGCAATGAGGACGCGTGCACGCAACTCGGCCGATACCGGATACCCGGTATCGTTAATGATACGGGACACTGTGGCAGTCGAGGTCTTCGCGAGTTTTGCCACGTCGGATATCGAAGTGCGTTTTTGCATAAAGTAATAATTGCAGGGAAACAACTAGCTGTCAATGGACAAAGCAAATAATGCTTAGTAATCGATTTCTTACACATAAGTATAACTACAGAAGATAAAAATTTGTAGATTAGATAATCTAAATGAAATAAATATGAATATAATTAGCTATTCCATGTAAATTTTTATGTTTCAATCCATCTATAGCGAAGAAAAATTACGTGAAGAGGAAGCACGATGAATTTATTGAAATAAATAAATAAATGTTAAAAATTAATCTATTAGATTTAAATATAAGCAAAAATTATAAAAAAATGGAGAAGTAAATATATTAAAATTTTATTTGACAGCATAGTAATCGTTTACTATACTTTAGAAAAACTGAGACCACAAGAACGGCATATAAGCCGATTACACAGGAGGTACATGATGGATAAGACAGGAAAATGGGAGAACATCTTTCCCGCAGTCTGTATTCCTCTCAATGACGATTATACAGTCAATGAGTTTGAATTCAGAGCCTATCTTCAGTGGCTGGTAAAGCATGAACTGATCGATGGAATTGTAACGAATGGACACACTGGAGAGATCAGCTCCTTCCGACCATTTGAGCGGGCTCAGATCACCAAGATCGCCGCCGAGGAAGTTGGACACAAGGTCCATATTATTTCTGGCGTGTCGGCAGAGAGTACCATCGAGACAATCGAACATGCTCTCGAGGCACAGAATGCAGGTGCAGATGGAATTCTCCTCATGCCGCCCCATACTTGGCTTCGCTTTGGAATGAAGCAAGAGGCGGTCATTAGGTTTTTCGAAGATGTGGCTGCAGCAATCGATATCGGTATCATCATCCACCTCTATCCATCCACAACAAAAGCGTTCTACAAAGTCGAGACGATCCTTGAGTTGGCAAAGATTCCCAATGTGAAGGCATTGAAGATGGGTACCCGCGATATGGCTCTCTATGAGAGGGATTTGAGAATTCTCAAGGCTGAGGCTCCTGAGCTGACCATCCTGACGTGCCATGATGAGTTCATCGTTTCAACCATGTATCCTTATCCAGGAGTCGACGGTGCCTTGATTGGTTTCGGATGTGCGATTCCAGAGCTGATCACCGACGCATGGAGGTCATGCAAGAAGGATGATTTCAGCAAGGCCCGTTTGTACCAAGACAAGATTTTTTATGTCTCCCAGGCCATCTACGGGATTGGTGAGCCTTCCGCGGATGCTCACGCTCGGATGAAAGAGGTGTTGAAACAACGTGGATTGTTCAGCTCGGCATTGATGAGATTGCCGGTTCTACCACTCTCACAGGAGGAGAAGGACAAGGTTGCGAAGGCACTTGTCAATTCGGGAACAGAAAAAGTTAACTTGGTTTGATACGGTTCAATCAATACAGAGGCTCCGACCCGGAGTTTCTGTATGAAAAATAGGAGGATTTTCCAATGAAGAAATGTACAGTATTGTTGCTTGCCTTGCTTCTCGCCAGTTCGTTCTCGTTGTTCGCAGCAGGGCAGGCGGAAAGCTCGGGATTGCCGAGATTCGTAGAAATCGGGACAGCTGGAACTGGTGGAGCATATTACCCGATTGGTATCGCGATGGCCGAGGTGGTCAATGCAAATCTTGCTACACAGGCTACTGCACAAGTTACAGGTGGCGCAGTAGACAACATCCGCTTGATCCAGGATGGAAGTGTTAAGGTCGCACTGACCACCACCAGTTCTGCGTATAAGGGCTTGAACGGAATTAATCCGTTTCCCACCAAAAGTGATCGGGTTGCCGGTATGTTCGGAAACCTTACACAGGGTGTCTACCAAATTGCAGTACGCGAGGGTTCTGGTATCAGGTCGGTCAAGGATCTGGTTGGCAAGCGTGTCTCCTTGGGACCTCAGGGCAACCTTGGGGTTGAGATGTCTGATTACGTATTCAAGGCTGCTGGATTCAGCATCAGCGATGTTCGTGCTACATTTCTCTCGTATGATGAAGGTGTGACTATGCTGGCTGATGGAAATCTTGATGCAGTAGTTGTTCAGACTGCATTGCCCAACCCGGCTCTCCGGCAGCTTGAGGCGACTGGAGGCAAAGTGTATCTCATCTCACTGCCTGAGGATGTCATTGAGAAGGTTGCCACTGATCACCCTTATTTCGCACGGTTTGTCATTCCCAAGAGCATGTATGGTTCTGCCGCTGATATCGTTACGCTGAACAGCACCAACATGGCTATTGTGGACAAGAATTTGTCTGAGGATGTAGTGTATACTCTTACCAAGGCGATGCTCGACAACATCGAGGCTATCAGGAATTCACATCCAGCTGCGAGTGCATTTAATCTTAAGGATGCCTCACAGGTTCCCATTCCTTTGCATCCGGGTGCCAAGCGTTACTTCAGGGAGAAGGGTATCCTGTAGGAGGATTTGAATGAAAGTTAACATACCGTATTCGGCACGCTTCACCAAGATCCTTCTCATTGTAAGTTCTGTGATATTTCTTTATACGAGTGGTTTTGGAAGTTTCAGTACCCTGACACAGCGTTCGCTTCACTGGACCTTCATGACCATGGCAACTTTTTTATTGCTCTCGCCCAAGTCCATGGTGGGGAAGATCGCGAAGTATATGCTATCGTTGGTAGTGCTGGTTGCCGGTACGTATGTTATCTTGACGTGGCCCCAGAGAATCTATGGGGTAGGCGTAGTGAGCACTATGGATCAGGTCATGGGTATTAGTGCCATCCTGGTCCTGCTCATTGCGGTGAAGATGACCGTGGGATGGGGCCTCGCCGCAACGGCTGGCATATTTCTCATCTATGCGGTATTTGGTCAGATATTTCCCGGGTTCCTTGGTCACTCTGGGGTCAACATTTCCAGATTGGCAAATTTTCTCTACCTAACTACTGAAGGAGTCTTTGGTGTCGCAATCGGTATTTCCTCCACATACATCATTGCATTTGTCATCTTTGGTGCAGTACTGAAAGCCTATGGCGGGGGAGAGTGGTTTGTCGATGTCTCGTATGCTCTTGCAGGACGGTATCGTGGAGGTCCTGCAAAGACAGCAATCGTTGCCAGTGCTCTAATGGGGACAGTAAGTGGTGCTCCGGTTGCAAATGTAGCCACAACCGGTACGTTCACCATTCCACTGATGAAAAGGGTCGGATTTACGGCGACCACCGCTGGTGCAATTGAGGCAGTCGCTTCCACAGGAGGGATGTTTCTTCCTCCTGTCATGGGGGCAGGGGCATTCATCATGGCTGAGTATCTGAACAAGCCCTACCTGGAGGTAATCAAGGCGGCGGTGATTCCCGCTCTGCTTTTTTATCTTGCGCTGTTCCTTATTGCTGATGTCCGGGCCGCCAAGCGAAATCTCAAAGGTCTTCCCGCTTCCGAGTTACCCAGTATCAAGGATGCTATTCTCAAGCGTGGATACCATGGGCTTCCTCTTCTCTTTCTGATTACTACCATCGTTATTGGGTGGAGTCCACTTAGAGCAGCGTTTTGGTCCATCATGCTGGCAGCACTTTTAAGTATCACATTCAATCGCAAACCAAAGGAATGGATCTCTCGTCTGATTCAGGCGTTGTATGAGGGCTCAAAACAAACTGTTCCCATCGCGGTTGCGTGTGCCGGTGCTGGGATCATCGTGGGTGTTCTGGGAGTAACAGGATTGGGAACAAAGATCGCCACTGGATTGTTCAATCTTGCGAATGGTAACCTACTCCTTGGGTTGCTATTTACCATGGTCTCGGCAATCATCCTCGGTGCGGGGATGCCGGTGACTGCGGTCTACATTATCTTGGCTGCTACACTGGTCCAGCCGTTGATATCTATGGGCGTGGTTCCCATTGCCGCCCACATGTTCATATTCATCTTCTCTGCCATGGCAGGGTTGACTCCACCGGTGGCGATCACAAGCTATACGGCTGCAGGAATTGCCGGGGCTGAGCCCAACAAAGTAGCTCTCCAAGCGTTTCTCTATGGCTTGCCAGGATTTCTTATTCCATTCTTGTTTGTAATCTCTCCAACGTTGCTGATGCAAGGTCCCTTTATTGGAATTGTCACCTCAGTCATTTCTGCGATCGTTGGAATCATCTGTCTTGTGATTACGATCGAGGGGTATTTTATCGTAAAATGGCCAACAGTACTCCGAGGATTCTTTCTCGTTACAGCACTCTTGATGCTCTGGGCAGGATGGGTTTCCGACGTAATCGGAATCAGTCTTATCGCCATCAGCGTCATCTCTCGCTTGGTGTTGCACCGCAAGGAACTCAAACAAGTTTGATCGCCATGTAGTCAGGAGTCCCCGAATTCGTCTCGTTCGCCGCTACGATGGAGAACCATCTCGGCAAGTGCCGGGCACCGTTTTTAGAATTTCCAGGCAGTTGTGAGGGAAAAATCTTTCCCTACGCGCCTATTGGCTGATCGGCTCTTCCATTGCCGCTCCCATACTGAACGCACCGAAAAGCCGGCCAATGGGTCGCTACCCATTCGCTTGATAGCGGGATAATCTCCTTGGTTCTGCCAGCTGTTTCTCGGCGGGAGCAGCAGCCCGTTGCTACTTTCTCCATATGTTTGGGTATAATCGGATATCGTCCTCCCTTCTGGAACGAGGATTTTGAGGAGATTCTTCCTGGTACGTGTTTTCCACATAACCCATCAGAAATAGCCTAGAAGCCCGGTTTTCGGGCTGAACGAGGATTTCCTTCCTAATACCGGGAGTTTACCCATCAGTAATAGCTTTGATGCCAGTTTCTCAAGTTGAACGTGGAATATGATTCCCATCTGATACCGGCAGTTGCCCAGGGTCGATGAGTTTCAAGCAACCCAGAGTAGATGAATAAAGAACTCTTCTTTTTGTCCAATTGTCATAATATGCATGTTATGGATATTATTCACTTACCTTTGGGGCAAGTTCCAGATTTACCAAGGGCCCCATTAAAAAGATTAAAGCCAAGACTCAACTATTTTCAGAGCTTCCCGAACATTTCCCTGCTGCTGACTACTCAACGGTAAGAATGGTCGCCGACATGGTCCACAAGGAACACCCAATACCTCCATGGCATATTTTGCCGCTGAAAAAATACCGTTCTCCACCAACGCTTCAATGAAAGCATTTAAAGTGGATTGGACCTCCCTAGCCTGAGACAAATCACCATGAGTAAACCGATCACGAATCTCCTTGAAGATTCGTGGACAGATATTCACCGTAGTGCCTATCGTAGCATGTGCCCCGGCAGTCATGCTGTAGAGGTACATCTCATCAAACCCGTTGTACAGGATTTTATCAGGGAAAGCCTCGTGTATGCGTTCCAATTCATAGAGATTCATTGAGGTGTGTTTGATTCCAATGATCCTGGAATCGTTGAGGAGAGATGAATTCATCTTCTTGGAGAAGGTAATACCCGTAAACTGAGGGATGTTATATACAATTACACCAATATGTAAAGCTTCCACAACCGAGCGATAATGGTATTCGACCTCCATAGGTGTGTAGCTATAGTAGATAGGTGGTATGAGCGAGACGGCTTGGGCACCACAAGCTTGGGCATGGATGGATAAATCAACCACCGAAGCAGTGCTTAAAGCTCCAGTATGCACAATGAACGGCACTTCGCCTGACACCTCGGAGGCTACTACTTCCACCAATCTCTTCCTTTCGTTCCTCTCCAAGAGCAGTCCCTCGCCAGAGGATCCGCAACAATAGAAGCCTTCAACTCCCTGGTCCAATTCATAGTTTACCAACTTTACAAGAGCCTGTTCGTCAAGGTTTCCCTGTTCATCCACAGGAGTCAATAGGGCTGCATAGATTCCATTCATCACTTTACTTCTCCATATATAATTGCATTTCCACCAGATTCCCAGGCTTCAAGGCCAGATTTGATCATCCGGTTAATCAGATCTACTTTAAATTACAAGAGGCAATTACCAAGCTGTCCAACCACCATCCACAACCAGATTCGCCCCTGTCATATATTTTGATGCATCGGAAGCGAGAAAAATCACAGCACCATTGTATTCGTCAGCCTGCGCCATTCGTCCCATGGGCATACGCTGGCAGTAGTTTCTTTGGAATTCCTCATCTTGCGTTTCTCTAAAGACACCAGAAGGGGTAAGGATGTTCACGCGTATTCCAGATCTTCCCCAGTAGGTAGCGCAATAGCGGGTTAGATTGTATAGCCCGCTCTTGGCCGCCGAATAAGCCACTGGCTTGATAAATGGAACTCCAGTCTTCTCCTTCTTATATGCATAGATGTCTTGCACCGGACTCACCATTCCGTAGATGGATCCGATATTGATAATCGATCCCCCGCTAGTATTTGCAATCATTAAAGCTCCTACTGCTTGGGTCATGAGGAAGGTGCCCACAAGGTTGACTTCAATAACTTCCCGGAACACTTCCTCGGGAAACTGTTCAAAAGGACCCGAAACCTCGGGGGGCGCACTGGGCTGGGTATCAATACCTGCGTTATTCACCAGTACTTCTGGAGTCCCCCACTGTTGTACTACTTCCTTAAGACCACGATCGATAGATGCCTTGTCGGCAATATTGACAGAGTGTATTGAAAGATTTTCGCTTGCAGCGAGTTCTGGGCCAAAGACAGCTAGCTTTCTCTTTTCGTCTGCCGAGCGAGAAAAAATAGCGATTCTTGCTCCACGTTCATGGAATTCCTTTACGAATTCGGCACCAATTTGGCCAAAGCCCCCAGTGATTACGATAATTTTCCCAGTTATATCAAATAAGGTATCTTTCATGGTTTTCCTCCAGCACACATTTAGGTAGTGAGTCTATCATAGTTGAGTTTCAAACCGATTCCCGGGGTCTCTGGGATGGTCAAAATTCCGTTTTTAGGCATGGGTGGGTCGATAAATGCAATATTCGAGACCTCTTCAAACATGAAGAGTCGTTCTAAGAAAATTCCGTTTGGAGCAGGAGAGAGCACATGCATATGCATGTATTCCATTCCATGGGGAGCGAAGTAGATATTCCAAGCCTGGGTCATGGCAATTATCTTCTGCATTTCGGTGACTCCACCGCACCGAGTGATATCACACTGCAAATAATCGACAGCATTATTAATCAGTAGATCCCGTACTCCGAAACGAGTATATTCATGCTCACCGGTACCGACGGGTGTACGGGACATGGAACGGAACCGTGAGAGTCCTGGAATGTCGTCTGCAAACACCGGCTCTTCAAAAAATAAGATATCCAGTTCTTCCAAGCGTTCGGCCAACTGTATAGCCGTAGCAGCGGTGAAGGCGTTGTTTGCATCCACCATCAATCCGATTTTTGGTCCTATTGCATTACGAACAGCTTGTATTCTAGCAACATCTTCCCCAAGGTTCCTGCCACCGTCGACTCCAACTTTCAGCTTTATCTGTTTATACCCTTTGGCAACCATGTCCAAAGCTTCTGCCACCAGTTCGTCCTTCGAATAACTAGTCCAACCACCACTTGCGTAAATCGGCAACTCTGTACGGGAACCACCAAGGAGTCGGTAGAGTGGAAGTCCAACCATTTGGGCCTTGATGTCCCAAAGGGCGATATCGATTGCGCTATAGGCGCAGAAGGCAAGTCCTTTTCTTCCAACACCACGCATGTAATGGAAGATTTCTTCATAGATGGATTCGGTCTCAAACGGATTTCTCCCAAGAATTTTCGGTCCTATACCTTTTAGCACCATCTCGCGAATAGCTTCACCGCCGACCTCGTGGTATGTGGTTCCTATACCCTTTAGCCCGTCATTCGTAGTGATTTCCACAATGACATAGCCGATGGTTTCAACGTTCCTGGTAGAGTCGGCAAAATTGCCCTTTATCCTAGTCTCTACAAGATAGACTTGAATATCGCTTACTTTGGTTCGCAACATATGTTCCTCCGTTTAATTATCAACCAACTACCGAGGGCAACCATGTTGCCAGTCCCGGTATGAATGTGATCAGCAAAAGTGAAATGAATAGAGCAGGGAGATAGATGAGTATGCCGGTGTACATATGGGTCAATTTCAGCTTAGCCACATTTGAGGTGACGAAGAGTGTCATACCTACCGGAGGGGTGACCAGACCTATGCATAAATTGATAATCACCACGATACCGAAATGCAAAGGGTCGATGCCAAATTGGAGGGCAACTGGAAGCAATATCGGTACCATTATTAGCAAAGCTGGTGATTGATCAAGCAGCATACCTACTATAAGCAGTAGGAAATTGACAAATAGAAGGAAAAGCAACGGTGAATTGGCATAGTTGAGGAAGAATGCGGTTACCGTTTGAGGGATCCGCAAGGCAGTGATGACCCAGGCCATTGCCGTTGAGATGGCAATGATCACCATGACGTTTGCGGTAGTCTTGGCGGTATTCACCAGTGCTTGGTAAAAATCCTTCCAGTTCAAGGTCTTCAGAATGAACTTTGTAACTAGAAGTGCGTACAATACTGCAACAGCGGCCGATTCTGTTGCAGTGAAAATACCCGAGACGATACCGACAATAATGATAATCGGAAGGAGAAGGGACGGTAGCGTCTGGACAAACGAGTTCCATACCTCCCTCAGAGTGGCCGCCCTTTCCGATTTTGGGTAACCGTTTTTCTTGGCAACGATGAATACAGTAATTATTTCAGCGATTCCAATGAGCATTCCAGGTATGAATCCGGCTAGGAACATCTCACTAACCGACACATTCCCGGCAACGACAGCGTAAATGATCATAATGGTACTTGGGGGAATGATGGGGCCTATGATAGCCGAGGCAGCAGTGGTTGATGCTGCGAATTTCTTGGGGTAGCCGGCGGTCTCCATCATGTCTATCTCGATCTTTCCCAGTCCGGCAGCATCTGCAGTCGCCGATCCACTGATCCCTGCGAAGAAAATTGACGCGAGTATGTTGACGTATGCTAATCCGCCGGTGATGTGACCCACGAGATTGTTGCAGAAATGGACAATCCGCTGGGTGATACCCCCGGTAGTCATGATTTCACTGGCCAATATGAAGAGGGGTATTGCCAAGTAGACGAAATTATCGACACCGGTGAACATTTTCAATGGGATTATCTGAAGATTGCCTCCAAGGATGCCAAAAGCGAAGATACTTGTGATACCCATGGAAAAGAGCACAGGCAAACCAATCAACATGGTGATGATGAAAAACAACAATATGATAAAAGCCATGTTTAACCTCGTCCTATTCAATAGTTCGTGATTCGAATGGTGCTATTTCTCCCACAGCCACCCCCATGATCTCCAAGATAGTCTCATAGGAGAGAAGGAGAATGCCAATCATGGGAGCGGAAAACAGAATCCACCCGGGTGCCCTCAATGTCGAGGAGTGGAAACGGGCGTTTTGTTTGATCACCTGCAGTGAGTAGATAAACACCACTGCAAGGAAGACAATCACCAATATGCGGGAGATGTAGTACATGATGGTACGGTTTCTTATGCCCAGTTTATCGTAGATGTAGTTGATTGAGACCATGGAACCTTCGCGAAAGTTTACTCCGACAATAATGTATACCGTCCACACAAGGAGATACCTAGCGAACTCTTCGGTAAATGGAAATGAGAATGAGAAGTATTTGACGATCACGAATCGATACAATACCTGAAATAACAGCGTAAGGAAACAAATCAAGATGAAAAGCGCACTTACAGCTTCAAGTCCTTTTGCCAACACGGCTGAACCATTATTCAGTTTTCTGTATATTCTTTTGCCTGGACTATCCATGCAAGTACGCTCCTTTACACCAAATTTCTTTTGAGATTATTTGCGATATGCGTCGAGTGCATCAATCAATGAATCGACCATCTTGTCACCAATTTCTGCTCGGACAAACGACTGGGTTGCGTTGAAGATGGTGCTGTGCCACGCCTCCAAGGCCTCTGCTGTCGGCTGTGTGACTATCATACCTTGTTTCTTTAGGAATTCCAGTCCTTCTTTGTTACGGATGGAGATGACATCGTTGGCGGCTTTTGTTGCCTGTTTTGATCCCTCCAGAACAACCTTTTGCAGGTCTTTGGGTAGCGAGGTGAAAACACCGTCGTTGATTATGTAAGCCATGATGGAGGCCATGTGTCCATCCAAGGTCAGGTATTTCTGTACTTCGAAAGTCTTATCCTGGATGATATTGAGGATGGGGTTTTCTTGGCCATCGACCACACCGGTCTTCATTGCCATGTACATTTCAGATCCCGGCATAGGTACAGCTCGGGCGCCCATGGCTTCTACCATTCGGACGGATACCGGATTTTCCATCACACGGAATGTGATGCCGCGGGTGTCTTGCATGGTCTTCACTTCTCGAATTTTATTGGTGAAATGTCTGAATCCATTTGAACCAGTGTTCATTATTCGTATGTTCGCTACATTGTTGACCTCTTCAAACATTGATTGTCCCCATTCACCGTTTAGGACATCGTTGCATTCTTCGATACTGCCAAATAGTCCGGGGATGGACAACAACATGGTCGGCTTGTAGATATTGTTAAGCATGCTGATGTTGATCACCGCCATTTCAATGGCTCCAGAAGAGACCCCCTGTACAAACTCTGCGGCATTACCAAGTTGTCCACCGGGGTAGATATCCACAATGATTCTTCCCTTGGACTGCTCTTCAACATAGGTCTTGAACACTTCTCCATACATGACATCGGGACTGTCGTTGGGGTCCATCGCTGTCGGGGTGTAAGCGAGTTTCAGGGTGTAGACCTTGTCTGCCTTATCGACGGTTCCCTGTGCGAATACCAGAGTTGCGCTTGCAATGACCAATAATGCAATTGTCAAAGCTCTTTTCATTTTCTTCCTCCTTAGGATGCTTCTAGCATCGTGATAAAATAGCATGTTGTTCTGTATTGTAGAACAGTATGCTAAATAAAATAACACTATGCAAATTCTAGAAGAGGTCTGGGTATCTGTCAACAGTTTTTTTGGGAAAATTGCGTAAAGAAACGTCCTGGATTGAGAAGGATGAAAATGGTTCGGACAGAAGAGACGACAATGTTGAATATTCCCTAACTGTGGGAGCTTTCATAAACGTGACAAAAATGTTTTACGTACAGGGAATTGGATTACAATCGAGGGGGTACCATTCTTGTAGTGTTGCGCCTATGTCCTATTCCGTATTTCGAAAGACGCCGATATCAAGTTGCGAGCCAATCTTTCAATATCGTCATCAGGAATATGTTGCACGGGTCCCGAGACACACATGCCTCCTATCAGCCGCCCGTCACGTGCTCTCACGGGAACACCGATACATCGTATCCCTTGCTCGTGTTCGCTATTATCTACAGAGAAACCCCGAGAGGCTGAAAGTTTAAGGTCCCGCATCAACTCCTCTACCGAAGTTAGGGTGGTCTTGGTGAAAGGAACCAGGTGGTCGTCAAGGTGGGCGGAGACCTCCTCTTTAGGAAGGGCGCTGAGTATGGCCTTACCCAGTGAGGTGCAGTAGAGCGGGGCTTTTTCCCCCATAAGGGATCGCACCAGATAGTCGTTGCTTATGCTCTTGGGATACGTGTTGTACAGATAAAGGACCTGTGTTCCATGCATGACACCAAAGAGGACAGCATGATTGAGTTCGTTGGAAAGACGTTGCATGATCTGCATGACAATCGCCTGATATTCAATTCTGCTGGTAATGACGTAAGAGAATTCCAACATCTTAAGGGAAAGCCGATAATGATCTGTAGTAGGATTTTTCTCGACATAGCCGGCTGCCACAAGGGTAGAAATCATGTTGAAGACATTGCTCTTATTTAAATCCAGTTTTTTCGCAATTTCAGTGATACCAAGATCAGGGGTCTTGGCAGTAAAGCACTCCAGTATCTTGAGACACTTATATAATGATTTGACTTTCACTTCGCCTGTATTTTCCATTATTCATTACCTCGTTCTCTATTAGAATACATGGTAAAAATAATTTAGTCAAAGCTAATTGAAGAAAACAGGCTTCGGGAACTAACTCGAATTTGATTTTTCCTCTCGTGGAGAGACCTATGATCTAATAGGGAAATATCTGGGGAGAAGATCACCAAAGGAGAGAATGGAGAGGAAACAGAGCAGTATAGTGAAACAAAATTACTTCAAGCTAAAGTATTGACCAATAGATACATGGGTAGGAAGAGGTGTTTGGATATCGACAAGAAGTGGACTGCCAAGGTAACTGATGTTAGGAGCCGGTTTTGGTCTGAGTCTTCCTTTATCGAAGGAGGATTTTGTGGAGATTCTTCCAGGTACGTGTTTTCCACATAACCCATCATAAAGACCCGAGAAGCACAATCTTCGGGCTGGACGGGGAATTTCTTCCTGGTGCCGGGAGTCATCCAATCTGGGTTTTTTTTGGCACTTGAGTATACTCGAAGGTTTTTTGTAAATCTTGAAATACAGGAACATACCAAGCCTGTGTTATACTGGAACCAGGAGTCGACTATGGAAAAAATTAAGGTCGCAAGTGTACAGTTCCAGCATGCTGCTGGCGACAAAGAGCATAATTTGCAGGTGATAACTTCGTACGTGGAGCAAGCAGTACAGCAAGGGGTTAGCCTCATAGTGTTTCCTGAGATGTGTATCACCGGATATTGGCATGTACGAAACTTGGATGAACAGGAAATCCGTCAGATGGCAGAACCAGTACCTTCAGGCCCATCAAGTACGTACCTGGTACAGCTTGCAACTACCCATCGGATGACGATAGGAGCTGGGCTGATTGAAGTTTCACCCGAGGGTAAGCTGTTCAATACCTATGTGGTGGCTCTTTCGGATGGCACGGTACACTATCATAGAAAACTGCACACCTTCATCAGCGCCCATATGCAGAGTGGGGATTCCTACACCGTTTTTGACACACCTCAGGGAGTAAAAGTGGGAGTTCTGACCTGTTATGACAACAATATTGTAGAGAACGTTCGAATAACCGCCTTACTGGGGGCAGATGTGCTGCTTGCTCCACATCAAACAGGGGGATGTGACTCGGCGAGCCCCAAGGGGATGAAACCAATCGATGTGAACCTATGGGAAGAGCGGGCGAATAGGGAAGAAGAACTCAGGGCAGAATTTCAAGGGCCCAAAGGAAGAGGTTGGTTGATGCGTTGGCTTCCCTCACGTGCCCATGATAATGGAATATTCCTGGTATATAGCAATGGGGTGGGGCGAGATGACGACGAAGTCCGAACCGGAAACGCCATGATTTTGGACCCCTATGGTGAGGTTTTGGCTGAAACAACTGCAGTTGGGGATGATATGGTTATTGCGGAGCTTGATCCTTCACTCCTCTCTCGTAGTACTGGGAGGCGATGGATGAGGACGAGACGGCCTGATCTGTACGAACTGCTTACCCATCGTATTGGGAATGAAGAAGATACGAGGACTGTACGGTTCTCTTTAGAGTCGGATTGACCAGTTTTAACGGTGGAGAGCAATGCTGGTTGAGTAAATAAAAAGTTACCAATTGTGCACGTGCACTCCCTAGTACTTGCTTTTCGCTTAGACTGCCTTAAACACTTCTTGAATGGCCATCTCTTCAGATAGTATCACGAGATCAGCTTTATAACCTGGCTCTACACGTCCTCTATCGGTCTGTGACAGTACGCTCAGCGGGTTTTCAGATGTAATTTGGAAAAAGGTGTGTTTATCGCAGCATATCGTTATCGCTATAATAGCAGGCCTTCCCATTTGAGTAGATCTTTTTTCCTACATAGGTTCCTTCACATGCACCCAGGCCTGCTAGGATCATGGCATCGGAGATGATACAGAGGCGCTCTGTGCCAAAGTTACGTATGGTGAGGTCTAACAGAGCAGGATGGACATGCACTCCATCACAGACGAGTTCATAGGTTGTATGTGAAAAAGGTCGTACAAAGGGCATGGCTGCCAAGCCAGGTCTTTTGTGATCGATGGGGCTCATGGCATTGTACAGGTGGGTGATATGGTTTCTGGCTCTAGGTCGTAGTTCATCTATGGTGCAGTTGCTATGCCCATAGGCAACAACGATGTGGTGCTCTTCCAAGATGTCTGCTAACTCTTCGCTGCCGTGCACCTCAGGTGCTATGGTCATGGTGGTGACAAGGGGTTTGCCACCCGCTTGTATGGTAAGGATTTTCTGTAGGTACTCTTTATCATATGATTTGATGTTAGAGGACAGTATGCCTCCCCTTTTCTCTGCTGCGATGAAGGGTCCCTCGAGGTAGACTCCAAGCAGGTGGGAGGAGAGGAAGGGGCTATTTTCCAGTGCTTTGCCGATTTCGGCCAAGAGGTCCAGATCGGAGACGAGTGCAAGTTGGAAGGAGGTGATGCCTTTCTTTAAAAGGAACATGGCTAATCCTTCAAGATTCTCTTGCATGGCACCTTTGATGGCACCAAAGCCTCCAGCACCATGTAGGTGCATATCTACGAGGCCAGGTCCGACGATGCCCCCGTTTGCATCAAAGTGTTTGAGCTTTTTCATCGGCGCTGTCTCATGCTTACCTACAGTGGTTATGATGCCCTGCTCAACAGATATGGTGGTATGTGGTTGTAAGGTTCCTTGTGTATAGACTGTGGCATTGGTTATTACATAGGTAGGTTCATGATGGAGCATAGGCTACTCTCCTGGCTTGGAAACCATGATGGTGTATGTGGAAGGAAGAGGAGATATCAAATGTGGTACATCCACGAGAGTGAATTGTACGCTCTTGTGGTGGCTGTCTAAGCAGGTGTGCGGTATCATTAATTATGGTAGAGCACATACTTGTGGAGAAGGTGTTCACCATAATCTTCAACGCTGATTTGGGGGTATGCTTCTCTCTATGATGAAGGGGATCATCATATGCTTGGTGGTTTTGTTTCTTGTCCTTTGCATGCTTCATTGTCGATTCCTTGCTGTATGCTGGTGGAATACTAGCTCTATAAGAGAAATTTACCACACCCTGTCGATGAAAGCGATATGGTGATTTTTGGAAGAGGATATCATTTCGAGCATTGGAAGAACTGTACATGGCTCCAGAAGGTTGATTTGCGCTACTGGGGTGACTTGGATACCCATGGGTTTCGTATCTTGGATCAGTTCCGCATGATCTTTCCCCATACCACTTCATTCCTCATGGACCGAAATACACTTATGCAACATGAAATTTCCTGGGGAGACGAGCCTAAACCGACAACCGTGGAATTAGCCCGCCTCACGCCTGATGAAGCCGTTCTTTACGATGACCTTCGCTTCAACAGAATCAGAAGAAACCTACGTCTTGAACAGGAATTCATTCGATTTGGGAAAATCGAAGAGGCTGTGGCTTGTATTTAGGGGGTGTCTGGGATACGGGGACGTTTTGGCCGACGACTCCACTTTTTTCCTCAATGAGGATTGTGCGGAGATCCTTCCTGGAACCATGCTTCCACATAACCCATCAGAAATAGCCTAGAAGCCCGTTTTTCAGGCTGAACGAGGATTTTCTTCCTGGTACCGGAAATCAATGTTTCAGCTTTTCAATTGTCTGATACGTATGCTCAAGATGTATTTTGATCAACTGGGTTGCACGGGCACCATCAAGAGCTTTCATTGCGGCTATCAGTTCTTTATGTTCAGAGAAACCCTGAAAATTATAAAGCTTTTCTGTCTTGGCGATACTAAATAACATAAGATTGGTCAAATGTTTATAAAGATAAGTTATAACTGTATTACCCGTCGCGGATACCAGTGTCTGGTGGAATTTGATATCAAGTTTCCGATATTGGTCCAAGGTTGATGCCTTTCTAACCGCTTCCATCTCCGAAATAACAGTCTCCAATTCATCAACAATTTCAAGATTTGGGTTGGCAATATATTGGGAGATTGCGAAAATTTCGATAAGCTCTCTTGTTTTAGTCAGATCCAATAGAATGGATTTATTGTATGAGAGTTCTAAACTGAATGTATTAGTAATGGACTCGAAATAAAAATCAAGTCCTTGTTTCTTGGCAAAGATGCCACGTCCTTGCTGGATGGAAACCAATCCTTTTGTCTCTAAGTTTTTTAGAGCTTCCCTCACCGTTCGTGTACCAACGTTGAATTGCTCTGCCATTTCATTTTGAGATGGAAGACGGTCTCCATCTTTCATCGAATCGCTAAGCACAACTCGCTCTAATTCACGGGCAATATGATCCGTTCGGCTCAATCTCTCAACTGGGGTTACATGTTCAAACATAATTTGATAATGCCCTTATACATGCCACGTGTCAATACTTTAAAAAATAGTTGACATGTGTGATATGTCATTTTATACTACCCGTAAAGAAAAGGACGGACAATCGCATGAAGAAATTAGCTGGAGTTGTTACTGCGGTTCCTACAATGATTGATTCGAATCTCACTGTAAGAAAAGATTGGATGGAATCATTGATCAAGCATATCCTTGCAGGTAAGGTTGATGGGCTCTATCCCTGTGGAACTACCGGTGAGATGTTGTATCTCTCAATAAACGAAAGGAAACTCATTGCAGAGACTGTTGTAAAGACAAGAAATGACGTTAAGTCCGATGCAGTCGTATATATTCATGCAGGAGCTGCAAGAGTTGAGGATACAGTTGAGCTCATTCAGCATGCACAAGCCATTGGTGCCGATGGTGCTGGAGTGGTGACGCCATGGTATTATAAACTCGATGATCAAGCGTTGTTTGAGTTTTATGACAGAGTTTTTTCACAGGTTTCTTCATCGTTCCCTTTATATGTCTACAACATTCCTCAATTGAGTGGAAATGATCTAAAACCTTCCTCAATCAGAGATCTTAAGGCGAAATATTCAAATCTCTTGGGAGTGAAGTATAGTTTCAGTGATTTCAATAGGTTGAAAGAATATGTTGCGCTCGAAGGTATTGAGGTTCTTATAGGTGCTGATGTTCAGATGGTTGAATCCATGATTGTAGGAGCTGTGGGTACCATTTCAGGACTTTCCTCGGTATACCCAACACTTTTTTCGGAAATCTATCGTTTGTTCAAAGCAGGAAGTATTTCAGAAGCGATGAAACTTGAAACATATGCGTATGAATTGGGTTGCATCATGAAACATGGTGGCAATCTCTCGATGTTCAAGGCAGCACTCGCTTTACGAGGTCTTCCGGAAAGTATCGTCAAGCCCCCTCTGAGAAATATGACTTCGGATGAGAAACATGCATTTCTTAATACCTTGGAACAGTGGTCGGAACGCTTGAATCAAAATTATCCCCTGTTACTACAGGGATAAGTATCACATGCAACTACAAAGGAGGTAGTACATGAAACAGGCAAGAGTATTTATAGTGGCTCTCTTAATGCTGGTGACGCTTAGTGTAGGAATTCTGTCCGCTCAGGGACAGACGGAGAGTGCAAGGAAGCCCGTGCTGACGGTTTGGATGAAAAAGCAATTCGTTGAAAATCAGAATATTGAATTTGAAAAACGAGTTCGTGAATTCGCCCAAAACAATAATGTGGATGTTGTTATTGAATTGATTGCGTATGAAGATTTCTTCCCAAAGTGGACTGCAGCGATTCAGTCCAATGTGTTGCCTGACTTATGTTACTTCGGTTATCAAGAAGTAGGTCAATTTTATCAGCAAGGCTTGCTGATGGATGTAACTGATGTCTTGAAGAACGTTGAGGCAAAGTATGGTAAGATTTATCCGAGCTCCAAAGCAGCAGTAACATTTGATGGAAAGACCTATGCTTTCCCGGTTTGGGGTGAAGGAACTTGTCTGTATTACAGAAAAGATTTGTTGAGTGCAGCTGGTTATCAAGGACCTCCGAAAACTTGGGCTGAATTCAAGGATATTTCGAAAGCTGTTACGAACCCTTCTAAAGGCATCTATGGTGCGGGATTGGGTTATGGTGCCGGTAACTCTGATGCTGAATTTCTAACTCGTTCAATGATGTTCGCCCATGGTGGATCGATATTCGATACAAATAAGAATCTTATGTTCGATACACCAGAGAATCGTGCGGCTTTCGATTATATCATCAGCTTGTTCCGGGAAGGACTTACTCCTCCTACTGCTATCGGCTGGAATGATGGAGGTAATAATTCGGCGTACATCAGCGGTCAGGTTGCAATGACCTTCAATACAGGAAGCATTGTCAATGCATTGGGATCAAATCCTGATCTGAAGGCGAAAACTGGTTTGGCATTGTTGCCTGGTGGTCCTGCAGGTCAGTTCACAGTCGGTATCGCCAACAATATGGGTATCTTCAAGAATGCAAAGAACAAGGATCTTGCGGTTGCCCTGATGGAATACCTCTATGAACCTACATGGTATGCCAAGTGGATTGAAGCAGGCGCTCCTCTTGGATTGCCAGTATACGAAGATCTTGCGAATTCTCCAATCTGGGATAATGAATATTTCAGGCCTTTCATGGATTCAATGGAGACGTTCAGATACCTCGGATACAAGGGTGATTATACCCCGAATGCAGGAAAGATTTATAACATGAGGTTGATCAATACCATGTTTGAATCGATCATTGCTGCGAAAGTACCTCTTGATCAGGCAATCAAGACATTTGTAGAAGAAGCAAAAGAGTTGATTGAATAGGCACAATATATGTCTGACGGGAGGGGGACAACCCCTCCCGCTATATCTCCATGAATTTTGTAAATAGAGCCACAATCCACTTGGAGTTAATATGAAGGGAATCAAGACATCCTCCGTAAAAGTACGCTTTTTCTCTTGGGAATATCTGCCATTGATAATCCTATTATTGACGACTTTGTATCTCCTTGTCTTTCAGGGTATTACAACAATATGGTCATTGGGGGTCTCAACAACAAACAAGACTATAGGTGGTAATTCAAAGTTCATCGGCTTGGGCAATTACATCCGATTACTTGGCAATGGTTCATATCGGGGTGCCATGTGGTTTACTGCCATCTATGCATTCTTAACTGTTGCGATCAAACTTGTTCTCGGATTTGTGATGGCAATAGCGTTGAATAAACCTATTAGAGGTAGAGCCGTAATCAGAGCTTTAATGTTCCTCCCATGGGCATTGCCAACATTGACATCAGTACTCTCTTGGAGATGGATGCTAGGGGATGTGGGAGGAATCATAAACCATCTTCTGATGATTAGTAATATCATAGATTCACCGATTGGTTGGTTGGGTGACCCAAATCTGGCAAGATGGTCTGTTATGATGGTAAATGTATGGAGAGGAACACCATTTTTCGGAATCAGTATTCTTGCTGCACTCCAGGCTATTCCCAATGAATTATATGAAGTCGGTGATATTGAAGGTGCAAACAGTTTCCAGAAGTTTCGATTTATTACGCTTCCACAAACAATGGGAGTTGTGTTGCTGGTAACTCTTATTTCAACAATTTGGACGCTTGGTGATTTCTCGGTTATCTGGTTGATGACTCGTGGAGGTCCTGCGAATTCGACTCATGTATTCTCAACCTTGAGTTATATTACGGCCTTCCAAAATCTACAATTGGCGCGGGGTGTTGCAATATCGATGAGTATACTTCCTTTCTCAATCATACTTCTTGTTGTAATTATGAAACAGATTTTCAAGAAATAGGGGATTGCTATGAAAAAGAATCGAAATATCGTATGGAAATTCACTATTGCAATCTTCTTGCTTGGGACAATGTTCCCAATTTATTGGATGTCGATAACTTCATTCAAGTCATTCCAAGAAGTTTATAATCTCATACCAAAACTCATTCCAGATCAATTGCTATGGTCAAATTATGTTGATCTATTTACACGATACAGTTTTGGCCCCGCCTTAATCAATAGTATTATTGTTTCTTCTACAGTAGCCGTGTCTACGATAGTGATATCGCTCTATTGTGCGTATGCTGTCTCGAGGATGAAATTTCCTGGGAAAGAAATTATGCCGCAATTATTTCTCATGGCATACTTGATTCCTAGAACGATCCTTTTCATTCCAATTTATCTGCTTTTAGCAAGAATAGGACTTCTAAATTCCATATGGGGATTGATGCTGGTATATCCAACCATAACAATCCCGTATGCTACATGGGTGTTGATTACATATTTCCAAGGAACACCAAGGGAATTGGAGGAAGCTGCTGAGGTTGATGGTGCAACTCGAAGGCAAATCATTTGGAAAATCATATTTCCGATTGCAAAGCCTTCTTTGGTTTCTACACTTATCTTTTCATTTACGCTTTGTTGGTCGGAATATATATATGCACTTGTTGTAATTAATGATAAATACCAGAGAACGATTACAGTTGCTCTTTCTTCAATGCTTGTAGCAGACATCATTCCATGGGGTTCCCTTTCTGCAGGGGCAGTAATCTGTGCTTTACCAATCATGATTGTTTACATGTTCGCTTCAAAACACATCGTAACAGGACTGACAATGGGATCAGTAAAAGGATAAGGCACATGAAAATTTTAATCACAGATATGCTTCACACCTCAGACGAGCAGGAACGAGCTGTCTGCAAGCGGTATGGATGTGAATTGGATACGACATTTTGCCATAACGAAGAAGATCTTATTAACTGTGGAAAGGATGCAGATGCGTTTCTTGTTTCTTATTCAAAAATAACGAGGAATGTACTTGAATCATTACCAAATTTAAAAATTGTAGTTAAATATGGTATTGGTGTTGATAATATTGATGTTCAAGCCGCCAGTGAACATCAGGTGATGGTTGCAAACGTTCCTGATTATTGTTTGGAGGAGGTCGCGAGTCATGCTCTTATGCTTATCATGAATGGTCTTAAGCAAGCTCCATTTTTTGATCGGAAATTTCATGAAAGTGTATGGATAAGTAAACCAAATGATAAGATAATCTACCGTCCTTCAGAAATTTCAATTGGATTGGTCAGTTATGGGCGAATTTCAAAAATGCTTGCTCGATATGCACAACCTCTCTTCAAGGAAGTATGCTTCTATGATCCTTACATTAGACAGTATGATGATGACATTTCAACCAAGGTCCAAACGCTCGGAGAACTCTTTGAGCGGTGCACGGTAATTTCAATCCATACTCCACTCACTGCAGGAACCAAATACATCATCAATGCTGAGTTGATTTCCAAACTTAAAGGTGGAATACTTGTGAATACTTCTCGAGCAGATGTAGTCGATCCCCAAGCGGTTGTGGAGGGATTGAACCAGAGACATATTCTCTTCTATGGAGCAGATACTTTTTGGCCTGAGCCCCCTGATTTCGATTCTGATCTAGCTCAATATTTCTTAAATAGAACTGATGTGTTGATAACACCCCATTGTGCTTGGTGTTCCTTGACTTCTGAAAAGGATGTCCGGAGGAAAGCAACAGAAATTGCGATAGAAGGTGCAAAAGGGAAATGCCCACCAAGTGTACTCAACAGTCATGCATTGAAACGGTGTTAGAACCATGAAGAAGTCACTTCCGTCATTATTCCTTTTGAAAAATTCTGCATTGAAAACACATTCATTGGATATCGATTGTGAAGTTCCTCCATTGATGCAAAAAGTATTTTCGACTGTCGAGTTGCAAGGAAAACGGATATGTCTATGTGTTGGTAGTCGGCACATAAAACAACAAGCCCAAGTCTTGTCTCACTTAATTCACTCAATACGAGCATTTGGAGGAAAGCCGTTTATTGTTCCTGCAATGGGGAGTCATGGGGGTGCAAGTTCAAAGGGTCAGCGTGATATTCTTTCATCATATGGAATAACTGAAGAGACTATGAAAGTTCCCATTATTTCTGAAGTGGAACCCGAAACCATGCCAATCCAGAATGAGATTTTAATAAAGCACGGATTGTCTTCCCTCTATGTCGACAGGCATGCATTACAAGCAGATGGGATTATCTTGATAAATCGTATCAAACCACATACATCTTTTCCTGGCCCAATCCAAAGTGGGTTGTGCAAAATGTGTTGTATCGGTTTGGGGAAAGCAAAAGGAGCTTCTGCCTACCATAGACTATTTGATAGCTATGGATTCACTCACGCGATTCCTCTTCTCTTGGAAGAGATCATTGCAAATGTTCCCATACTTGCAGGGGTTGCTATGATTGAAAATGGGGAGAATAATGTAGCTGATATTGCCGTGCTCAAACCGAGTCAATTTTTAGTTGAAGAACCACGATTGCTGCTGAAGGCTATCGAATTCATGCCTTCAATTCCACTTTCCGCCTCGGATGTCCTTATCGTTGATGAGATTGGAAAAGGTGTAAGTGGCAGCGGGATGGATACCAATATCATAGGATTGAAACGGGATGTTTTTACTTTCAAAACAAGAATCGTGTATGCCAGAAGCATGGCTGATGGCAGTGGAGGTAATGCAGTTGGGATGGGTCTTGCTGATGTAATTCATAAGAAGTTGCTTGAGAAAGTTGACTTTCCTGTTTCATATGTCAATGCAGAGACTTCCTTATCCCCAAATTCTGTGAAGATTCCTATTACCTATGCGTCGGATGAGGAAGCGTGGGCTGCTATATTACGTTTAACCGGTTTCACTGATACCGAATACCCAAAGATCATATGGATACGCAATACCAGTGAATTACAGTATATACTCACGAATTCACCAGAAATGATTCCAGATGAAGATTTGGATGGACCATTGGAATTCACTTTTGATGAGGATGGAAATCTTCCGGATTTTTCTGTTCTAGTTGGATACTTTCAAGGAGCGAAATAATGCATCGTAGTCAGGAAATTTTATCAAAGCCGACTTGGTCCGTTATCCGAAGTCTATACAAGTCCATGGGTATGACTGATCATGATATAGATCTCCCAATGATTGGAATCGCCAATGCCTACAGTGATTTGGTTCCAGGACACAAACATTTTCGAAACCTCTGTGAGCAGGTGAAATACGGGATATTGCAAAATGGCGGGTACCCCTTGGAGTTTGGGGTTATCGGGGCTTGTGATGGAATCGCAAACGGTCATGTAGGCATGAAATATATGCTACCAAGCAGAGAGATTATTGCTGATAGCATTGAATGTATGGTGGAGGGCAACCATCTGGATGGATTGGTGCTCATTGGTGGATGCGACAAAATTGTCCCAGGGATGCTTATGGCTGCTGCTCGATTGGAAATTCCTGTCGCAATGGTTACCGGGGGACCGATGCTAAGTGGAGTATGTTTCGATGGCAGAAAGAGTGACAACTCCTCTGTTGCCGAAGCTTATTCGATGCTCGAACGTAAGCTGATCGATGAAAGGGTCTATTATGAACTTGAAGATCAGAGTTGTCCTGGAGTTGGATCCTGTTCATTTTTAGGGACAGCCAATTCCATGGCTTGTTTTACCGAGGCGCTTGGTATGTCCTTACCAGGAAGTGCACTGGTTCCCGCTGTTCATGCACATCGGTATAGAATAGCACATGATACTGGAAAGGCCGTCATGGAGATGGTCAGGAATACTATTCATGCGAAACAGATAATTACAAAACAGAGTCTTGAGAATGCCTTCAGGTTGAATCTTGCCATCGGAGGCTCAACAAATTTGGTATTACACACATTGGCGATAGCCCATGCCGGGTCAATTCCTTTCACAATTCATGATATTGATCGACTTTCACAAGAAACACCAATTCTGGCAAAAATGTATCCGGCTAGTGATAGGAATATTTATGATTTTGATGCTGCGGGAGGTGTTCCAGCTGTAATGAATCATCTGCTTCCGATTCTTCATGGAGAAGCATTGACAATAACAGGTAACTCCATCGAGAAGATATATCGAGATATCGATGGCTCGATCGATTCATCTGTTATCCGTAATTTGGAAAAGCCATATGCCTCCATGGGTGGAACTGCCGTTCTATGGGGGAATTTGGCTCCAGAATCTGCAGTAACAAAACCAGCTGCCATCGATGAAACAATGATGCGCTTTTATGGACCTGCAAAAGTATTCGACTCGGAAGAGGAGGCCAACGAAGCGGTTCTTAAAAACCAGATTGATCCTGGGACAGTCCTCGTTATCCGATATGAAGGTCCAAAAGGGGGGCCTGGCATGAGAGAGATGGCAAGAACAATGAAATTACTTGTTGGCGCTGGTTTGGGTAAATCTGTAGCTGTAATTACCGACGGACGTTTCTCCGGTTCAAATAACGGATGTTTTGTGGGTCATATCTCACCTGAAGCTTCAGAAGGAGGTCCAATTGCATTTGTAAGGGACGGGGATATTATTGAGATTGACATACCTTCAAGAAGAATTACCTTCGTTGTTTCCCAGGAAGATCTTGATATTCGAAAAAGAGACTGGAGGAGCCCGAAACTGGATACGTCTTCACCAGTACTAAGGAAGTTTGCATCTTTTGCGTCCTCTGCCAGCGAAGGTGCAATTTTTAGATATCCACCCCGTTCTTGAATGTGAACCTGACATCCTCCTTGCTGTAAACCATGGCATGATCGATCATTTCATACCACGGATCAAACGAGTGGAAATCCTTCCTGGCACCACGCTTCCACATAACCCAACGCAAACAGCCTGGAAGCCCGGCTTTCGGGCTGAACGAGGATTTCCTTCCTGGTACCGGAAGTCGGGAAACTAGGTGTTAATGGACCATAGATAATCTTTTGGATGCTGTATATACCGTCCACTATTGAAATATACTGGATTTAGCCATATTATCACTGATGTAAAATTTTTCAGTAGGATTGGATAATGAAAAAAAACAATCAGCTGCGTTTGAAAGACATCGCTCAGGATTCAGGAGTCTCAATAGCAACTGTCTCACGGTTTATGAATGGCGTGAAAGTTACGGACGATACGGCAAGAAGCATTGATCTGGTACTCCAAAAGAGGGGTTTTTCCAGGCTGAACAATGCGAAGATCGAGCTTTGCACCGCTTCTTCTCCTTCCATTGTGGGTATGATTGTGCCTGATATCCGTCACAATTATATTTCAACCATTGTCGCGGGAGCAATGGAGTCTGCTCGCAACAATAACCAGGTGATTCTCCTCGCTTCCTCCGATAGCAGTGGTTTGATAGAACGTGGGCATTTGAGCATATTTTCAAGGATCCACATCGATGGATTGATCTATATCCCGGTTGCCTCCTGGGCAGGATCGGTTCCGGATGAGATTGCGCTGTTCGATGGTATTCCGGTTGTGGTCGCAGCCAGACGGAATGTGCTTAAGAACCGTCCACACGTGTATGTGGACAATATTACCGCAGGCTATCTAGCGACCAAATATCTATTGAATCTTGGCCACAGAAAGATCGCTTTCATCGCCGGTACTTGGGAGAATCCCTTCGATCTGTGCAATATGCGCGAATTGGTCCAGGATGAATCCAAGATTGGTGGTTTTGCCTCTCTTGATCGGTTCAAAGGGTATCTAAGGGCGCTTGAAGAATTCTCGATACCTTATGAACCGGAACTGGCGACCATCTGTCCCTGGAGTTTTGAAGGTGGAAAAAACGCAATAGCCGATCTCATCGGAAAAGTCCCGGTGATTGATGGTGTTGTGACAACTTCAGATACCATGGCCTCTGGAGTTGTCGATACGTTGAAATCCCATGGATTCTCGATACCCAACAACATTTCCGTTATGGGATGGGACAATAGCGAGCTGGCTCGTTTCACGGACCCGCAATTGACAAGCGTTGAGCAGCCCTCCAAAAAAATGGGTATGAGCGCTTCCGATTTGATCCATAGGATGAGACATCACGAAGTGGTGGAGAATATTGTATATTCGGTGAATATTGTTCCAAGGGGAAGCACCGCTCTGAAAAAGTAGTGAGGTTTTTCCGGTATGTTTTCAAGCGTTCACGCCGACCTTTTTTAATTCTTTCATATTGTGGCTGATGATACAGGGAATTATAAGCAGTATCGTCACAATTGTGAATGTAATATTGAAGGACTGCTCCAGAGTGAGACGTTGCTGCAAGGTTTCCACCACAACCCCAGTTCCCCATTGATAGATGATGACACAGGTGAATACAAAGAAGTTGGTGATTCCGAATACTGCCCCGCCTTGTCCGGCAGGCGCGATTTCGTTGATAGCCGCGGTGAATTGCACAAAGGATATGCCATTGATGATTCCCAGCACTGTGGATACTGCCATGGTTGTTGCGATTGGAAGCTTGAAAACGAAGCAGCCTAGTAATAGAATCCACAGCAGAAATAGTGTGTTGGTGCAGATGTTGATGATTCTATGTCTTTTATTCCCGCTTTTCCCAATATACCCGCCTATAAGATTTCCAGCCATCACGCCTATTCCTACCATGGTGGCAGCTAGGCTGGAGACCATGGTTGTTGGGTAAGCGGTTTTAAACCAGGAGACCGCCCATAGTCCTTGGAAAGCCATCAACGAACCAAAAGAAATCATCCAGACAATGCAGATTTTCCGTAGTTCAAGAGAACTTTTAACCACACTCCATGCCAATGTGAACCGTTTGCCTAGCATGGATCTCAATGTATCGGTAGTACTTGTTCGGTTTTTTTTGCCGATAGTGATTAAAACAACGGACATGATGATTGTTATGGTGCTGAGAACAGTAAAAATTCTGGACATGCCCCACATGTCTAATGCCATGGAAAGCGGCGCCACGGAAAAGACCGCTCCCATGTTGCCGATCATCATCGATAAGCCAGAATAGAATGTATACTTGCTTGGGGAAAAACTTGAACTCTGGAATACCAATAAACCGCTGAGCATCGGTGATAAGCCAATCCCCATCAGTATTCTTCCTATAATAAGAGCCGGGACCGATGATCCCAGACCAAAAACTAGAGCTCCCAGACTTGTCAGTATCAAACCGGAACCCACGATCCTCGAAGGACCGATTTTATCATTCAATACCCCGCAAAGTGGTTGCATAATCGCATACGTATAGAAGTACATACTGGAGATGAAGCCAACAAGCGCTGCGCTCAGGCCCCAGGCGATTTGAATCTGGGGAAGGACGACCGATGTGGAAACCCTGAAAAAATATGAGAAAAAGTAGGCGAGCACAAGAAAAGCATAGGTTATGCCATTGGCGAAGGATTTCTTTTCCATCTTTGACAGCTCCAAGTTGAAAATAATTACAGTAAATAGCAAATATACAGCAATAGATTCGATATGAACACATAATAATTGCCATCATGTTCTAAGTCAATACAATTATTTTTGCAGATGAAAAATTTTTTATAATATTATATAATATAAAAATAAATAACATATATTTAAGTAATTTGAAAAAATTTGATTTTAATGAAAAAATTTTCTTGACAAGCATAAAAATGGACTTTAATCTTGTAATCGCACTAAGAATGAAATACAGTTGCTTTCGTTGGTGCAAAGGAGAAATCTATGAAAAGAAACATTACCATTCTGCTGGTTTTTGTTTGTCTTATGTGCGGAATGGTTTTCGCAGAGGGAAGTAAGGAAACCGCTGAGAAAGTTGCTTGGCCGGCCAAATCAATCAATCTGATTGTTCCTTGGAATCCCGGTGATGGCACCGATCTTGCCGCTAGGGCATATGCGCAGGCTTTGCAGAATGTCACTGGTAAGCCGGTCGTTGTGATAAACAAACCAGGAGCTTCCGGTTCAGTGGGAACCCTGTATGCCTCACAACAGGCGAATGATGGTTATAACATTCTATTCTCAGCGGAAACCCCAGGAACCTTCCAAATCATGGGTATCAGTGATATCGCGTTTGAAAGTTTCGAAGGCATCATGATGATGGCTGAGGATACAAAAGTTATTGTAACGAAAGGTGGCTCCGCGTACAAGACGATTGAAGATCTGATCACGGCGATCAAAACGAATCCCAATAAAATCAAGATGGCCTATTCGTCACCGGGAGCTTCTGGACATATCCAGGGATTGCTTTTCAAAGCAATGGGGCTTGAGACTTCCATGACTCCTTTTGGTGGTGGTGCGGCGGGATTGACAGCTGTCATGGGAGGGCAGGTGGATTTCACATTCGCCAATGCGGCCACAACGCTTGGGTATATCAAGTCAGGTGATCTGGTGCCTCTTGCAGTGTTCAGCGATAAACGGAACCAAGCTTTCCCAGATGTTCCAGCTTTCACCGAAGTTCTCCCTGAAGCGAAAAATTATCTTCCATTGGGATTCCCTTATTGCGTACTGGTTCCAAAGGGGACCGATCCCCTGATTGTCGATAGTGTCATTGCAGCGAGTGAAAAAGCCATCATCAACCCTGCCTGGTTGGATTTCCTTTCAACTCGCAAGTCCTATAATACTTTGTACGAATTCAAAGGTGACGGTGTGAATGCCTACTGGAAAAATTGGCAGAGTGTAGTCAACTGGTTGCTGTTCGATGCCGGTGTAACCAAGTACAGTCCTCAAAAGTTTGGTATTGAAAGAAAAAAATAGCCTGTCCGTTGTTTGGAAACTATGTATCAATCAAGCGATGGCCATGGGCATTGGCCATCGTGGTTTATTTGGAGTTGTTATGAGAAACAGAAAGGTAGTCTTCGAGAGCATTGTGTTGATGCTGCTCGGAATCGCCACGATTATCGGATCTTTATTGCTGGACAACTTTGGAGAAAAGGTATTGGCCCCCGGCTTATTTCCCTCATTCCTGGGTGGAATTCTAGTATTTCTATCAGCGTTGATGCTGGTACGTGAACTCAGAAAAGCAAAGATCGATGGTGATGGAGACAATGCCAAAGAAATACATGGAACTGTAACCACAAAGAAGATGTTGATACGCAGTGGTTTTTTAATATTTGCGACGGTAATATACCTGGTACTGTTATCATATGCCGGTTTCATCATCGCGACTTTTGTATATGTATGTTCTGTTATGTATCTATTGGGGGAAAGAAGATGGTGGATGTTGGTACTGACCCCGGGTACTGTTGCTTTCCTGATTTTCCTTGTTTTTGAAATAGGTTTGAAGGTCTATCTGCCATAAGGGTCAAGGTGAACTCGATGTTTGCAAATATATTTTCGTGTGTAAATCCCCAATTTATCCTCTATGTGGGTTTGGGGTCCATTCTGGGTTTACTGGTAGGCGCTTTGCCAGGACTTTCCGCGGTTACCGGCGTGGCATTGGTAGTGTCGATTTCATTTACCTGGGGGACCAATCAGGCGATTGCGATGGTCATGGGGGTGTATGTGATGGCTTGTTTCGCAGGAGCGATCACTGCGATACTCATGAACATACCTGGCGCTCCCGCCGCTGTCGCCACCTCTTTGGACGGCTATCCGATGGCAAAAAAGGGACAGGCCAAGAAAGCTATTCTCACAGCGGTTATCTATTCCTTCATCGGTAGTATCATGGGTCTTCTCGCACTGATGCTGATTGCCAAGCCAATGTCGAGAATCGCCTTGCGATTCTCCCCGATGGACTATTTCCTATTGTCGGTATTCGGTCTGGCGACAGTAGGTTCAATCGCCTCCAAAGACTTTATCAAAGGTTTGATTTGCGCCACTTTGGGGGTATTGGTCAGTTGCGTTGGTATTGACCCCATCATGGGTATTCCCCGTTTCACTTTCGGGAATCCATACTTGGTCATGGGAGTCCCAACCATCCCGGCTTTGATCGGCTTATTCGGTTTATCTGAGATACTCGAACAACTGAGTGTCGATGTGAAAAAGGCTGACATCCTGAAGATTGAGAAAACAGAATTCAGCCTGTCTGAGATTATGAAATGCTGGGTTGTTGGACTCAAGGGATCCATAATCGGAATTCTTGTGGGTATCCTTCCCGGTGCGGGAGCTCCGGTAGCCTCGTTGTTGTCATATGGGAATGCAAAGAGATCGGTGAAGAACAATGTGGTACCATTTGGAGAAGGTGCTGTCGAAGGTATCGCGGCAAGTGAATCGGCTAACAATGCGGTTATCGGCGGGGCACTCATACCAATGCTTGCCCTAGGAATACCAGGAGATTCGGTCACTATGATCATCCTTTCGGTTTTCTACATTCATGGTTTGATTCCTGGACCGCTTTTGTTCACTGAGACACCCGAACTATTCTCGATTATTGTGGCGGGAGGGCTGATCGGCTGTGCTTTCCTGTTGCTGTTAGGATATTCAACCGCTCCGATTCTGGCAAAAGTCGTCAAAATTCAACGAAAAGTACTATTTCCGGTAATTCTTGTGCTGTGTGTGGTTGGTGCGTATGCTAACTCAAACAGCCTGTACGAAATAGCCATCATGATAGTGTTTGGAGTGGTCGGCTACTATATGAAAAAGAACAATTACTCACCTGCGGCCATGGTTTTGGGTATGGTGCTTGGTTCTTTGATGGATAACAATTTTAGAAGAGCGGCCTCTTTGGCTATAGGCACTCCCAACCCAATAGCGGATATGTTCTTCCATCCAATCACTGTCATTCTCATGCTTATGACTGTTTTTTCATTGGTTTCGAATTCCAAAATAGTGAAGAATTTCCTTACAAACCTTTTTAGAAAATGAAAGGTATCAATACCCCAGGGCAAGCCCTGGAAAACGGAGGCGTTGCCTCCTTTTCCGCCCCGAGGGGCGGGGGTATTTCACCTTGCTTTCCCGACACTCGCTCGGGATTGGAAACATCAAGATGCTTCCCCTCCGCTCGCTTCGTTGGGGAATAAACAAGGGGATATATGAAAATTAAAACAAATAAAACCACCATTTCAGGCTCCATGTCGGTTCCTGGCTCAAAGAGCCATACTATACGTGCCTGCATTTTTGCCGCCTTGTCAACCGGGGAATCACATATTGTGAATCCACTTCCAAGCGCTGATTGCCTATCAGCACTGAAGGTAATCGCTGATTTCGGGGCAAAAGTCCGAAAAGGTGACAATGAATGGATAGTAAACGGGATAGGACCGCGATGGAAGATTCCTGGTTTTGTCGTAGATGTTGGCAATAGCGGCACTCTGTTATGTTTTGTGACAGGTTTGGCGGGAACCATTCCCGGATATACTGTCATCACTGGAGACAAGTCGATCTGCACGCGACCGATTGAGCAGGAATTACTCGGGTTGCGGCAGCTGGGCGCCCAGGCATTCACTACGAGAGAACGTGTTGATGCCCCTCCCTTGATTGTCAAAGGCCCCATCCGTCCGGGAACGACCCGGATGGATGGGAAATTATCTCAGCATGTAAGTGGATTGCTGCTCGCAGGTGCTTTGACTGAGGGTAAAACCCGTATCGAACCGATCAATCCCAAGGAAATTCCCTTTGTGAAGATGACAATTGATTGGTTGGTCTCTGTGGGGGTCAAGGTATCCTATGATAAGAGAAACCTGTCGTGGCTCGAAGTTGAAGGCACCAATGTCTTCCCTTCCATCAATCGGTCGATACCTTCAGATTGGGAAGGAGTCGCTTTTCCTCTAGCGGCCGCCATACTGACCGGATCAACCCTGAGGATCGACCATATCGATTGTACAGGAAGCCAAGGTGATGAGGCGATTGTCTCTGTATTACAGGATATGGGGGCTGACATCACATTGGACAAGGAACTAGAATGCCTAATTGTAAGAGGTGGTGCGAAATTGCATGGAGTCTCAGTGGATTGCGGGAATTTTCCCGACGCTCTTCCCATGCTATCTGTTGTGGCGGCCTTTGCTGAAGGAACCTCCCGCTTTACGGATATCGGCGTTTGCCGTCTGAAGGAATCGGACAGGATAACCCTTATGCGTACCGAACTTGAAAAACTAGGAGCCGAAGTCGTCGAAGGTCCTGACTTCATGGAAATCCATGGAGGCAAACCTCTCCACGGAGCCATCGTGGACAGTTATGACGATCATCGGATTGCCATGGCACTTGCAGTCTGTGGTATGGCTTTGGGTAAGGATGAGCACATAGTGATTAAGGATGCCGAATGCTGCGCGGTTTCTTTTCCGGAATTCTACAAAACCATGAATGCCGTCGGTGCGTCATTTGAATTCATAGAGGAGTGACAAGTGTCTAGGACTTTATTGTTGCAATTGTCGGAATTCGTCGCGGATCTAAAGTTTGAGGATTTACCCATAGAAGTGATATCCAAAGCCAATGACGCGGTATTTGATCTGATAGGTTGTTATTTCGGAGCTTTGGGACAAAAGGACTGCAGAGCGATCCTGAACTATGCTGGACAGCACCGCGATCCTGCCCAAGCAATCCTCTGGGGAACAAGCCATAAGATTCCTGCTTCTGAAGCCGCGATGGTTGAGGGATTCTTGGCGTATTCTCTTGAATTCGATGATGGAGTATCACTAGGTGGACATTGGGGAAGCTCTTCCATTCCCGCTGTGATTGCGACTGCCGAACGGTTGGGAAAATCCGGTAAGGATGTGATTTTGGGGATAGTTTGCGCCTATGAGGTGGGGACTCGTATAAGCCGTTTGTATGCGCCGAATCTGCTTGCCCATAAAATCCATTTCCCTTGTGCGATGGGAGCATTCGCCGCTGCCGGTGGTGTGGCGAAAGTCTCCGGCTATTCAGCTGGGATTATCGAAGGTGGACTGGCGAATGGATGTTTATCACCTATAGGCCCCTACAGCACCGCAGTCAGTGGAGCTTCTATAAAAAACATGTACTCTGGTTGGCCCAATACCATGGGTATGAAAATGATGGAATTCGCCGAAATGGGATTATATGGCGATAGCGATACATTTGAATCGGACAATGGCCTCGGGATGGCCTATGGCAAAGAACCGTTGACAGAGGAACTGAAAGCCTCGGCTCTGAAATCTCTTGGAACTAAGTACATGTTGATGGAAAGCTATTTTAAGCCGTATCCTTGTTGTCGTTGGCTGCATGCACCACTGGATGTACTCCATAGGATCATGGTTCGCAATAGTGGCAGGACTATCGAATCCATCACAGTGGCGGGACCAGAATTCATACACCTATATGATACGAAGCTTCCTTACAATGACAAAATAAAAGCACAATATAGTATTCCTTTTACTTTGGGAGCCATGTTGTTGACCGGCGAGGTCGGTCTTTCCGCTTTCGATACTGAATTCCGCACCTCCATGGCAGTAGGGGAAGCCTCGGGCAGAATCTCGATTTTTACCGATGCTGAACTCAATCTGGCTTTTCCAAACAGCTTTTCTGTACGCCTTGATGTATATTTCAACGATGGGGGAAGAGATACCCTTATAGGAGGACTTCCCTGGAATCCGACCCAACCCGCTACAAAGCTCGAACTAATCGCGAAATTTAAAACACTTGTCAATGGTGTTTTGCCGAAGGCTGAAATAGAGGAATGGATATATCTATTCTTAAACGGTTTGGAGAGAGAAACGACCTTTATCCAGATATTGGAATTGCTTCACAGGGAGCATGTCATCGGATCCAGGAACTGAAAAGAAAGCGTCAACTCGCAGGAAATATGCACATCATGAGCAACGAAGTATACTGAATGGGTGATGAACAAAAGAAGCGCGGCATGCCAGACATCCAATTCCCACACCATATATAGTAGTGGATCTCCCAAAACGCAGCAAAGCGTGCTTGGGTACTGCGCCACAACATTGGATGCGGGATCAGTGTGCCGGCGCTTCTTGCCTCAGACGATATAGGGAGTGGTTCTGTTGGGATCGGCCTTGGCGTTTTGGAGCATCGCATAGTAGCGGCCCATGTCGGACAGGTCGGCCCTGCCGGGCAGTAGCGCGTCCCAGTCCGCGTCGGTCCTGCACGATCCCGCATGGGAAAGCACATGGCACAGATAGGCGTGGGAGTTGATCCCCATGCCTGACGATCAGCTTCCGGGTGTGCCCGCCTGGCACCGGCACTCGGACGAATGGCTGGGCCGCCTAGGGCGACTCGTCGGAATCCTGTTCCGAAAGCCTCAGGTAGCGCGACAGCATTGAGGAGCTGATCCGGTGCTCCTGTTGGTTCGCGAATTATTCTGGAGTGAAATTCTACAATTAATCTCGGTCGAATTCCCACAAACTAATCTAGAGCAAATTCTTGCATATTGTTTTGGA
>PGXW01000048.1 GCA_002839355.1 Spirochaetae bacterium HGW-Spirochaetae-2
AGTTGCTGCTAACGTGACAAAATGAGGTAAATATGGCAAAACATAGCCAAGCCAAATACTTGAATTATGGGGTGTTGCATGAAATCGTACGTTGTTGATATGAAAAGACCTTTGCACCGAGTACGTTTGAGTGGTATGATTTATTCCATGAAAAAAAGAATACTTATACTGACAATACTATTGACGGTATGTGTTGTTGCCCCGATCTTTGCATTTCAGTTTTCACCTTTGGAGCAGTCGTTCGCTCCCACCGGCGCGAACAGCACGAAAACCTACACCATTGTAAATGATTCGGACGATAGTATTGCAGTGGAAATCTCTGCATTGACCAGAGATATGGATTCGGCGGGCCGGGAACTCAACGAAAGTGCCGCAGCTTACTTCTCCATTGTTCCCAGCAAAGTGATTCTTCGGCCGCAGAGTTCCCAGATTGTCAGAGTGCAGTACCGGGGCCCAAGGACGATTCCCACAGAACTCTCTTTCAGGCTCCGCGCGGAACAGATTCCCTATTCACAAGGCCGTGCCACCGAAGGGCAAAGCATGTTCAATTTCCTCTATGTGTATACCACCAGCCTGTACGTCTCGCCGACCAGAACCACTGCACGCGTCCAGGTCGATTCAGCCAAACCGACACTCACTGCCGACGGACAACAGGTCATGACCCTGACCGTTACGAATGCTGGAACGGTGCATCAGATACTGAACGGCGCAAAGGTTGAGGTCACCAACAACGCCACCAGGCAGAGTGTGGTATATGAAGGAGCGGCATTGGGATTTGTCAATGGTTTGAATCTATTGGCGGGAAAAAAGGTGACTGTCCAAGTCGCGTGGCCGCAGAATATGCAATTCCCCACAAATCTTACCGATGCAGAGAAGGTTTTTGCAGCAAAGATCTCATACAACAATTAGTGATAGTACCTTGTAAGGAACGGGATGCATGATGACTGTAGGAAAGAAGCGATTAATCAGCATCCTGGTCATCCTGCTGATATACATGATCGTGCTCCTTGCTGTCATCTCGTTCCGAACGATTGCCGGGTCCGAAGAACTTCCAACAGAACCGATTGCCACTGTGGAAATTGAGACTCCTCCCATCGGGGAAGTCCCATTACCCATAGCCGAAGCCGAGCTGCCATTCGAAATACCCGCAACGATCGAAGACTTCCCCGTCGACATTGAAGAGGAAGAACCCGTAGAGCCAATCCCGGTACTTGAGCACGTAGACGATGTGGTGGAAGTCGTCCCAACCCCAACCCCAACCCCAACCCCAACCCCAGAAACAGAAACAGAAACAGAAACAGAACCTGAACCGGTCCAGGAAGTTGTTGAAGAACCCGTTCCGACATTCGACGAACCGGTAATCGAGGAAGATCCATGGGCTGGATTCTATGTCGCTGGTGAAGAGGACCTGTCGATCTTCGAGGATGGAACCTACTACGTTCCTCTTTTGGTGAACGATGAATACCTTACCGACATAAATGTCACATTCACCCAGGAAAACCTGCTGATCGAAGTCTTGGAGTTCCGTAGCATCATCTCCGACCTGCTGGTCGATTCCTTCGAAGAGGAATTCTTCAATACCACATTGGAGTTTTTCAGCCTGGAGTATTTGAACGAGCAGGGTATAGACACCTGGTACGATTACCAGACATTCGAATTGCATATGAATTTTCCGACCTGGATGATGCCGACCAGAATCCTCTCCATCAACCGTGGGAACATTGCACGGTATAGCTCCTACAGCATGAGTGGAAGTCTCCCCATCGAACCGGCAAGGTTCTCCTGGTTCACCAACCTGTCCATGTTCTCTTTGGTCGACCTGAACGAAGCGAACAATTGGCAGATCAATCCGAGCTCCCTGTTCACCATGCAGGCGCAGAATTCCATTTCGCTGTTTGACGTTGCCTTTGATTTCTCTTACACATTCCATCCGGGACGGGCCTACGACCAGACGCTCAGCGATCCATGGTCCACCTCGGCCGACGATTATATCACATTCCAAGGCATCCAAGGTTTCTACGATTTCAAGCCGAAGAGCCTAAGGCTGATCTTTGGCAACGTGAACGATTACTTGGGGTACTCGACCGATAGTATCGGTATTGCGTTGGAGAAGCGCTACGCTTATGGTGATGCGACACCGAAAACCCACCAATTCGAATACGAGGTGGTGGTTGAGGAACCATCGACTGTCGAAGTGTTCATCAATGAACGCAGCGTATACCGTCGGGAACTTCAGGCCGGTATCTACAAGCTTCGTGACTTCGCCTTCACCCAGGGTGCGAATATGGCGAAGGTGGTCGTTACTCCGTTGGCCAATCCTACCTTGGTCGAGGAACTTGATTTCCAGTTGGGGTATGACTCGCGGTTGCTGGCGAAGGGAGATACGCTCTACTCGTTGAGCTTGACCTTTCCCGAATACAATATCGGAAGGACTACCTTCCGGGTGAACCAGCAGCTTGGGCTTGCAAACTCCATAACCGGTTCCTATGCGCTCGCACTCAGTCCCACTGCAGTCACAATGGGTTTGACCGGCCTTTTCGCATCGCCTTGGGGCTCGTTCGATACCTTCCTCGGTGTCAGTTATAGCAGGCCTTTGGCACTTGGAGTCATCTCCAAGATCAATTATCGGATCGCGGGGCAAGAGGATTCTTCATTCGGATCATTTGATTTTACTCTTGGATTGGAATCCCGCAATTACAACAGCAGTCTCAATGTGGATGCATCGTCGACAGCTGCAGCAGGGGAGACTTGGAGTGCCACCACATCCTACTCAGGAAGCATAGGCGAATTCTTCAGATATTCGCTTGGGGCGAGTCTCAGTTGGCTATCGAGCAATTCCAATCCCAATTGGCGCCTGACCGCCAGTACCGGAATCCCCCTTATCCCAAACATGTCCGTAAGCGGCTCGGTCAGCCTGTATGCCTCGACAGGGGTCTCGACTCCCCAAGTCAGGGGCCAAATCGGCATGAACTATGCATTCACACCCAACCTGAGCATGTCCGCATCGACAGACCTCCAGACTTCAACCTACGCGAGTGCCTCCTGGCGTCCATTCGGTTCACAGAATGACAACATGCAATTCTCATTCAGCAGCATAGATTTTACCGATCCATTGAACCATCAGGGCAGTATATCGTATAGCCATAGCGATACCGCTTACGGTCTGTCGGTCCGACAGCAATACAGCGATCGGTTCACCAGGTTTTCAACGAGTTTGTCACTCAATACCGCGTTCGGGTATGCCGGAGGATTGTTCGGTATGACCCGGTCGGTCGGGGACAACTTCCTTCTGGTGAAACCATCAGGAGCCATGAAGGGCGGAGACATTGCGGTGACCCGCACCATGACCAGCGAACCGTCAGCCTTGCCGTCATTGTTCGGGGTCAGCATGTACACCGGTATCACCACACATCAACAGAACAATGTGGTCGTCTATGGTATCGGGGATTCGATGTTGAACAGCAGCGGTTCCTATATCTACAATTTCCTCCCGCGACCGAGACAAGGCTATGCGGTTCGGATAGAGTCGGAGGCGACCTATTCCATTGTCGGAACACTGTTGCGTTCCCCTGCCGCCGCATATTCCCGCTATACGACAGACTTGTATCGGGTGGTGGCCGATGACGCGGGCGAAGAAGAATTGGTGTTCGACGAGACCCTCTACCTGTTCACCGACGAGAATGGATTCTTCTTCCTCAGTGGGGTAGCTGCGGGTGAATACCAGTTCAGCCTATTCTTGCCCGGCTCCTCCGACGAGGATCCTCCGATCGATATCCGGTTCTTCATATCACCGGATCCGAAGGAAAAGGATCCGCAGGTATATATCCTCGATACTTTCGTTGCCAGTGCAGTTTCCGAAGCCTTGGAGCAGGAACTCTTTGCCGACTTGATGGGAACTGAGGTGGAGGAACGAGTTCTCGACGAGAATGGATACTACTGGATGGAAATCCTGGAGGTGATGGACGAAATGGAGTTCTGGGACACCTATTATCCATCGCGTCAGGTATTGGATTCCGTAACTGTCCAGGATCGGACAAGGACCGATTCGATTGTTGAATTCATATCTCCGGGAGATGTGCCAGCGACAGCTTTGGAAAGGATGTCACGCGAGAAGGAGCAGCAATTGTTCAATCTGGCCAGACTCCGATCAATAATCAAGCCATACTTGGATGCAATTTCACCCAAACCGGGTTGGAAGCCACTGCAAAAATGAAAGGATAATATTCCTTACGTTACCTGCATTGGCTCGGGAGAGTGACCGTTGCACGGTCCCTTTGCGCTCGCTTCGTTTGGAAAGGAAATAGGCAAAAAGTCCCGGTTCGCTTGATATGAAATCCGGAAAGGGATAGAATCGGATTATGCGCAGCGAACTGATCAATGAGATTTTTTCGGTTGAAGCAGAAGCTGAAAAGATTGTAACCGAAGCACAGCAGAACGGACGCTTGTTGGTCTCCCAGATTCAGGAAGAAGGGGAGAAGGAAGTTCGACTTGCTATCGAAACTGCACGGCAAGCACGTGAAGTTGCGATCGAGGCGACCCAGAAGGCATCGGCCGAACGGATTCAGGCTGCCAAGGCAGCTATGGAACAATCCGATTCGGACAATCTGGACATACAGGAGTGTGCCCGAACCATTGCGGATTCCCTTGTGGAAATCCTCTGCAGGACACAGCTGGGGGAGAAACCGTTGTGAGCGTCGGTGAGCTGAACCGATATGCATTCATCAACGCCAAGCTACGCTCTCGGATTGGCGGAATGTTGGATGACCAACGGCTGGAGAATCTGCTCCGGTGCCAATCGTTGGACGAACTGTTCAACCAATTGAAAGACACTCCGTATGAACCCCTCATGGAAATCTATGACCAGAGTGCCGATATCCAAAGGTTGGAAGCGTGGTTGTTCGCAAGGAATGTCCGCTTGCACCTGGATGTGGCGAAACTTACCGACGGTGTCCATTCGCAAACCGTTATGGCAATGACCCGGAAGCTGGAGGTCGAGAACCTCAAGAGCGTCGTCAGACTTTGGTTCAGCAATACGGTCAAACACCAGAATATCGATTATCGGCTGGGGTATCTCTACCAGCAGCAGATTGTCTCCCCGATCGATTGGGCCCGGATCGCCAATGCACAGACCTATGATGAGATTGTGGAAGCATTGTCACGGACTCCCTATGCACAATCGGCTGCGGCAATCACCGCAAGCCAAATCGCTACGGAAGGGCTGTTCTCCTTGGAGACCGCTTTCGACAGGACCTGGTTCAGCATGCTGAGATCGGTGGTTGCCCAGTTGCCTGGCGATGACAGGAAATTGGTGGAAGCGGTCCTCGATCGTGATTCCGATTTGAAGAATATCATCAATCTGGTGAGGTTCGGGTGGATGTATAGTCTGCCTGGCGACAAGTTGCGTATCCTCATGCTCGAGGGGGGAGGCATCACCAAGACAAAGGAATTCCGCCAGTACCTCGAAACTCCTCCGGCTGAACGTTCGCCCCAAAAATTGGTGGGAAGACGATTCCCCGATCTGGCAAAGGAATTGCAGGATTCGGGAAAAAGTACAGCGGAAATGCAGACACTTGTTGTCGAGCAGTACCTGTTTCGGATCAGAAGGAAGGAATTCCATGCCATGCTCCGGGGCTATCCCTTCAGTTTCGGCATCATCTTGACCTACTTTTTCCTTGAGGAACGCCAGGACGCCATAATCCGATCCTTGATCAATGGTATCCATTATGGTTGGGATAGTCCGGCCATCCGGGAGTTTGCGGTATGAATGTATTCACTGTACCCATGAAATTGTTGACTGCTGTTGTACTCGACGAAGCCACCGATACGGTAAAGAAGGAATTGCTCCGTCTGGGCGTCCTCGACTTTATCCAAGTGTCGCGCCTGGCTCCCGAGCAGGCGGCGAGATTGTCGGTTCAGAAGCAGCAGGAGGAACCGGGGACCTATTCGAATCTGCGTTCCCGAGTGGAAACCCTATTCATACAAGCCGGTAGGCCAACACCTTCCTCGGAAAAACTCAATCCTGACACCATGAAACCGCTCGAAGTCGGAAAGGCCAAGGCTCTGGTGGACAAGGTGGTGGGTGATCTGTCGACAATCAGGGAACAACAGAAGCAATTAAGCCAGTCACGCATCCGTGTCGACGAGTTGTTGCGCTATATCACCGAAGAGAAATTGCAATATCTCGATATACGTATCGGTCAAGTGGGGAAGGGAAACGATGCGTTGATCCGTTCCCGGCTTGCGAACCAAGCGTTCGTATTGATTCAACCTGAGAATTGGAAGGACTTTGTCCTGCTTACCCTGAAGCGTGACCGACAGCAAGTGTCTCCACTGGTCGAAACGTTGCAATGGATGGAAAATCCCGATGGTGGGTTGCAACACATGGCCATACCGTTGTTGCGATCGGAACTTGAACAGCAAATGGAAAACCTTGGGAAGGCGAATGCCGAGATCAAGGAACGGATTACGTTGCGGATCAAAGAGGATATGGAATCCTTGGAGACGCTTTGGTGCGACTTGCGATTGCACGAACTGCTTGGAGAAATTGCCCTGAATTTCAGCCATACCCGCAATACGACGATCTTTTCGGGGTGGGTACCCCAATCGGAATCGTCTGCGCTGGAATCGGTGATCAGAGCTGCTGCCAACGGAGCTTGTGTGATCGAGTGGACCGATGCGAAATACTTGCCGCGCGAAGAGGTCCCGGTGGCTGTCGAGGACGTCCCCCTGCTGCGGCCTTTCCAGAAATTGGTCGACAATTATAGCGTTCCGGAATATGGAACCATCAATCCCACACCGTTCGTAGCAATCTCCTATCTGGTCATGTTCGCCCTCATGTTCGCAGATGCCGGCCAAGGCTTGGTGATACTGCTTCTCGGGCTGCTGGGGTTGAGGAATTCCAAAAGGAATCCACAATTGAAACCGAAGATGATAAGCGCGGACATGTATCGGTTGTTCATGTACCTGGGAACCGCATCCATCGTATCGGGAGTCATATTCGGCTCATATTTTGGTTTCGCATTGTTTCCCCCCCTCTGGTTCGATTACCATGCCGCTGTCGTGGGGCACGAATCCACGGGAAGAGACGTCTACTCAATCCTTACGATCACCATATGGTTCGGAATCGTCGTAATCGGTCTCGGATTGGCCCTGAACTGGATCAACCTCATCCGAAAGAAGGATTGGTTCCACCTGCTCTTGGATAAGAACGGACTGGTCGGCGGATGGTTGTTCGGGTGTGGCATCTGGGCGGCTTTCGCGTTTGTCGGCTCGGGGTACAAGCAACTGCCCCAAGGCCTGTTCCTGCCGATCGCATTCGGTTTTCCCCTGGTATTTTTGTTTGCGAAGGTGCCGCTGCACAGGCACATGGAGAGGCGTCAAGGCAAGGAAGTGGAGCCCAAAGGCATCGGTCCGCTCGTTATGGATGCCTTGCTTGAATGGATAGTGGATGTGCTTGAGATCTTCTCGGGATTCCTTGCGAACACCCTCTCGTTCATGCGGGTTGCCGGTCTCGGTATCGCCCATGTGAGCCTCATGACCGCTTTTGCCCAAATGGCGGATCTGGCCGGGGGTGGAGTTGCCGGTATCATCGTACTGCTGTTGGGAAATGCCATGGTAATCGCGTTGGAAGGCCTTTCCGCCGGAATCCAGGCGTTGCGTCTCAACTACTACGAGTTCTTCACAAAGTATTTCACAGGCCGCGGCTTGTCATATAATCCCATTGCCCTGCATCCGCATGCAGGTCGACAAATAATTTCTCGTCCATAGGTTAGGAGGGTTCATCGTGACCATACAAATGTTTAGGAAACGTATCGTATTATCGTTCTTCATCACACTGGCGGTGCTCTTGCTCTCGGGATTCCTGTTCACTCCACCGTTGTTTGCGGCCGATGCAGCCACCCAGGCCGTCGCAGTCGAACCATCGTCGGGTGGAGATCTCATGTGGGTGGTTATCGCGGCTTCCATCGCCTTCAGCTTTGGTGCTTTGGCAGCGGGGTATGCGATTTCCCATGTAGGGGCCGCGGCCATGGGTGCCATGAGTGAAAAACCCGAAATCGGATCGCAAGCCTTGATCTTCATCGCATTGGCGGAAGGTCTGGTGGTATTCGGTTTTATCACCGCCCTGATGATTTTGGGTAAAGCGTAACCGGTCACATGCGATATTTTGTAATCGGTGATGAAGATACTGTGCTCGGCTTCTCTCTGGTCGGAACACGTGGCATGGTCGCCTCCACTACGGCCGAGGCAAGCGCTGCGTTGCATAAGGCGTTGGAGAACCACGAGTACGGCATCATCATCATTACACAGGATATTGCCGATTTGATTCGCTCTGAAGTGGACCGTTTCATGTTTACCGAGACATTTCCGTTGATTGTGGAGATTCCCAACCGGTCATCGGGAGGGGTGTCACGTGATCTGAAAGCATTGGTCAACGAAGCGATAGGGGTGTCTTTATGAGTACTGGACATACAGACCAATTGTTCGAAGGTATCGTGCAGGGAGCACAGCAAGAGGCGATCACGATCACAGAACGTGCCAAGCGTGATGCCGAAGTGGTGCGGGCCTCCTATACGAAGAAGGTTGCCGATGCCATCGCCCTGGAGCAACGGAACACGGAAAAGCAATTGGAACAAATCCGGCGTAAGGAAGAATCCACACTCAGGAACCTGGAGCGCAGACACACGGTCTCCCATAGCGAACGGTTGCGGCAGGCTGTATTGGAGAATGTCTCCAGACGCATGACAGCCTTGGTTGGCTCCGAATCGTATCGGAACATTATTGTCGGATGGATAGCCGAAGCAGCTATCGGCTTGGATCGTGCGGAAGCATCGGTCCACTGTTCCTTCAAGGAACAGGTCGACGATTCCATGTTGCGGGAAGCCGAAGAGCTGGTGAAGGAACACACGGGACGTACTGTCGTGTTGCGGTTCGGAGGGGCGACTCTTACCGCCCAGGGAGTGGAGGTTGCAAGCTTGGATGGAAAAGTAGCGTACAACAACCAGGTCGCGACCCGGTTGATCCGCCACGAACGGGATCTCAAGGAATTGATGGAAGGGAAAACATGCCGCAAAGGATAGTTGGTCAAGTCAAGCGGGTCAACGGACCGGTCATTACGATACAAGGAATTACCGATGCCATGATGATGGAGTTGGTTCATGTGGGCGAACAACTCCTCGTAGGCGAGTTGGTGAAGCTTGATGGCATGGAAGCTGTTGTCCAGGTGTATGAGGATGCGACCGGTATTGCTCCCGGAGACAATGTATATGGTACCGGATTGCCCTTGTCGGTCGAACTCGGTCCCGGTTTGATCGGTACCATCTACGATGGCATACAACGTCCCCTTGAACGGTTGCGTGAATTGGGCGGAGATTTCATGCGTCGTGGAATCGGCAGTCCTTCCTTGGACCGTTCGAAACACTGGGACTTCTCTCCAAGCGTCGGCATCGGCGACACGGTCGTACCGGGACAACCGTTGGGTATGGTACAAGAGAACGAACGGATCGTGCACAAGATCCTCGTGCCTCCCGTATTGGCTGGTAGTGGTCCCTATACGGTTATTGAAATAGCTTCGGAAGGTTCTTTTCCGATTGAGCAAACCATTTGCACTGTGGAGAACAGCGAGAAGGAGCGCTTGCCGTTCTCGATGATGCAACATTGGCCGATCCGGGTGCCGAGACCCGTGGCCGACCGCCGGCCACTTTCGATTCCGCTCATAACCGGACAGCGGGTGATCGATATGCTCTTTCCCTTGGCAAAAGGGGGCACTGTTGCGATTCCCGGTGGATTCGGAACCGGAAAGACCATGACACAGCATGCGATCGCACAATGGTGCGATGCCGATATTATCGTCTACATCGGCTGCGGCGAACGTGGAAACGAGATGACCGATGTGCTACGGGAATTTCCCCACCTGATCGATCCCCGTACAGGCCGTTCCCTCATGGAAAGGACGATACTTATTGCGAATACCTCCAATATGCCCGTGTCGGCCCGCGAGGCGAGCATCTATACGGGAATAACCTTGGCCGAATATTATCGCGACCAGGGATACCATGTCGCTGTCATGGCCGATTCCACCTCGCGATGGGCCGAGGCACTGCGTGAACTGTCTGGACGAATGGAGGAAATGCCTGCGGAAGAGGGTTTCCCGGCATACTTGCCGACTCGGATCGCCGAGTTCTATGAACGGGCAGGATATATGACCACCTTGGGACACCAGGAGGGATCGGTTTCGATCATCGGTGCTGTGTCGCCTCCCGGAGGGGATTTTTCCGAACCGGTCACCCAGCATACCAAACGGTTTGTCCGATGCTTCTGGGGACTTGACCGTGCCCTGGCAAGCGCGCGGCACTATCCTGCGATCAGCTGGCTCGACTCGTATTCCGAGTATGTGTCCGAGGTGGCTCCCTGGTGGGAAACGCAAGGCGAATCCTCTTGGGTAGAGAGTCGGGCTGAAATCATGGAACTGTTGCAACGCGAGGTACGGCTCCAACAAATCGTCAAGCTTGTCGGACCGGACGCGTTGCCCGATAGCCAGAACTTCATCCTGGAAGTCTGTTCCCTGTTCAAGACCGCGTTCCTCCAGCAGAATGCCTTCGACGATATCGACCGGTATTCCACGGTGGGTAAGCAGATCAGGATGTTGCAACTTATCCTCTCCTACTGGCACTTGGGTTCGGAGGCCATATCCAAGGGTGTCACCATGGTGAAACTACGGCGAATGAAAGTCGTGCAGGAAATTGCCCGCATGCGTTTTTCCGTATCTAACGAGAATCTTGAGGAGTTGGACCGGATAGCTCTCCGACTGGAACGGTCGATGAGCCAGCTTGGAGGAATCTATGACGAGCGATAATCGTCTTGCCGGATTGGACAAGTCCTTGCTCAGTGGCCGGGAATATGTGGGGGCCAGCAGGATTGACGGTCCATTGATCTATATGCGCAACACCCACCCGATCGGATTCGGCGAGTTGGTTGAATGCATCGATTCCGCTGGTAGACGCCGGACAGGGCAGGTGCTGGATACCAGTACCGAGGCGGTGGTCGTGCAGTTGTTCGAAGGAACCAGCGGACTGACCCTTCCGGGGACCCGGATGCGGTTCATGGGGGAACCCTTGACGCTACCAGTCTCCGAACAGATGCTCGGAAGGGTCCTCAATGGTCTTGGACACCCACGGGATGGAGGCTCCCTGCCACGGGGCGAGGATGAGCTGGATGTCAACGGACTTCCGATCAACCCGACAGCCCGTGAATATCCCCGTGATTTCATTCAGACCGGTATCTCGGTCATCGATGGCCTGACAACCCTAATCCAAGGGCAGAAGCTTCCGATTTTCAGTGGCAACGGCTTGCCTCACAACCAATTGGCGGCACAAATCGCCAGACAAGCGAAGGTTCTGGCGGAAAGCCAGGAATTTGCCATTGTATTTGCAGCTATGGGTGTTAAATATGACGTCGCGAGGTTCTTTATCGACAGTTTCGAGGAATCGGGGGTATTGGAAAACGTCGCGCTGTTCCTCTCGCTGGCCGACGATCCCTCGATCGAACGGACCATCACACCGCGGACCGCACTGACCCTGGCGGAACACCTGGCCTTCACCAAAGGGAAGCATGTGCTGGTGATCATGACAGATATGACCAACTATTGCGAATCCTTACGTGAAATCTCGACACTGCGGGGTGAAATTCCCAGCCGCAAAGGATATCCCGGTTATTTGTACTCGAACCTGGCCGAACTGTACGAACGTTCGGGAAAGATCCTTGGCAGGGATGGTTCGATCACCCAGTTGCCGATCCTCACCATGCCGAACGACGACATCGGGCATCCGATTCCCGACCTGACCGGCTATATCACCGAAGGTCAGATCGTGTTCGACCGGGAAATGCATGGACGGGGAATCTATCCCCCGGTGAACGGGTTGCCGAGTCTCAGCCGTCTGATGAAGGATGGGATAGGCGAGGGCATGACCCGGGCGGACCATCCGCACCTGGCGAACCAATTGTTCGCATCATACAGCCATGTGAAGGATGTTCGGAACCTGGCTTCGGTAATCGGTGAGGAGGAGTTGACCTCGCTGGACCACCAGTACCTCGAGTTCGGAAACTTTTTTGAAAAGAAATTCGTCAGGCAGTCGTTCACGGAGAACCGTTCTATCGAACAGACCTTGGATCTCGGTTGGAAGGCGCTCGCCGAGTTGCCTGCCGAGGAACTGCAGCGTGTGACAGACGAAGAGATCGCAGGGCATTACGGGAGGTAGCATGGCGCGAAACGTGGCTCCGACCAGAAGCAACCTACTCAAATTGACCGACGAGTTGAAATTCGCCACGTTGGGCCATGAATTGCTGGACCAGAAACGTTCCATCCTGGTTGTCGAACTGCTCACCTTGGTCGACCAGGCGGTCGAGTACCAGCGTCGGGTCGACAAAGCGCTTGCAAAGGCAGCGGATTCGATGCAACATACAGTCATGGAGATGGGAAGGCTTCGGGTAGCCAATCTGTTTGGAGCGGTCACGATCGATTCTTCCATCGAATTGTCCGATCGCAAGGTCATGGGCGTACGTTTGCCCCGCGTGGACACCACATTCGTGGAGAATGGTCCGTATTTCAGTCCCGAGGGGACGACACTGTCGGTCGAGGACACCTTGTCCGCTTACCGGGAAGCCTTGCAACTGATGGGACGGCTTGCTGAATTGAAAGTGTCCATCATGCGCCTTGCACGGGAAGTCAAGAAGACCATTCGGAAAGTGAATGCGTTGGAGAAGATTGTGATCCCAGAACTGCATGAAACCTTGTCCTATACCCGGGGAAGGATAGAAGAAGCCGAAAGGGAGAGTTTTATGTTGATGAAACAGGTGAAGGAACGGTTGGAGCGTCAACGGAAACGGGCAGCGGAGGCACAGCTATGACAGAACCCTTCAAGAGCATTCTGGTGTTTCTCGATGGATCCGAGGATTCGGTGACAGCCGCCATGGCTGCGATCGCCATGGCCCGACGGTTGGAAGCCAACCTTACAGCGATGTATGTGGTGAATACCAGGGCCTTGCAGGACCTGGTGAAAGCCAGGATTTTCCTGGATATCGAAGAACAAGAATACCGCAGGGATATCGAGGGTGATGCACAACGGTATTTGAACCATGTGGAACGTCTCGGGTTGCAGAAGGGCGTGCATGTGACTTCGGTGAAGACTTCGGGAACCGTGCATACCGAAGTGAAGAAGTATCTGCAGGAACAGCATATCGATCTGTTGGTGCTCGGGGGCATGTCCGAGATCCATAGCAGACGTGATGAATTGTTGAGCGAAACCGACAGGATGATGCGGACCGCTCCCTGTCCCGTCTTGGTTGTGCGGGACAACGACACCATCTGGGACATGTTCGAGTCCCTGCCAGACCAACCGTAGGAGGCCGAAGATGACGCTGACAGATGTTTTGGATAGAGACCTCATGAAGATACCGCTCCAATCGACCACCAAGCATGCGTTGATCGAGGAGTTGGTGGATGTTCTTGTGCATACACGTCATGTGAAGAATCGTGAGGAACTGCTTTCGGCTGTCCTTTCACGGGAAGCTTTGGGAAGTACGGGACTTGCCGATGGTATTGCGATACCCCACGCCAAGACGACTGCGGTAGACACTGTTTCCGTGGTCATGGGAATCACTCGCGAGCCCATCGATTTCGATGCCCAGGATGGAAAAGGGTCGCAATTCTTTTTTCTCGTCCTGGCCCCGGAACATGAGGCCAGCGCACATATCGAAGTATTGGCCTCGATCGCGCGGGCAACGGCATCACCGGCACTCCGCAGATTGCTGGCAGCGTCGCATTCGGCAGACGAGGTTATGCGCCTGTTCCTGGATTAGTATCCCAATTCCTCGCCGACGATAAGGACCGAAACCCTGCCTTTGCGGGGTTGTCTTCCCATTATGATCATATTGCTGCAGATTCCTGCATCACAGGCCCCTGTGGGAATGGCCATGAGGTTGCGGTCGTCGCAAAACGGTGCCACACAGTGGCCCGATTTTACACAGGGGGTATCTTTTTCCAACCGTATGGCATTCGCAGGGGCAGATATCCGCTTCACCCTGTCGACGGCATCCCGCAGGGATGGAACGATCTTTTGCCATCCTGCTATGATTATGACTTTCTTCGGGCCGAACAGGAGAGCTCCAACCCGATTGCTCGTGCCGTCCACACAATAGAGTTCCCCATGTTCGGTGATGGCATTTACGCTTGACAGGAACACATCGGCCGAAAATGCTTCCACGAACTTTCCCCTGAGCTCATCGGGGGAGAGTCCCTGTTCATACCGGTCTATCAAGCGGTAGGTTTCACTTTTAACCAATTTCAAAGCCCCGGATTCCACCAGTGTCATGGAACCACCCAAGGCGATGGTGCAGTTTTCCTCCAGCATGGAGCGCAGCATGGGAACCACATCTTGAGCCGATGGAAGAAAGGCTGCTTCCATATTGTTTTTTCGAAGACGTTCCATAGTTCGGGCAATGGACATTTCCCGTACCTTGTTCCTGTTGGCATCCATGTATGCTCCTCCTGTACCTCAGATGATATCGCACAATCAACCACACCTCAAGGTGGAATGGAAAAATGCATGTAACGAATTGGGACCTCGGTTGATGTAAGTTTGAACATAGTGCAAAACATCTTACAATTTTTCTCAAATTTCTTCGGATTACATGTACTATAAGCAAAGCAACAGCCATGATCGGGGTTTACGGACACGACGAGGTAGGAGGCACAAGCTGAGACGCCTGAAACATGAATATACCATAGCTTTTACCGTTGCGATTGTATCCATGATCCTTGTAGTCGTGTTCTCGCAATTGCTGGTCCACCAGTTGCGTAGGAATCAAGTCGGTGAAGCGAAACACTTCGCTGAACTGCAACTCCAGATCGTCCAAGAACGCCTGCGTACCAGCTTGCTTACCCAAGAGTTGTTCCTTCGTCTCTTCGCCGAGAATGTTTCGGACCACTTGGAACAATACGATGGAATCTCGATCGCCCAGCTTTCGGATTATCCTTCCCAATTGACCAGGTATCTGGAACCGTTCTCCATCTTGGCCTTGTCCAAGGATGGAATCGTTTCCGACGTGTATCCCAAATACCCCAACATTTCGGTCATAGGCACATCTTTGACCGATATGGCATGGTACTCCCATGTGGTGGAAGACCTTAATTCGGGTGATCCGGTCTTCATCGGTCCCTACCGCTCTCCACAGGGAAACCTTACCGTCGGAACCCTTGTACAGGTAACACAAGAAACGGTCGATGGGGATTCGGTATGGGGCTACGCTTCCCTTGGATGTGATTTCAAGAAGTTGTTGGAATCCGCCGGAGCGACGGCACTGGTCGATACCTACACGATCGCAGTCAGGGCGCTGCATCCGGATGCGACCAATTCGGTCGTTCTCGGCGATTCCTGGATTTTCAGCCACGATGCCATAGTCAGGGAATTCTCCTATTCCCACTTGAATTGGTCGATTGGAATCCTGCCGCACCACGGGTGGCCCCAGTGGACCGACTCCATGATCGCCATCGCCTCCTTTGGCGTGTTGCTCGCCATACTGGTCTCGTTGGTCGGCTATTGGGGTTCCTTGTACTTCCTTTCGATCCGGCGGAAGGCATATTCCGATGGAATGACCGGAGTCCTCAATAAGACGGAATTCATACGAGTATTGCGGGCCGAGACTCGCCTGTGCGCCCGCAACCATACCCGTTTTGCGTTGGCATTGCTTGATATTGACGATTTCAAGCACGTGAACGATATGTATGGGCATTTGGAGGGGGACAGGGCCTTGCTCACCTTGGTCAACAGGATTTCCCAGACAGTACGATCGGACGATATGGTTTGCAGGTTCGGGGGAGACGAGTTTATCATCCTGTTCAAGCACATGGAGCATGACGGAGCTCCCCGCATGGCCGCGAGCCGTGTGTTCAATACCATCGGCACCGTACCGCTGGCGATCGGAATGAAGACAGTCCAAATCAAGACAAGCATGGGAGTTGCCGTGTACGGAATCGATGGCACCGATCCTGAAACTTTGCTGAAAAAAGCCGATGCACTTCTATACAAGGCCAAGGAGCAGGGCAAGAACAAACTGGTTTTCAGTCGGTAACAACGAAAGTCAGGTGACAAATTCGATGGACTTTTACCACTCGGGGAGGTATGGTTGTACTATGAAACTGACATTTTTCGGCGGTGCAAGAACCGTCACCGGTAGTTGCACACTGATCGAGTGCGCGGGATTGCAAATTTTGGTGGATTGTGGTCTACCTCAAGGAAACGACGAAAAGAAGATAGGTCTCGAACTTCCTTTCCGGGCATCGGAAATTGACTATGTGTTTTTGACCCATGCGCATATCGACCATTCCGGACGGATTCCGCTTCTGGTGAGGGATGGGTTCCGCGGTACGATCCATAGTACCGAAGCCACCGCCGACCTGTGTTCGATCATGCTCGCCGATTCCGGCCATATCCAAGAAATGGAAACCGAATGGCAGAACCGGAAACGCCGAAGATCTGGAAAACGTGAAATCGAACCGCTCTATACGGTCGAGGATGCCCATAAGGCAATGGATCTGTTCACCGGACATCCGTATGCGAAACGCTTCACGGTGGATGCGGGAATTGAAGTCGAATTTTCCGATGCCGGACACCTGTTGGGATCTTCTTCCATCCAGGTGTGGTTGACCGAAGGTGGAGAGACCAGGAGCATTGTCTTCAGTGGTGATATCGGAAACCTTGACCAACCGATCATCAACGATCCGGTGTATTTGGAAGAGGCCGATTTTGTCGTGATGGAGTCGACCTATGGCGACCGGTTGCATGCGAAGCCGGAACATGCGAGCCAGAAGGTTTCCACTGAGGAGCGATCCAAGGAACTTGCCGATATTATCCGGGAAACGTTTGCCCGTGGTGGGAATGTGATCATCCCTTCGTTTGCCGTAGGAAGGACACAAGAACTGCTCTACCTGCTGCGCCACATCATAACGCACGGGATGCTTCCGGAAATACCCCAAATTCCAGTTTTTCTCGACAGTCCACTCGCAATCGAGGCGACCAAGGTGTTCTCACGGAATATCGAGGGGTATTTCGACGAGGAGGCGATGGAACTGGTTGCGAAAGGATTGAACCCGCTCATGTTCGAATCTTTGACCACAACTGTCACCGCAGACGAATCCCGCGAGTTGAACAGGAGGGATGGCAGTGCGGTTATCATCAGTTCCAGCGGCATGTGTGAGGCGGGGCGAATAAAGCATCATCTGAAACACAACCTGTGGAGGGCACAGAGCACGATAGTGTTCTGCGGGTACCAGGCAAACGGTACATTGGGTCGCTCGATTCTGGATGGTGCGGAGAAGGTAACCATTTTCGGGGAACAAATAGATGTCAGGGCCTCCATTCGAAAGCTTGAGGGAATCAGTGGCCATGCCGATCAGGACGGGCTGATCCGATGGATTTCCGAATTCGAGAAAAAGCCCAAGCATGTGTTTGTGGTGCATGGGGACGAGCAAGTCGCACAATATTTTGCCGGTCTTATCGCTACCACTCTCAATGTGTCGGCATGGGCACCCGAGTTGAACCAAACCTTCGACTTGTTGGGAGATTCTTTGCCTGTTGCCAAGCAGGCGAAGTTGGAGACTGCAGGACTGAAGGAGCTCCAGGCGGCATATGCCCAATTGGATCGATCCGTTGCCAGTCTGCAATCTGTCGCGGACAGGATGCGCTCACACGGCAGCCAATTGGATCGGCAAGCTGGTGCACGCGAAGCACAACGGTTGGCGAATGCAGTGTCGCGCTTTGCCGAGGATTTGGATACCCTGCGCAGCCGTTGGGATGCCAATGGGAAAGGCCGTTAGGCGGCTAGCCATACCTGCTGGATAATGATGACGGCTCCGGAGATACCGACGAAACCGTAGACAAGCTTACGCAATACCTGGTGGGGAATCCTCTTGAACAATTTCAGCCCGAGGAAGGTTCCGACCGCGATACCACTCCAGCCGGCAAGTATCAACGGCATGTCGGACCATACGAGCGCTCCTCGTCCGGTGCGGATGGCGATTGTGCTGATATTCGAGAGCAGGAAGTAGCACTGGATAGTCGCAAGATAGCTTTCCTTGGATTTTTGTGCGCTCAGAAGATAGATCGCCACTGGGGGACCGCCGATTCCGAACAGGCCGTTTCCGGTACCGGCAACCATTCCCATGATTGCCCCGGTGGCCACCGTCGGGTGGACAGTGATTCTTTCACTGTACCGGACGGTGAAGATACTTATGGCAATCAATGCCGTACCAAGGATTATCTGCAGGCTTTTCTGGTCCATCTCGATGGAGACCAATGTGACTAGGATTCCGAAAGCGAGCGATACCACGAGAAGCGGCAGCAATGTTTTCCAATCGATGTGCTTGAAGTAGATGATGGTAAGATACGTGGTGCTGGCCATCGCGATAACCTGACAGAGCGCCACAGCAGTCGAAAAGGGAAATAGGGCAGGGAGGAAAATCATGGCGAGCACCGGAAAGCCGAAACCAATATTGGTTTGCAGGAATGCACCGGTGAGGGCGATGAGAAAGAGGGCGAGGATGATTGTTGCCATAGGATCATCATAGCAGAGACATTGCATTCATGGTATGATAATTATGACGAAATTACCTGTTTCGACAGACAGTGGAGGAGATACTATGAAGATTCTTGCTATCGGAGCACATCCTGACGATGTTGAGATATGTTGCTTCGGAACTTTGGCCAGATGTGTCGAACGGGGCGATTCCGTGGTGGTCTGTTCGGTTACGAATGGGAACCAAGGTCATGTCGAGATTGGTCCGGAACAGTTGCGTATGATCAGGATGGCGGAAGGAGCGAAGGCCTCCCAAACCATTGGAGCATCGTACTGCACTTTGGATGTGGACGATATGACGCTCGATCCGCACGACAATGAGCTTCGCCTTCGTATGACCGAATTGATACGGTCGGTACGCCCGGATGTGATAATCACCCACGACGTTGACGATTACCATCCGGATCATGTCGCTACCGGTGAATTGGTCTTCTATTGCATGGTCCAGGCGAATCTTGCCCATATCAAGACGGAAAGCCCCGTTCTCGATGCTCCATTTGTCCTTTACCATATGGACAAGGTCGGGGGTGGACTGTTCATTCCGACCGAATTCGTGGATATCACAACTACGTTCGAAAAGAAAGGGCAGGCATTGTCTTGCCATGTGAGCCAAATCGAATTTCTACGCAAGAGCAGCGGCTTGCATATACTCCATGGAATGGAGGTGTTGGCGGAATATCGGGGGATGCAGTGCGGATGCAGATACGCCGAGGGGTTCCGTGTCTCGGACAAACGGCCGGTTCCCGCATTCCGTGTGTTGCCCTAGCAATCTGCACCATGTATTACTGCCCGCAACCGTTCAATGGTAAGCGGGGCAGAACCTTCGTAGTGGTTGTTGACTTGCACAAACACGGTTCTTCCCCGTTCGGCCATGGTGGTGATGGAAAGTGCGATCTTTGCCAATTCCCTATCCCGGGGATTGATTATCCGGTTCCATTGCCCCCCCGAGTCGATTTCCATCTCCTCCCGGTCCTCTCCATGGAGACGGATACTCACCGTCTCGCCGAACAGTTGCTCATACCGTTCGATAGTCTGGGAAATATCGTCCATCCAGTATCCCTGTATCAGTACCGGTGCGATGTGACGGTCGGTCAGCCAGGTGAACCAATCGCCATGCAGCCATGCGGGATTGCGCAACTCGATCGCATAGGGGAGCCCTTGTGGAAGCTCCTGGAAGAAGCGATCCAGTTTGCCCATGAACAGTGCCTGGCTTTCCATGCTTCGCTTGTTCAGGTATCCGAACTGGAACATGAGCAAGCCGATCTTCGACCGTATAGGTTCCAGCGAGGCGATGAACGCATGCATGAGCGAAGGATCGAGGAAAAATTCATTTGGACGTATAGTTTCCTGCGGACTGGTGTCATGGAATGGCCTGGTAAGTGCATTTGGACATTTGATCACTACTGTCCGGTTAACTTTATGAGAACCACGAATAACTGAATGAATTGCATGGAGTTAGCGTCGGTTTTCACTTTTATCGATTTGAAGTAGCCCTTATCATTCATCACAAGATTGCTCGCAAGG
>PGXW01000068.1 GCA_002839355.1 Spirochaetae bacterium HGW-Spirochaetae-2
CCTCGAGCCTATCTTGCATCCCTTGAGAAGATTGCAGCATTGCCGGTTGGACGGGTGTTTCCAGCCCACCATTCTTTGGATATCAAACCTGAGATTCTTGGAAGGATGCGAAACGCGTTCCAAGAACTGAAGACCGAGGGCAAGTTGCAGCATGGAACCGGCATATGCGATTACGGTGATTGGGCTGTTTGGTTATAGAAGTTCAATCAATCATGGAAGGAATCTTCAAACCTTACAATCTTACCAATTGGCCCATGTCCTCTCTTCTTGTCCCATTACATACAATAATTTCGACTATTTATCCTCCATCTGGAATTACAATCGATACATTTAATCATATCCAAACGAAGTGAACGGAAAGGGACCTTTGCGATGGTTCCCCCGGGGTATTGATACCTTTCATCTTCTCAGAAAAAAAATAACCGCCGGGTCGATTCAACCCGACGGCAAGAAAACATAAGTTGTCAGTCTCGAAACTTACAGAATGAATGGAACCCGGAAATTGTGGGACTGGTAGACCACAAAAGTCTCGACTTCCAGAATTTCCGGAACTTTTGCCAATTCTTTCTTGAAGAAATCCAACAGGCTCAAGCCTTCGTCCTCACTGAGGATCACTTGTACGATCAGATCGTAGCGTCCGGTCACAACCACAGCGGAGATCACTCCACGCAAACGCGCGAACTCCTGGGCTTTGCGCCCGAGATCAAGCGTCTTGAGCTTCACTCCCATCATAACGACCTGGAGTCCAGGGATGCACTCCGGATTGATCAATCCGGATATTTGGAGCACACCCTCCTCCATAAGCTTGTTGACCCGAGCCCGTACGGTATTCTCCGTAATGGACAACTCGTCTGCAATCGCACTGTATGCCTTGCGACCGTCAGCCAGTTGCTTGATTATCGCCTTGTTGGTTTCGTCAATTTTTTTCATCAGCCATTCACTCTTTGGAATTCCTTCATGAGATCCGCAAGCGCCTGGACATCCTCAACCGGCAATGCATTGTAGATGGATGAACGGAGCCCGCCGACACTTCGGTGACCTTTGAGCCCGAGCATTCCCGCAGCTTTGGTCTCCGCCAGGAATTTCTTTTCCAGATCTTCGCTACCCAGACGGAATACGATATTCATCTTCGAACGATATGCCGCATCTACAGGGCTTCGGAAAAAACCACCACTGGAATCGATCGCATCGTATATGATCGAAGACTTCAGCGCGGCGCGTTTCGCCATTCCCTCGGCACCACCGTTGCTTTTGATCCATTCGAGGACCAGCTTGACCGCCCAGATGGAGAATACGGGAGGTGTGTTGTACAAACCCTCGTCTCCAGCATGCAGGCTATAGTCCAGGTAGGCGGGAAGATTCTTGTTCTGCTTCTCCAACAAGCTCTTTCGCATGATCACCAACGTGGCACCCGCCGGTCCGAGGTTCTTCTGCACACCGCCGTAGATCATGTCGAACTTCTCGACAGGCACAGGTCTGCTGAGCAAGTCGCTGGACATGTCGGCGATCAAGGGAACGGAACCTGTATCCGGCCAATCCTGCCACTCGATGCCCCCGATCGTCTCGTTGGAACAGAGGTACAGATACGAGGAATTGGCAGATGGTTTTACGGTCTTGGGATCGGGAAGACTGGTGAATTTCGTCTCGGTACCATCGTAGTAGAGGTTCACATCGCCGAAAAGCTTGGCATCGCTTGTCGCCTTGTTCGCCCACGTACCGCTCTTGATATAATCGGCGACGGTACCGGGTCTGAGGAAGTTCATGGGAATCATGGCGAACTGCAACGTTGCGCCACCACCCAGGAAGTAGACATCGTAATCCTCTGGAATCCCCATGAGCTCACGAAGGAGCGAGAGGCACTCGTGGTACATGTCCTCGAAGGGCTGTCCGCGATGGCTCGCCTCGATCATCGACAATCCCGCTCCCTTGTAATCGAGGATATCGTCATGGATTTGCTGCAACACTTCCGCAGGCAATACCGAAGGACCGGCGAAAAAATTCTTCTTGCGGCTCATAGCGCGCCTCCTTTCACAAGTTCATCAATTATTGCGCAGGCTTCGTCGCCGATCCTGAGCAGGTTTTCCTCGCTGCTGGCACCGATATGCGGAGTCAGCGTGACATGCTCGGCACTCAGCAACGGATAGTCGGGTGCAGGTGGGTCGCTGGGATACACATCGGTCGCATACCAGGAGATCCTTCCATCGCCCAAGGCAGCTGTCATCGCCTCGGCATCGACACAAGGACCACGTCCCGTATTGATGACAACCGGCTTGCGTGTACATTCCTTGATCAGATCCTCTCCGAACATGCCCTCCGTCTCATCGGTCAAAGGAAGGTGCATGGAAATGTAATCGGCTTCCCGCACGGCATCGGCCGGTGTCGGAACCATGGTTGCCACAGGACTCGAAGATACGTACTTGTCATATGCGACCACTTTCATACCGAAAGCCAAGGCACGTTCAGCGACCTTGGAAGCGATGTTGCCGATACCCAGCAACGCCAGTGTCTTTCCATAGAGTTCCGTGCGTTTAACGGATTTGAGCCATTCGCCCTTCTTCATGCCGTTGTGCACTTC
>PGXW01000069.1 GCA_002839355.1 Spirochaetae bacterium HGW-Spirochaetae-2
GCCGGCATCTGGTTCATCTTGCCATTATTAATCATGGCAATGATGTTCTTCTCGCCGGCACCATGCAACCAGATGCCGTCAGTCAGATTGGGTGCGCCCATCATCTGGTTACCCTTGCCTTCCGGACCGTGGCAGGCAGCACAGACCATGAACTTCTCCTTGCCCAACTCGGCGCGTGCAGCGTCGTGTTGACTGTTGGAGAGACTCAAGACATAGTTCGCCACATTCTTGACGTCATCTTCACTGCCGACCATGGATGCCATCGGCGGCATCATGCCGACACGGCCATTGGTCAGGGTCGCCTTGATGGTTTCCGGCTCACCCCCATGCAGCCAGTCATTGTCGGTCAGGTTAGGGAAGCCCTTGCTGCCGCCCGCATCCGACCCATGACACTGCGCACAGTTGTTAAGAAACAGGCGGCCACCGATTGCCATGGCCTGCTCGTCTGCAGCGACCTCTTCCACCGACATGGCGGTAAATTTGTCATATAGTGGTTTGGTCACTTCCTCGGCCTTGGCCATCTCAGCTTCAAACTGGCCAACTTGCGTCCATCCCAGTTTGCCCTGATAGGAACCCATGCCAGGATAGATGATGAGATAGGCAACCGAGAAGACGATGGTGATGATGAACATCCACACCCACCAACGCGGCAACGGGTTGTTCATTTCACGCAAGTCGCCATCCCATACATGACCAGTACTCATATCCTCCGTAGGCTGAACCTTGGTTTTGTTGGTTACCCACAGCAGAATTGCGCAACCAAGGATGCCCAGTACTGTGATTACCGAGATAAACAACGGCCAGAAACTGCTGGTGAATTCAAAATCACTCATTTTTTATTCCTCAATCCTGTTCAAAAGGCAGATTGGCCGCTTCTTTAAAATCCACTTCACGTCGACGTGACCAAGCCCAGACCACGATACCGATGAAGACGATAAAGCTTGCGACGGTTGCGATGATGCGTAATGTATTGATATCCATCGAATTCACCCCGCTATTTTAATGTTCTGCCCAGGCCCTGCAGGTAAGCGATCAGGGCATCCATTTCGGTCTTGCCTTCAACCTCGGCCTTGGCATTGGCGATCTGTTCGTCGCTGTAAGGCACACCAACCTTGCGCAATGCCCGCATTCTTGGAGCCAGGCCATCGGCATCGACCAGATTTTTCTCCAGCCAGGGGTAATATGGCATATTGGATTCCGGTACCACATCGCGCGGATTGATCAAGTGGATACGATGCCATTCATCGCTGTACTTGCCGCCGACACGATGCAGGTCAGGGCCGGTACGCTTACTGCCCCACTGGAACGGATGGTCATAAACAAACTCACCCGCCACCGAGTAATGACCGTAGCGCAAGGCCTCAGCACGGAACGGCCGGATCATCTGCGAATGGCAGTTATAGCAGCCTTCACGGATGTAGATATCACGGCCAGCCAGTTGCACCGGAGTGTAGGGTTCCAAGCCCTTGATCGGTTCCGTCATCGTCTTCTGGAAGAACAGTGGAACGATTTCCACCAGGCCACCGAAGGAGACGACGACCAGAATCAACACGATCATCAGGAAATTGTTGGTTTCAATCTTTTCGTGAGAGAAACCTGGTTTTTTATTGTGGTCAGCCATTTTCTTTATTCCTTAAGCATGAGCCGCAACGGGCGGAACAGGGACATTGACGGATTGACCATTTGATGTGGTCTTCAGCACATTCCACAGCATTACCAGCATACCGCCAAGGTAAAGCAGGCCGCCGAGCAGGCGCAGGGCATAGAATGGATAGGTCGCTTTCACACTCTCAACGAAAGTGTAGGTCAGCGTGCCATCAGCATTAACACCGCGCCACATCAAACCTTGCATCACACCTGATATCCACATGGCGGAGATATAGAGCACGATACCGATGGTTGCCATCCAGAAGTGCAGTTCAATCGCTTTGACGCTATACATCTGCTTCTGACCGAACAGGCGAGGAATCATGTAGTAAAGCGCACCCATCGAAACCATACCAACCCAGCCCAAGGCACCGGAGTGCACGTGACCGACAGTCCAGTCAGTGTAATGCGACAACGCGTTCACGGTCTTGATCGCCATCATCGGGCCTTCAAAGGTACTCATGCCGTAGAAGGAAAGCGAAACGATCAGGAAGCGCAGGATAGGATCGCTACGCAGCTTGTGCCAGGCGCCGGACATGGTCATCATGCCGTTGATCATGCCGCCCCAGCTTGGCGCCAGCAGAATCAGCGAGAACACCATACCCAGGGATTGGGTCCAGTCAGGCAATGCGGTGTAATGCAAATGGTGTGGACCTGCCCACATATAAGTGAAGATCAGCGCCCAGAAGTGCACGATAGACAAGCGATAGGAATAGATCGGACGCTCAACCTGCTTTGGTACGAAGTAGTACATGATGCCGAGGAAGCCGGCAGTCAGGAAGAAACCTACCGCATTGTGACCGTACCACCATTGCACCATGGCATCCTGCACGCCGGCATAGGCGGAGTAGGATTTCATGAAGTCTGCCGGAATCGCCGCACTATTGACGATATGCAGCAAG
>PGXW01000049.1 GCA_002839355.1 Spirochaetae bacterium HGW-Spirochaetae-2
ACCAGCGTGACTCCTCTTCGGATCAATGCCACCGACGTGAAGAATCCCCAGAAGTCTGCCATGGCGCAGTGGGCGGGAATCGATTACGTGCCGGCGGATACCGAGACCAAGGCATATGTTGATTATGTCATGGCACAGTACGCCAAGGTCACCAAACCTGCTCCTGCTCCGAAACCGGCTCCAGTTGTTGAAGCTGCAAAACCTGCGGCTCCGGCCCCGGTTGCACCAGCACCAGCAGCAGCAGCACCGGCAGCACCGGCGATGCCTGTTGTTGATAAAGACGTCATGGTCAAATCAAACGATGGACAGAAGAATTTCAATCTCTATGTTGTACATACCAACGATGTGCATGGAAGAATCGAGGAAGGTGATGGTGTTGGTTATGCCAAACTCGCTACCTTGGTCAACATGGGCCGTTCGGTCACCAACAAGAATCTCTTGCTTGATGCTGGAGACGTATCCCATGGAACATTGCTCACCAACCTGTTCGAAGGTGAGACCAGCGGCGTATTGCTCGACATGCTCGGCTACGATGCTGTTGTTCCTGGAAACCACGACTTCAACTACGGACAGGAACGTTTGATCGCAGCCGCGAAGTTCGCTGAGCAATATACCGATCTCCGCGTTCTTGCAGCCAACGTATTGAACGAGAAGGGTGAGATGGTCTTCCAGCCTTACCAGCTCTACTATTTCGATGGATTCACAGTCGGTGTTATCGGAGCAACATCTCCCGATACTGAGACCAAGACCCATCCGAAGAATGTCCAGGGACTTTCCTTCATGAGCGATGCTGCTGTCTACGGTGCACAGGCACTTGTTGACGAAGTACGCAAACGTGCGGATTATGTGATTGTCCTTGCACATCTCGGACTCGATACCGATGGTTCCTACGGCGTAACGAGTAAGTTCGTTGCTGAGAATCTCAAGGGAATCGATTTGATTGTCGATGGCCACAGCCACACCGTGCTCGAGAATGGACTTCGTGTCGGCGATACGCTTATCGTGTCGGCAGGCGAATACATGAAGAGTGTCGGCGTGGTCGAAATTGCAGTACGCAATGGCAAGGCTTCCGGCGAGTATGCCTTCTTGGTACCAGCTTCCGAGGTGAAGGATCCTTCAACCAGCGAGTTGGCCAGATGGGCAGGAATCAAGGAAATTGCTGCTGATCCTGCTGTGACTGCGTATATCGAATCCCAGAAGAAGGCACTTGCTTCCATTACCAGTGAAGTTGTGGCTTACACTGCTGTCAAGCTTGACGGTGCACGTGAGAATGTGAGGACCAAACCGACCAATCTTGGAAACATGATTGCTGCCGCAATGGTTGACGCAACCGGTGCTGACGCAGCCTTGACCAATGGTGGTGGAATCCGCGCTTCAATCAATGCTGGAAATGTGACTCGGGGAGATATCATTACAGTACTGCCGTTCAACAACACAGTGGTTGTGGTTGAAGTTACCGGTCAGGATCTGTACGATGCTCTCGAATGGGGTTATTCCAGATTGCCGGAAAGCAACGGTGGTTTCCCGCAGACCAGTAACATGACCATTGTTTACAGCCGATTCTCCGATCCTGGCAACAGAATCAAGAGACTGCTGATCAATGGCAAGACTGTCGATCGCAATGCTACCTACAAGTTGGCAACCAACGACTTCATGGCAGCAGGCGGAGATGGATACACCATGCTTGACCGTCCGATCGTAATGTACGGTAGAGGATTGGATGAAGTCCTTACCGACTATATGGTCAAGAACAACAAGAAATAGTTCAACTTGAATTAACTTTCCAGCCGCCCGGTAAAACGGGCGGCTGTTTTCGTTGTGTCTGCCATGTCGATGGTGTAGTATATATACCACAGGGAGGATTTACGGTTTCCAAGACAAACCTCAATCTGAACTTGCTTTACATGAATACCAAGGATTTCCTTTCTGTCGGTTCCATTGAGAATTGAATATGCAAGGAGGCCTCACACCATGGACAAATCGCTTAAGAAACCTATGATACTTACCATTCTACTGATCGTGGTACTCGTGGTGATCCTTGTGATCCTAGGGTCCGGATCGACACAAGATAATCCGACGACTCTCAATATCTTTTCCTTAATCATTATCTTGGCGTTACTGGCCCTTGTCTGGTTCAAATATTTCCAACAACGCAATGTTTCGATCGATGAGCCGGTTCTACCCATTATTAAGATCACAGAACCACCATTACCGGCAGACGATTCGATTTCAACCAAGACCGGCGCCCAATGTGAGAAAGCCGGAACGTATATATGTAAAGAACACAATGAAAGGACTGTCGAAATGCAAGAAGGAAAGCGGTTTCCTCCATGTAGGGGTGACGGTACCGGTCACTCCGCTGTCTGGATACATAAGGACTGATCGGTCTTAGTATCGTTGTCTCAACTCATTAAATTGATATATTAATCGTTGCAGTTACTGGAATAAGTGTGTGAATATGGAACATATATGATGTTTGTGATACATTTTTTCCAACAATATTGATTATTGTTTTTTATAGTTTTATGGTTACAAGGTCACTACTATTAAGGATCGATTATGAAATACCCACGACATGGAATATCTTTGATTTCCATCCTATTTCTCACTGTATCTCTCCTGCAAGCCCAAAGCCTGTCACTCGACCTTGACCAGGCGCTCGATATGGCTAGACAGAACAACCTGGGACTGAAATCCAATATGATAGATATCCGGGCCGCGCAACGGGACCAAGACACTTCCTGGAACCTGTTCCTACCCTCGGTGAGTGCGAATTTGTCTCAATCAGGTTCGACAGATGTGTTCAGTACCACTCCAGCTGCCCGTTCTCTCTCAGGTTTGTCTGCAGGTCTCAGTGTTTCATTGACCCTTAATCCTGCAGTGAAGGAACAGTTGCATTCGTATGACCTCAACTATTCGTTGCAGCAGGTCACCTACGCCCAAGCGCTGGCTGAAGTGGAGCGCAACGTAACAAAATCCTTCTATTACTTGCTTGCAGAAACGAAAAACCTGGAGTTGCAGCAGGACAATCTGGAAATGGCGGAAAAGCAGTTTGCGAAGGTGTCTGTCAATTTCGAACGTGGCTTTGCCTCCGAACTCGAACTGTTGTCCTCTCAACTTGGAGTCGAACGCCTGAAACCTTCCTACCAGCAATCCCTCAATGCATACCGTACCCAATTGTTGGGATTCAAGGTATTGCTCGGATTGCCATTGGATACGGAACTAGAGCTCGTGGGAGAGCTTCCCGACCAGGTGTTGTCCGTCGGAACAGAATCTCTAAGAAACCAAGTGTCGTCGGCATTGGCTTTTACCGTGTTGGATATGAATATCGTTTCACTGGAGAATACCAAGAGGCTTCAGAGAAGGACATCACTCGGCCCTTCTATACGTCTATCGGCAAACTATATGCTTACAACCGAAGGGACAAAAGCTGGAATTACTCTACCGTTGAGTGATGTCGCACAATATTCAATTGAGGTAAATATTCCCCTGGATGGGCATATCCCCAATTCGAGGATACCGGTTTCACTTGCGAAGATCCAGGACTCCATAGACAAGCTGCAATTGAACAAGCAGCAGACCAGGACCCAGTTGGAACAGTCGGTTATCATGCAGGTGCAGAATCTTGAGAACCTGATAGGACAAATGGAAGTTGCCCGTGCGAACCGGTCCCTGACCGAACGTGTCTATGGCATGACGGTGGCACAATATGAGGCGGGGTACACCGATTATCTTGCCGTTGAGGATGCGCAGCACGACCTGTTCTCTGCTGAACAGAACATCCTGTATCTGCAATACCAGTACGCAAGTGCACTTGTCGACCTTGCATACGACCTGAATATTGACATTGCACAGTTATGAATGCAATCAAGGAGTTTTTCAAACCATGAAAGATAGGAATACATCGAAAAAGAAGCGTGTCGGCCTCGTCATACTGCTGCTGCTGGTCATTGCCGCGGCAGTAGTGGTCGTTATCAATCCCTTCAAGAATTTTCCACAGCTTGTTCAGGGACAATTTCCGGGCGGAGCCGTGGGCGACTCGTCGGATGAAGAGACGATAATTGCCGTTCGTGTGAAAAGATCGAACGTTGGGGAATTGCGCGATTATATCAAGACCAACGGCGACGTAGTCGACACGAAGACGGTGGATGTCTACCCCGAGGTAAGCGGGAATCTGACCTTCCTGGATGTGAAAGTAGGCGATACGGTAACCAAGGATAGCCTGCTGGCCAAAGTTGATCCCTCACGTCCGGGTATGGTATACCGCGAGACGAAAGTCAACGCTCCGGTCGATGGAACCGTGCTGGCTGTGAATTTTGCCGTGGGTGCCACTGTCTCTCCCCAGGCGGCCTTGGTCCGTATCGGAATGCTCGATTCATTGGAAGTCGAAGTGGCGATCGCTGAACGTTTTATTGGGAAAGTAGCCATCGGATCCGAAGCCGAAGCAATCTTCAAGGCGTATCCCGGACAAAAATTCACCGGAAAAGTAGTATCGTTGAGTCCTGTCCTTCATCCTGCCACAAGAACCCTCAAGGTGAATGTCGCCCTCGATGATCCGCAAGGGCTGATCAAGGTCGGTATGTTTCCCTCGGTATTGATTTATACCGACGGGGTCGATTCCGCATTGCTTGTCGCCCGTGAAAGTATTCTCTATGAAGGTAGCCAGGCCTATGTCTATGTGGTCGACGACCAGATGAAGATCCATCGGAAGAACATATCCCTCGGATTGGTGGTGGATGAAGTCGCCCAGGTCACCGAAGGCTTGGAGAACGGAGAATCGGTAGTTGTCCAAGGACAGACCCTCCTTACAGAAGGCGCCACTGTTCAGATTGTCGACTGAAGAAGAGGAGAGGTATGAGTTTAACCAACACTATAGTCAATCGGCCGACGACGATTATCGTCATATATATCGTATTGATCGCACTTGCCCTGGTAGTCTTACCCAATCTGGCTGTCGAATTGTTCCCCGAGATGAATCTGCCCATGATGATCGTGTATACCGCGTACAGCGGTGCGAGTCCGGAAACAGTCGAGGAGACGGTCACCAAACGAATCGAAAGTGTCATCTCCAACGTGAGCGGTATCAATACATTGCTGTCCACTTCCTCCGAAGGGGTCAGTATGGTGATGATACAGTTCGATTACGGTACCGATCTCGATGAAGCTTCGCGGAGTATCGACGACAACCTGAATATCATTTCCGACATGCTTCCCTCGGACGCATCGTCCCCGACGATCTTCAAGCTGAATACCAATATGATGCCGGTGATGAATATCGCAGTCATTGGAAGCAATGGCCGGAGTGCGAACGAATTGCGACAGATTGCCCAGGATCAGGTCCAGACCCGGCTCGATAGGGTTCCCGGAGTATCCTCCACTGCGATCAATGGTGGCCAGGACGAATACGTGCAGGTAGCTGTGGACCAGAACCGGCTCGAAGCATATGGAATTACCCTTTCGCAGGTAGGGCAGGTTTTGTTTCCACAGAACTACCAGATTGGCGCTGGAAAGATTACCGAAGGGGATATCGATTACCTGATCCGTACCAATGCCGAATTCACCTCCTTGGACGAAATACGCCGGACACTGCTGAGTTCTGTGAACAATTACGATGCGCGGGGCAATGTCGTGTCCACAACCGTCATTACCCTGGGCGATGTGGCAGAAGTCTCCTATGCCTTCAAGGCTGCCAATTCACAAGTATTCATCAACGGTGAACCCGGGGTCTATATCTCCGTTTCCAAGGAATCGGATGCCAACAGCGTTCAGGTGGCGGCTGCCGTCAGGGAGGCGATCGGGGAGTTGAACCGGAACTTGCCGGAATCGGTGAGCCTGTATGTCACGATCGACACCACGACCATGATCGATTCGACCATAACCACCGTATACCAGTCGTTGATTTATGGTGTGCTTCTGGTCATGGTAGTGCTGTTTATCTTCCTGAGAAGCTTGAAATCCACCTTCATCATCGGAATCTCTATCCCGATATCGATGTTGATCACCATTCTGGTCATGTACTTTCTCGACTATTCGTTGAATCTCATGACCTTGACCGGCCTTATTCTTGGGCTGGGCATGACGGTGGACTGTTCGATTGTTGTCCTGGAGAACATATTCCGCTATCGTGAGCGTGGTTCGAAACTGAAGACGGCAGCCCTCTTGGGTACGAAGGAAATGATCGTGGCGATTTCCGCTTCGACTTTGACCACCGTATGTGTCTTCGTACCGATTGTCATGCTGCGCAACAATCTCGAGATGCTTGGCGAGATACTTACTCCCATGGCCGGGACAATCATCATCTCGTTGCTCTCCTCGCTCGTTGTATCTATCACGTTGATTCCTGTCCTCACCAGTTCCTATGTACGTGTCTACACACGCAAGCAGAAGCCCCTCAGGCTCCGCTTGCTGCGTTGGATGGACGATATCATGGAACGCTCTTTCGAGGCTCTCGACAGGGGCTACAAGCGGGTACTGGCTGTTTGTATAGACTATCGTTGGCTGACCGTGCTGCTGGTCGCATTGGTCCTGGTCATAACGTTCCAAGCTTTTGCTGTCATGAATACGACGTTGTATCCCACCATGACCGAAACGTCGGTGTCCCTGCAGGTTACGCTTCCGCAAGGGACCAAGTTGAAGGCCACCGAAGCGGTGCTCCTGGAGATCGAGTCCGCGATCAGGAAAGATATCAAGGGATACAAGGATATTATCGTTACCGCCGGTGGGGGTGGTATATTCGGCAACGGTGGAGTCCATGTCGGGTCAATCCAGATATCGTTGCCGGAAGCCGACCAACAAATCGACGATATGTTCACGATCCAGAACAAGCTCAGAAAGTATTTCAACCAATATCCGGCGGCAGAGTTCACGTTCTCAACCATGTCCATGGGGCTTGGAAATATGAATCCGGTCGATGTTATCATCAAATCGGACGATTTGGATCTCGCGGTGGCGACCGCCAACCGGTTGCGGGATCTGATTGCCGAACAGGTTCCGGGTGTCACGGAGCCGCATACCGATTTCGACCAAGGATTGCCACAGATGCAGATCCATATCGATAGGGAACGCGCGTATGCCTATGGATTGACCATGCAGGCAATAGCCACCGAGATCAGCAACAGCATCAACGGCATGACTGCCACACAACTGAAAGCTGGCGGTGACGATACCGACGTCGTTGTCATGTTGCGCGAAGAGGATCGGTCAGACCAAGTCGACCTTGACAGGATTTTCGTTCGTACTCCCACCGGCCAGAAGATTTCGGTTGCCAATCTGGCCACCGTAACCCGTTCGACCGGACCCGTGGCCATCAATCGTGAGGATGAGATGCGAGCTGTGCACGTTGTCGGAGGGTTGGCTACCGGGTATGCCTCTTCGACTGCCGAAACGGAGATCAAGAAATTGATCGACGAACAGCTGATTCCCAGCGATCTCGTATTCATAGAGTTCGGTGGAGATATCGCGGACATGAACGAAATGTTCAGGCACGTCGGTATTATCCTGGCCCTCGCGATTGTATTGGTTTTTGGCGTTATGGCCAGCTTGTTCGAATCGTTCAAGAATCCATTCATTATTCTTCTTTCCATGCCGCTCATGTTGATCGGTATAGTCGGGATCTACATAGTGACCGGAGAATCCTTCAGTCTCATTTCGGCGATCGGTGGAGTAATTTTGGCAGGAATCGTGGTCAACAACGGTATCGTGCTGGTAGAGTATATCAACCTGTTGAGAAAACGGGGCATGGATGTACGCACCGCTTGTATAGAGGCAGGCGGAAGTCGTTTGAAGCCGATTCTCATGACCAGTCTCACCACCATTTTCGGCATGGTTCCCTTGGCCTTTTTTGGTGGACAGGGGGCGGAGCAGATCCAACCGATCGGACAAACGATTGTCGGAGGTATGGCGATCAGCACCATCATGACGATCTTCGTCACGCCGACTCTATACAGATTGTTCAATAGGGATAAGAAGCGACGCGATATCGAGAATATTGTCGAGTTGGTTGAGGAGGTCTAGCATGAAACGTGTTGAAATCATGGCTGCACAGGCGGTCCAGCAAGATATTCTCGATGCATTCGAAATCTATGGAGTTCCACCACACTATACGATTATTCCGACAGCACACGGAAGCGGGGATACCGCACCCAAGTTGGGAGATGGAGTGTGGCCCGAGGAAAATTTCATTCTTATCACCTATTGTGATGAAGAGGTGGTGGAACGCATAGAGCGGTCCTTGGAGCTGGTCAAGAAGAAGTATGACCATGAAGGGATCGGTTTCTTTGTGATGTGACTCCCATATGGCTACGCCCGACTCTCCACTACCAACCGGGCAACCAGATTGCGATAATCGAATACAACCTGTTCCTCGTCGACAGTTTGGCAAACCCCATCGTACACAACAAATACTCCATTGATCATGAGATGTCGGACCTTGTCTTTCCCTCCTTGCATCAGCACATTGTGCAATACATTGGAGAATTCGGGTGACTCCACCAAGGGATCCAGTTCCGCTGTATGGACGATACAGCAGATGTCGGCCGATGCTCCAAGCTGAATCAAGCCGGAATAGCCATTGTCGTTGAAAATGGTTCCGGCATTGCTGGTTGCCATGGCGAAAACCGCTGATTCCCTACCGACGGCGGGAAATTCAGGATCGCTTATGGCTGTATACAGGCAACGCATTGAATCCCAGATATCATGTTCGATGAAGTCGGTTCCTATCGTGATGTTCACGTTATGCGCCAACATGCTCTGAAGGGGCATGAGGCCTTCGCTTCCCCTGAGTGTTGAGGCCGGACAACACACCACAGTGGCATGTGCTTCTCCAATAGCGGCAATATCCTGTTCGGTAACTTGGATGCAATGGAACAGGATCGTCTTTTCGTTCAATAGGTGTGCATCCCGCATCACCTGTACTGTCGAAGTGCCGAATTTCTCTTGGATGTCGGCCAATCGCCAATCGGTCTCGAGGCAATGGGTCATGAGCCACGGTGAAGCCGTGAAGCACCGTTTTTGTACCTCTTTCAACAGTTCGGGGGTCAAATCTTCCTCTTCCGGCAAATGGGTTCCGATCGAAATGGTGGTCACGGAGGGAAGAGTCGGATCGTATTGGTCATAGTAGTCCACCAAAGCTTTCAATCCTATTTCTCGGGCACACGCATGCAATACTGTTTGCGAGTCGTCGGCTTGTCCGCTTTCCACGATACAGGCAATCCCTTGTTTCGCATATTGCACATATGCATACAATACGAGTGTACGGAATTCGGGTGTGTGGGCATGGGTATCGAGATAGTCGAACAACCGTTTCTGCAATCGGCCTTGGGGCGTATCATTGCACCATTCGATCATGGGCATGCCGTTGAACAAACCTTTGAAGAGGGTATCGGGTGTGTGTACATGGCAATCGGCCAGTGCCGGAATCAGGATCAGTCCGGTACAATCGTGGACCTCCTCATCCTGTATGGGAGAAAGGCGAGGAGCGATTTCCGAAATGATGGCGTTTTCAATACGCAGGTCATTGTGGTGGAGACGATGATCCGGACCAATGTAGGCGGCATGTTTCAATAGCATGTCGGTAGCATACCATGGTTTTTTTCCAATACCAATTGTCGTTTCTTCACTCGAAGAGGTATCTTTTGGTCCTTATTGGAGGATGGTATATCATGTCTTTGAATTTCTACTTGTTTTTCAACGGAAATTGCCGTGAGGCGGTTGCCTATTACGCCGATGTATTCAACGCGGGCAAACCGGAAATCATGACCTATGGGCAATCCCCAGTTGATGAAGAACAGCAACTGCCGCCTGAGGCGAAGGACCTGGTGATGCATGCGCACCTGGTGATCAGCGGTTCATCGGTCATGTTCTCGGACGTAGTACCGGGAATGCCCTATACGCAGGGGAACAATTTCAGTATTACAGTCGTGACAAAGGATGCCGACGAAATACACCATGCATTCACCAAGCTCTCGGAGGAGGGCAAGGTGACCATGGAGTTGCAGAAGACGTTCTGGAGTCCGTGCTACGGAATGCTCACCGATAAGTTCGGTATCGATTGGCAGTTCAGTCTACTTGCCTGAGCAGGGTCAATGCAGGCTTCCTGCTTCGGATAATTCTATACCCGCCATGGTACCGGTCTCATGGAACAGGACGGCACCATCGGTGGACTGTGCCGTTACGGTTAACGTTCCCACTATGCTTTCTGTGATTGTTCGGTCCATTTTTCCTTGGCGTGGAGCTGCCAAGTGTGAGGCAGGTCCCAATTCGGCGAAGAACACGATGAGCATATCCTTTTGACGGATTGTCACTTTTGCTTGTGTTCCATCGATGTCCAATGTTACTAACTTTGCTCCGGTATAGGTGCCGAACCTGATCATTTGGTTGTCCATTTGCAAGAACCCCAGGAATCCGGTGAAAGAACGGCCGAAGAATGGAATTCTTGCGACAGACAACATGCATGAGCTGTTTGCGGATGGGAAGCAATTGGATTGCATCCATATCCAGGCATCCGGGAACGAGCTTCCCCAATCCTTTTCGATATAGCCGGTTCCACCGGTAAAATCCGTCTCGATTCCATTGCATTCGATCGAGCCGGACAGGGTATGGTGTGTGGACACCACACCATGGTTGCACTCCATGAAGGGCAAGTAGGCGAACCATCCCATGATGCCAGGTGATACGAGTGTGACAGGAAAGGGTTGTACGTCATGATGGTGTATGCTTCCGGAGAGTATGAGGTCTTCGTGTCGAAGATCCAGGTGGATATGGTCTGTGGTGAACAGGTTGTTTCCCACGTCGAGGTGCAGCTCCCGTTTGTCCGCATTGAATGCTTCCAGGGGGAACGGGACATACCAGCTTCGCTTTTCGCGACTGCTGATAACTTGGATGAATGCATGGTGATCGTTTTTGGTGGAACCCAGTGCGATGCCGGGTATCACAGATATCACTTCAGCTCCACCTGCGGCATCGGAGTGTCCAACGGCCATCTTGAAGTACCAACCCTCGAAATATGAAGCGGTTCTTCTTCTGCCTTGGAACACAGGAGGGTGGAACAAACCATGCAAGCCCATACGCGGACACCCCTTCGATACAGATGCCACCACGACATGCCGGTTGCATACCATGGGAGACACTGTAGAGTGATAGGGTGGTAGTATAGTACCCAATTGCAACGAAGGCAATGAAATAATGGATTCGTATCGGGAATTTGCTTCCAAAGACGCGCAGAGGTATTGTGGATTATGGAAAATATCGTACAATTACCTACTTTTCTTTGGGAGCTTAGCATGATAACCATTACAGAAGTCGCATCCAAAAAAGATTGGTCCCTCTTCCACGATTTTCCCAAATCCTTGTACAAGGACAATCCCTATTATGTCCCTGCATTGGTGTTTGATGAGAAGTGGAACTTCAATCCTAAGAAGAACCCTGCCTACGAATATTGTGAAACTGTCTGTTTCCTGGCATATAAAGACAATGAAGTGGTCGGTAGGATTGCTGGACTAGTCAACCAAAAACTCAACGAAGCCAAACGGGAGAGGAAGGTGCGGTTCCACCGCTACGATGTGGTGGATGACATCGAGGTTTCGAGAAGACTGTTCGAGGCGGTGATTGCTTGGGGCAAGAGCCGGGGTCTGGATACGATGATCGGGCCTATCGGTTTCTCGGATCTGGACAAGCAGGGGTTGCTGGTCGAGGGATTCGATCAGATGGGAATGTTCATTACCCTGTACAACCATCCCTACTATATGGAGCACCTTGCCCAACTGGGATTCGTGAAGGATGTCGATTGGGTGGAATACAAGGTGTTCGTTCCCGAACAGCCCGATCCCAGGATCGAACGGGTATGTGATCTCGCGTGCAAGCGGAACGGATACGAGTTGCTCACCTTCAAACGAAAGAAACAGGTCATTCCGTATGCATGGGACATGTTCCACATGTACAATGATTCGTTCGCCGAGCTATACGGCTTTTGTCCACTCAGCGATGGACAGATCGAGATGGCAATCAAACAGTTCATCAGCTTGGTAAGCTTGGATTATGTATCGATCGTGGTTGACAAGAACAAGCAGGTCATCGGTTTCGGGATCATGGTTCCTTCCTTGTCCGAAGCGGTGAAGAAATCCAATGGTCGGTTGTTGCCTTTCGGTTTGCTCAGGATTACCCGGGCCCTGCGCACATACGATGTCCTTGATATGTACTTGATCGCCGTGAAGCCCGAATTCCTTGGGAGGGGAGTCAACGCGGTGATCATGAACGAAGGTATCAAGAAGGCAATTGCAAACAAGGTGAAATACGCGGAGACTGGACCTGAATTGGAACACAACGACAAGGTACGCAGCCAGTGGAAATCCCTCGACACAGTGCAGCATAAAAGGCGTCGCTGTTACACGAAGTCAATCTAATTCTGGAAACCCAACTTACAACTAGTTGTCTTCAAGTTCATTGTGCACACGTCCAGATGTCCGTATACGCCATCCGATGAAAAACAACATACCGATAATCACCAACGGAGCAACTATGACAACATAGGCGCTCCAATGTTCTTCGCCGCGTGTCAGCACGACATAGGCGATACCGAGTGCGATTGTTCCTGCTGTTCCGATCCACTCCCACCTCCAAGTGCTTGCCGAAACGGTATCGGTTCGGTGAAGGTGTCTAATGCGAACATTCCGACGAACAGCGCGAAGGCAATGCACATGACCCGCGGAATCCAGAATATGAATTTTCGTGTAATCTGTTTCATAAGCTAAAATAAGGATAGCCCCGCAGTCGTGGTTTGTAAAGGTGTCCAACGATGCTGTTGTTGGAATTGCGATTGATACCGTATACTGCATGTATGGACATGGAAAAAGCAATCCAACTGTTGCGCGATGAGAAAATATTTCCTTCAGAAGACGTGCTGGTCGGTGCGGCAGGGACCTACTATGGGGTCTATCGAGAGTATGTCGATTTACTTTTGGTGTGTGAGATATCGGTGGATTGGCGCTATTATAAGGATGGACGGGCGTGGTTGGGGAAAGCTGTGAAAGGAACCAGGACGGTTTGTTGGATTTCCTTGTGGGAAGAGTTCTTTCGCGTAAGTTTCTATATAGCCACACGGCTCCGCGGTGAATTCGGGAAATCGAATATCAACGAAAAGATACTGGATCGTGCGATGCGACAACCTCCTGTCGGTAAACTTCTGCCGATTGTTGTCGAAGTTGCTGATCGGCACCAGTTGGCCGATCTTATGGAAATCGTTGAATTCAAGTTGAATTTCAAGTGAGTTAAAATTGATACGGCAAGCGCATTTCTTCACACTAAAAGAACTGGCATGAAAAATGAAATACCCGATACCCATAAATTTTTGTATATTAATAGTATAACCGGTATAGCCGGAACCCTTGGGTCAGGCGTTCACTCCTGACAAAAAAAAGAGGATTACATGGGTAAACGCCTCCTGCCTTCTGTGGCTTTCAGCATTTCCATCATTTTATTCATTGCACTTGTGTTCGGTTGCGAAGCAAACAGAAGCTCCTCGGAGTATGTGTTGACAGGCAATTGGGAGTCGGCACATGTAGATGATAGATTTGTTGAAGCTTCATCCAGGAAAGCAAGTTCCCGGTCAGAGGTTCTTGAAACCTCGGTCGGCCCTGTTTCCAGTACGAGCGAATCCAGGATACTGCCAAAGGCAGTGATCGTACGGTACGATGAAAATATACCGAAGTCTCGAGAATTGGCTACCAGCATAGGAAAATACGGGAAAGAGGTTCCCCGAGCAGAAGGGGTGGGGTTTGACTTTTCCAGGATAGAGATACCCGCCGACGAAACAACTGGGATGGAAGAAATAATCAATTACTATGAACAGTTGCCGGGAGTGAGCTATGTCGAGGAGGATCACAGGGTATCGATACAGGCCTCGGTTGTCGTGAATGATCCTGGGTATCCGTTGCAGTGGAATTTGCAGCAGTTGGGGATGCCGGATGCATGGGGCATCACCACAGGAAACAGCTCTGTGGTGGTGGCAATAATCGATACCGGCATAGCAGAAGATATATCCGACTTTGCAGGGACAACATTTGTCGACGGTTGGAATTTTGTGGGCAACAATGACAATACCTACGATGATAACGGCCATGGCACCCATGTCTCAGGTACAGTAGCCCAGACGACGAACAACAGTCATGGCACCGCTGGCATGGCATACGGCGTTGCCCTTATGCCGATCAAGGTACTCGACGGCAATGGCGAGGGATATTCCTCCGACTTCGCCGCAGGAATTATCAGAGCCGCGGACTCTGGTGCCGATATCATTAATTTAAGCCTTGCGGGGGGAGCTTTTAACCAAACCGCCTATGATGCCATCAGATATGCATACGAAGTGAAAGGGGTTGCCATATTTGCTTCATCGGGAAATAGTGATGTCGCCACCGTCGATTATCCGGCGGCTTATGGGGAATATGTGATTGCCGTTGGAGCCACCGACCGAAATAAGGCGAGGGCCTATTACTCAAACTACGGTTCTATGCTGGACATTGTCGCTCCTGGTGGCGATATAAGCATTGATCCGAGTGGAGGCATACTACAGCAGACTGTGTTAGGTGGAGACCCAAGCACAGAAAATTTTTACTATTACCAGGGGACATCCATGGCTGCGTCCCATGCTTCAGCTTTGGGAGCTTTGTTGTTGTCCAGAAATCCCCTGTTGTCTCCTGCGGAAATTTTCACTGCAATTACCACAACAGCTGAAGATCTAGGCACTGCAGGGAAAGACGAGTACTACGGGTATGGTCTTATCAATCCTGTCGCGGCCTTGGAATCGGTTGCGGGTGACCTAATAACGTACACTGTTTCCGATTCGATCAATATCATATATGACGAGGCGGAGAATCACTATGCCCAATGGTATTTCCAGGTAGCCTCGGGGGAAATACACCTGACCCTCTCCAGCACCAGTTCTTCCGTAACCATGACACTGTATGATCCTGAAGGTGTTGAGATCGAAAGCACAGTGGAAGCCCCGGAACAGGAAATCGTCCACGATATCGGTGAAAGTGGAGGAGAGTTCTCGGTAGTGGTTCACTAAACGCGTATAGGGGTAGGGCTATCGACAAAATTGTAAAAAGGAAAGAGCCAAGTCCCATATAAAGGATTTGGCTCTCTTGGAAGCTCCCCCGGACGGATTTGAACCGCCGACAGGGTGGTTAACAGCCACCTGCTCTACCGACTGAGCTACAGGGGAATGCTCATCACGTAATGTGCGAACAATGGGTAATCTATCGGATTACCCCCTTCATGTCAATACGTTTTTCCGTACTCAGCGATTTTTCCCCACACTATCATATACCTTCCATGTAGTGGCGATAATCGAATCGACAGTACTGTATCGGGCTTGCCAACCAAGGATTTCCTTCGCTTTGGCGGAGGAGGCAACCAGTTTAGCCGGATCACCGAGACGTCGTCCCACGGCTTCCTCGGCAATGGGTAGTCCGGAAATCTTGTGGGCAACGTCGATGATTTGCCGCACACTCAATCCCTGTTCGCTCCCCAAGTTCACCACCAGGGAATCGCCCCCCTTCGCCAAATAATCGGCAGCGCGCACATGCGCATCGGCCAAGTCGGTCACATGGACATAATCCCGCACCCCTGTACCGTCATCGGTGGGGTAATCGCATCCGAATACCTGGACCTTCTTGCGAATACCTGCAGCCACTTCCATGACAACGGGAATCAAGTTCGCAGGGTTGCGTTCCATTCCCATCATCCGTCCTCGGGGATCATACCCCGCGGCATTGAAATAGCGCAGCGATACATAGCGGAGGCCTTTCAACTTTGCGAACCACGCCAAGTTTTCCTCGATTGCCAATTTGGTGTATCCGTAGTAATTCTCAGGTACGGTGGGGTGTTTCTCATCGATGGGCAGGTAGGTCGGTTCTCCGTAGACCGCAGCCGAAGAGGAGAGGATGAACTGCCGAATGCCATGCCGTTCACAAGCTGCGATCAGGTTCAACGACCCGGTGATATTGTTGTGCGCGTATTTGGCCGGGTCGAGCATGGATTCCCCTGCAGCCTTGAACGCCGCAAGGTGGACGACCGCATCCCATTCGTAACCCATGACCGAATCAAGGATATTGGAGTCGAGGATGCTTCCTTCGAACAACTGTACCTTGGGACTGACATTTTCCCGAAGTCCACTGGAAAAATCATCGAGAATTCCTACCGTATCCCCACGCTCCAGAAATTCCAAAGCAACATGGGTTCCTATATAGCCAGCTCCGCCGCACAGCAGTACTCTCATGTCATGTCTCCTCGTGTGCAATAGTATACGGGTATCGGCAATTCCTTAAGAAAAGCTCTTGATTATCCGCGATATTTCACCAACCTTCTCTGCAAGCAGGGCTTCGGTCCGTGCCTCGGCAACCAACCGGAGATACGGTTCGGTATTGGACTTTCGTACATTGAACCACCAATCGGCGAATTCTATTCGATATCCATCGAAATCGAGTACTGCCAATGGGGTTTGTTCGACAGCATACTTCTGGTACAGTGCTGCCATCGCCTCATCCTTCTGCTGGAGTTTGAAATTGGTCTCGCCACTGTTCGCATAGGTGACGATGGTATCGATCAGACTGGAGAAGGTCTTGCCCTGGGCATGCAGTTTGACGACCACCTGCAGGACGATCAATGCCGCCAGCATGCCGGAATCGCAGTTGTGGAAATCCTTGAAATAGTAGTGGCCCGCCAACTCTCCTCCGAATATCGCATCGATCTCCTTCATTTTCGTCTTTGCATAGGAGTGGCCGACCTTCCATGTGGTGACCCGTCCACCGAGCTTCTCAAGGTATTCGGTCGTGGAACGGCTGGTACGGATATCCTGCAATACATTGCCCTTTTTCTGGTCAAGGAAATATTCGCCGATCACCGCGGTGATATAGTCAGGTTGTATGAACCGTCCCTTTTCGTCGATAAACATGACCCGGTCGGCATCGCCATCGAAGATAACTCCGACGTCGCTCTTGTTCTCCAGGACCGCAGCCTTGATATCCTTGCAGTTCTCCTCCTCGAGCGGGTTCGGCTCGTGGGCCGGGAACGTTCCGTCGAAATGGTCGTAGAGGTAGTGGTGATGCTCTCCCAACAGATCTTTTGCAAGCAGGTTCGCCATACCATGGGAAAGATCGATACTCAGGTCCAACCCGGTAAGATCGGGCACATATGCACGAAGGAAATCGAGATAGGCATCCTTCACCGGTTTGTCCACGACCTCACCGGGAGATTTCGTTATGGTGACGGTACCGTTGTAGACCATGTCCTCCAAATCCCGAAGTCCGGAATTCTCTCCGACAGGCAAGGCTCCCTTGCGGGAAATCTTCAACCCGTTGTAGACAGCCGGGTTATGGCTCGCTGTGATCTGCACCGAACCGCCGACTTTCAGATGAACGGTTGCGAAATACACCATCGGAGTGGTTGCCAAGCCGATATTCCAGACATCGGCTCCGCTGTCGGTTATTCCCTTGCAAAGGTATTCGAATATCTCGTCGCTGGTCGTTCGCACGTCGCGTCCCACCACAATGTGGTCGGTATCAAGCAGGGAAGGAAGAAAGAACCCTACCTTGTATACGGTATCCTTGTTAAAATCCTTATTGTATATACCTCGGATATCATACGCTTTGAATGCGCCCATGCGAGTCCTCCTTGACTACTTGAAAAAATTCCTTGTGGTTTATGAGTTCGAAGAAATAGGTGGGACCGTTCTTGATAACCACTCGGGTCACCAACTGGCTGAAGATCTTCTGGATTCCTCCGGCGGGTTCGATCCCTTCCTGTTTCTTGCGGCCTTGGGCACACGCCAATGCATTTGCTTTCGTTACCAGCGTGACACTTTCGATCGAATCGGAAGTGAAGGTGCCTTCCATCTTCACATATTTCGGTTGGTTCTTCCGTGGTTTCATGGAAAAGCCGAACATCGAGGGTTTTCGTTCGAAATCCTCGAAATGGAAAATTCCTTCGATTTCATATACGAAGACGCCGAATTCCCGGACTATGCCTTCATTTGTCGCAAACCAGGTACTGTAGGTACGATATTCTATAGGTCCGCCGAAGCGATTCTCTAGATTCTCGATGAATTGTTTCGCATCATCTTCCATCGGCTATCCTCTTCACTATCTTTTTTTTACTTTATCATATATACTCCGGCTTTGAAAGGCAATCGGGAAGGTGATGGACGAATACGTAGCGAAGGATTTTGGTAAATTGTTGAAGCGCAATGCGCTTCAGATGAGACGGTTGATGCTCCAACAGCAAACGGACGTCATGCGAGTATACGACCGTAATTTGGTCGAACTTCCCATTTCAGTGGATCTCTATGGCCTCTATGCCAGGATTACCGATTATAGCGATGGATATCTGGATGATTACGACTTGGATGTCGTGTGTGATATTGCTTCACGCATGCTCTACGTCGAGCCTGATCATGTGGTGTACCATCATCGCAAGAAGCGGTATGGGAAAGAACAGCATGAAGTGCAGGACGACCAATCCTTGACCCTCACGGTGAAGGAAAACGGATTGCAGTTCCTTGTTGATCTTACCAAGCGGATCGATACCGGTTTGTTCCTGGACCAATCGGTTGCCCGAATGGCCGTGCGCGATATCAGCGCCGGACTGGATGTGCTGAACTTGTTCTCCTATACAGGCTCGTTCAGTGTCTATGCCGCCGCAGGTGGTGCGAAAAGCGTCACCTCGGTCGATTTATCGTCTACATACACACAATGGTGTGAGCAGAATCTGGCCGCGAACGGATTTTCAGGGGGTGCGTATCCCTGTGTTTCCCAGGATGCTGGAGAGTATATACGGAACGCTGTGAAAGAACGGAGGAAGTTCGATATCATAATTTTCGACCCTCCGAGTTTTTCCAACAGCAGAAGAATGGAGCATGATTTCGATGTGCAGAGGGATTACCTCTATTATATCAGGCTCCTAAACGGGTTATTGGTTGACGGTGGAAAACTGTTGTTCTCGACGAATCTTGGAAAGTTTCGATTCGAAAAAAGCAGAATCCACGGATATGATGTGCGGGAGATTACCAGGGATATCGCGGCCCCCGGCCTCTCGAAGAAGAATAGTTCTCTAAGGAGTTGGATTTTGGCGAAGAAAGAAGAAGTGAAAGCGCCTCTGGAAGAAGAGGTGCGAATCGATGCCACTGTTGAAGAAGTGAGTGTCGAAGCCCCCACCGAAGAGGTGGTGGAGGAAGCAGTGGAGGCCGTGGAGCCTCTCATGGATCTGCAAGACGAAGAAGAGTCTGTCGAAGAATTCGATTACGAAGCTGATGATGAAGATGATATCTTGGTCCTGGACTGGGACGAACAGGAAGAAGCAAAGCTTCCTGATGATGGCAAAAATGCAAAACAGAGACGTTACGAACGAAGACACCCTGGCGAGACAGCTGCTCCTCCGGTAAAATCGGAAGAACAACCTGCACGTGAAGGACGTTCCTATGAACGGTCCGACAGTGAAGATCGTCCAAGACGTGAAAACCGTTCATATGATCGTGGTCCTCGGGGAGCACAGGATGACCGCCCACGCGGTGATCGTCCGTTCGACCGCGACAGGCCGCCACGAAGCTTTGACAACGATCGGCCTCGAGGTGATCGTCCGTTCGACCGCGACCGGCCGCCACGAAGGTTCGACAACGACCGCCCACGCGGTGATCGTCCGTTCGACCGCGACCGGCCGCCACGAAGCTTTGACAACGATCGGCCT
>PGXW01000050.1 GCA_002839355.1 Spirochaetae bacterium HGW-Spirochaetae-2
ACCCGTTCCCATCCCGAACACGGAAGTCAAGACCTCTCGCGCCAATGGTACTGCGTTCGTCGCGGGAGAGTAGGTAGCCGCCGGGCCTTTTTTTGTTTTATCAATCGGATCTTAGGATCCTGTTTCATATGATCCTTCGCGCCAATAGGCGGGAGTATCGGTATGAGATATTAGTCCGGTGGCCACAGCAGAGGTGCTATACCCGTTCCCATCCCGAACACGGAAGTCAAGACCTCTCACGCCAATGGTACTGCGTTCGTCGCGGGAGAGTAGGTAGCCGCCGGATTATTTTTTTCTTTTTTTTGTAAGACTATACAAAAACATGCATACTCATGGCAATAATACTTCCTTTAGCTTGAAGAACTTCGCCTATTCTTTTATGATGTGGTACATTTCTGTAATCAGGTTGGATGAAAGGGGTTTGTTTTCATGAGAATTTCACTGAGACACTTGCATCGTGCATATGGTTCATTGCATGCCGTCCACGATATCAGTCTCAATATTCCCTCGAACACGGTGTATGGTATCATTGGTAAAAGTGGTGCCGGAAAGTCTACGCTAGTTCGACTGGTGAGTCTCTTGGAATACCCGGACAGTGGCGAGATCTACTACGATGACAAACGGGTCGATAACCTTCCAAAAGACGAATTGATCAGCCAAAGACGCCGTATCGGCATGATTTTCCAAAACTTCAACCTCTTCTCATCACGCAATGCAGCTGAAAACATTGCCTACCCGTTGGAAATATCCGGAGTCCCCAAGGACCGGATACAATCCCGCGTGCAGGAACTGTTGGATCTGGTAGGACTTTCCGGACGTGGAAACGCGCCGATAAGCACCCTTTCCGGAGGTCAGAAGCAGCGCGTGGCGATAGCTCGTGCCCTGGCGAACCATCCCGATATCCTGTTCTGCGACGAAGCGACCAGTGCGCTCGATCCGCAGACCACCCGTTCCATATTGACGTTGCTCGGTGATCTGCAGCAACGGATGAACCTGTCGGTGGTCATGATTACCCATCAGATGGAAGTGGTTCGCGATGCGTGCGTGCACGTGGCGGTTTTGGAGAACGGCAGTGTTGTCGAGGAGGGCAAGGTGGTCGATGTATTCGCCCGTCCTGCATCGGCGACCACGAAGGATTTCCTGGCGAATCTCGCACCGCTTGCGGAACCGGCCCAATCGAAGCGCCTCGATATGGTCCGCTGGTCGGATGAAGGTGGGCGGTATACCTTGCGTTTCAGGGGCGAGTCCACAGGCGAACCGGTGCTTAGCCGTATCCAAAAGAAATACGATGTGGAATTCAATATCAGGGCCGGAGGCGTCCAGCACGTATCCGGTGAAGAGGTGGGTACGCTTATCTGCGACATAATCGGGGAACCCGATGAAGTTGAAAAAGCGCTCACAGCCTTGCAGCTTTCCGGCATACTGGTCGAAGAGGAGGGACTACAAGCATGAATATCCTATTCTCCCTGGTATGGAATGCTACAATCGAGACCCTCGCCATGGTATTCGCATCAACAGCATTCTCAATGATTTTGGGACTACCCCTTGGAATACTGCTCTGCGTGACAGGCCCCGAGGCACAGGGCGGCATCATTCCAAAACCGATACTCAATAATGTACTTGGTCGTATTGTGAATGTACTCCGTTCGTTCCCGTTCATTATTCTCATGATTCTATTGTTCCCATTGTCCAGGATTATCGTCGGTACCAGTATCGGTACCATGGCAACCATTGTTCCGCTTTCGATTGCTGCAGCACCCTTTGTTGCCAGGATCATCGAATCTGCGGTAAAGGAGGTGGATCCGGGGGTCATTCAGGCCGCCCGCGCAATGGGATCCACAACCAACCAGATCATCATGAAAGTCTTGATTCCCGAAGCGATGCCCGCATTGGTTTCGGGAGTCACATTGACCATCATCAACCTGATCGGATATTCGGCGATGGCCGGAGCGATCGGGGGAGGTGGCTTGGGAGACCTGGCTATCCGATACGGGTACCAACGGTTCAGACCAGATGTCATGCTGGTATCTGTCATCGTTATCCTGGTACTGGTCGAGGTTGTCCAGGTCCTGGGAAATAAAATCAGCGCCCGCATGATGGCGAGACGATAATTATTTCGTATATTTTGATCCATACATCCGAAAGGGAAGGGAGAATTACCATGAAAAGAATTGCTGCAATTGTATTGATCGCATTGGTTGTAGTTTCTACGATTTTTGCCGCAGGATCCAAGGAAAGTGTCAACACGTTGACTGTTGGAGCTACTCCGGAGCCACACGCCGTATTCTTGAATCTCGTTGTCGAGGACTTGGCAGCCGAGGGCATCACCCTCAAGATCGTCGAGTTCACCGATTACGTTACACCTAACAAGGCTTTGGAAGATGGTCAGATTGATGCCAACTTCTTCCAGCACATTCCGTACCTCGAATCCTTCAACAAGGAACAGGGCTACCATTTGGTGAATGCCGGTGGAATCCATATCGAACCGATCGCACTGTATTCGAGGAAAGTCAAATCCTTGGGTGGACTTGGACAGGGTGCCACCATTGCCATCCCCAACGATCCGACTAACGGTGGACGTGCCTTGCTGTTGTTGGAAAGCGCAGGCCTGATCACCTTGAAAGCCGATGCCGGCATTACCGCTACTCCATTCGATATCACCGCCAATCCGAAGGGAATCAAGTTCCATGAGATCGAAGCCGCTTCGTTGCCACGTGTGCTTTCCGATGTGGATGCCGCGGTTATAAACGGCAACTATGCCATTCCTGCCGGCTTGAAGGCGAACCAGGATGGCCTGGCAGTCGAAGGTGCCGATTCACCGTACGTGAATGTGGTTGCCGTGAAGGAAGGGAGTCAGGATGATCCTGCGATCAAGGCGTTGGTAAAAGCCCTGCAAAGCAAAAAAATCAAAGACTTTGTGGCAAAGTCCTATCCGAACGGTGAAGTTGTCGTCGTTTTCTAGACGAATGGGATGACGGGAGACCCCGCCGGGGAGTATGCTGCTGAAAGGAGAATTGTCATGTCGATCGTGTACATTACCCTTGCCGGCATCATCACCATGGTGGTGGTTTCCCTCTTCACATTGATCTCGGTACGCATTGGATTGGAGCGGATGAGGACACACGTGTCCGATTCGCTCCATTCTTCACATGAAAGTTCCGTTACCACGTTGACTGGCATCGCGACACTCACCCAGAACCAGTTGGAGCAGTTGTCCAAGCAGACTGCCGACTTGAGCGAAAAGTCCGAGCGACAGCTGCTGGCGATGCGGGATGCGATTGACAACAAGCTCGAGTTGATCCGTTCGGACAATGAACGCAAGCTCGAGCAGATGCGCGTTACAGTCGATGAGAAGTTGCACGAGACGCTTGAACGCCGCTTGGGGGAATCCTTCAAGGTGGTGAGCGACCAATTGTCCGTGGTCAACAGGAGTCTTGGCGAGATGCAGAATCTTGCCGATGGTGTCGGGGACCTGAAACGGGTCCTGTCCAATGTGAAATCCCGTGGTATGTTGGGTGAATTCCAATTGCATGCCATTTTGCAGGATATCCTGTCCCCCGACCAGTATGCGCAGAATGTAGCGACAAAGAAAGGCAGTAGCGATAGGGTCGAGTTTGCCGTGCGGTTGCCCGGACAGCAGGAGCCGAACGGGACATCTCCAGGTGTCTGGTTGCCGATCGATGCCAAGTTCCCGAAAGAGGACTACGAGCGCTTGCTGGATGCCCAGAACAATGGTGATGCCGAAGCAAGCGAAGTTGCCAGAAAAGCTGTTCGGCAACGGTTGAAGTCCGAGGCGAAGGATATATCGACAAAGTACCTCGATCCTCCGGCGACAACAGACTTCGCCGTCCTGTTTCTTCCGTTGGAGGGGTTGTACGCCGAGGTGTTGAATACCCCGGGTCTGGTCGACGAGTTGCAGCGTACCTATCGTGTGGTGGTTGCCGGACCCACGACACTCACGGCATTGCTCAACAGTCTGCATATGGGCTTCAGGACCTTGGCCATACAGAAGCGGTCGAGCGAAGTCTGGCAGATTTTGGGAAGCGTGAAGACCGAGTTTTCCCGTTTCGGGGAATTGTTGGACAAAACCAAGAAGCGACTCGACCTGGCCTCGGGAGATTTGGACCTTGCCTATCGCAGGACCGAACGGATACAAAGGAAACTGGTTTCGGTGGAGACCGACCCGTCCATCGAAATGGATGAAACAGAGGAGATATCGTCATGAAACTTACAGGAAGAAGTTTTCTCACACTCAAGGATTTCAGTACCGAAGAGATTCTCTATCTCTTGGATCTTTCCGATTCACTGAAAGAGAAGAAGAAAACCGGTCGCAGGGACCTGCTTCTGGCGGGAAAGAACATCGTGTTGCTTTTCGACAAGCCCTCCACCAGAACCCGTTGTGCCTTCGAGGTCGCGGCTTTCGATGAAGGCGCCCAGGTCACGTTCCTGACCAACAGCCAGATGGGCAAGAAGGAATCGGTGGAGGATACCGCCCGTGTTCTCGGTCGGTATTATGACGGCATGCAGTATCGCGGCAGTAGCCAGGCCTTGGTCGAGGATCTTGCCAAATATTCCGGGATTCCCGTGTGGAACGGATTGACCGACGATGACCACCCGACTCAAGTACTTGCAGATTTCATGACAGCACGCGAGCATCTGAAGAAGCCGTTGGATACGATGAAGTTCGTCTATGTCGGCGATGGTCGGAACAATATGGCCAATGCGTTGATGATTGGAGCTGCAAAAGTCGGTATGGACTATGTGATCGCGTCCCCCAAGGAATTGTTCCCCTCCCAGGCGCTTATCGATTCGCTTGCCGAGGACCGGAAGAAGTCCGGTGCAACCATCAAGTGTGAGACAGACCCGATGAAGGCTGTCGAAGGCGCCGATATCATCTATACGGACGTATGGGTATCCATGGGCGAGGAAGACAAGATGGCAAGCAGGATAACCCTGCTGGAGCCGTATCGGGTCACCATGGAGTTGGTCCGGGCGTCCGGGAACCCGAATGTGATCTTTGAACATTGCCTGCCGTCGTTCCACGATTTGGAGACGAGCATCGGCAATGACGTCTTCGAGAAGTTCGGGCTGAAGGAGATGGAAGCCACGGATGAAGTCTTCAGAAGCAAGTATTCGGTCGTCTTCGATGAAGCGGAGAACCGGATGCATACGATCAAAGCCGTCATGGTCGCAACCATGGGCGACGCTGTATAACTTGCTAGACCGATAGGGAGTCTTGGGTAATCAAGGTCATGTAGAATTCCATGGCTTTCCCAAGATTCCCGATAGAGAACCGCTCGTCCCGGCTGTGCATGCGTTTCAATTCCCCGTTGTCCATGTTCGCCGGTGTGAATCGGAAGACGTGGTCCGACAGCTGCTCGTACCATAGTGCGTCGGTACCACCGGTCATGAGATACGGGGTGGGAATGGTCTGTGGAAAGGTTGTTCGGATTGCTTCGGACAAGTTCGCGAAGGAGTTGCCGTCGAGACGCGACACCTTCGAGCGGACCGCATCTGCCACGACTTCCATCGTCACCCGTTTGTCACGGATGCGTTTCGCCATCCATCTGTAGGTGCGGTCTGTCGATTTTTCAGGCAACAATCTGACGTTCACCATGGCCTCCGCTTGCTTCGCCACCACATTGGGGGCATCGCTGCCATGGGCCATCGTTACGGTGCAGGTCGATCTGACCAAGGCATTCATGGTTGGATTTGCACTGAACAGCAGGAGTACCAAAGGTTTGAACAGCCAGAGGTTCAACAACAGGACTGCCAGTGGAAATGATGCATGCAGACCGAGGGTACGAAGCATCATCCGGACCGGTGTGGTGATAACAGGTGCTTGTCTCCCCGACTCGAGCCTCCAGATGGCAGCTCCGAGAATTCCCAGGGCCGTAGGATTGTCGGGAGTGGAAGAGTGTCCACCGTCCCTCGTGCAGGTAATCCTGATATTGGCATCTCCCTTCTCCGCAATTCCGACGACAGCGATAGGCCATTCGATTCCCGGCATGAATCCACTTGCGACCACACCGCCCTCGTCGAGGACGAAAGCGAACCGAATTCCCGTCGAATCGAAATAGCGTGCGATTTTGGCTGCGCCTTCGGTTCCTCGCACCTCCTCGTCACATCCGAAGGCGATGTACCAGGTGCGACGTGGCATATGTCCAGCAGTCAACAGCGCTTCCAAGGCTTCGTAGAGCGCTATCATCTGGCCTTTGGCATCGAAGCTTCCCCGTCCGTATACAAACCCGTCGTGCACCTGGTATGAGAATGGAGGATAGAGCCACTCTGCGGCATCGGACGCCGGGACCACATCCTGATGTGCCAAAAGGAGGGCGGGCTCGAGAGAACTGTCGCTGCCCTTCCACCGGTATACCAGATTCAATGCTCCCGCGTCGAGTTGTTCCAATTTCGTATGTACCAGGGGATAGGTCTCTGCCAGGAACCGGTGGAGTCCCAGGAAAGGTTCCTTGTCGTCATGTTTCCACTGTCGGTGTGTGACCGTAGGAAAAGAAACTGCCTCGGCCAAGTGCTTGGCGGCAAGGTCGGCGTCGGGTAGTCCTGGAATCGGAGCCTTCGGTGATGTGCCTGTGGGGGTGTTGGCCGACCTGATGGCAATTGTCCTGATACCGGCTGCGACCAACAGCGATATAAGCAACGAAATGGCAACCAATAGCACGCTAAGCATCAAGAAAACCCCCAAGTTGTGTTTTCAATAGTGTGTTTTACAAAAACATGCTATAGTGTAACATAAGAATCAAAGAATACAGTAGCAGGAATGTCAGCATGCCAAAGAAAATCGATCACGAGGAACGGAAGGAAAAGATACTGCAGACTGCGCTCAAGGTCTTTGCGAGAGAAGGGTATCGTGATTCCAACCTCTCCCTGATCGCTACCGAATGTGGTATTTCCCGACCAACAATCTACCAATATTTCAAGGATAAGGAACAGATCTACTACTACGCCGTGAAACTTGTTACTGGAAGAATGTTCGCAAAATACGCCGATTATGCATGGAATACCACCGACGGCATCGTGCAACGTGTATTGAATATCTGCAACGATATCATCACCATTTCGACACACCACAGGGGCGAACTTACCTCGCTGATGGATGTCATGCTGCAATTGAAGAAGGAGGGAATGGACTTTTCCGACATCATCCTCCGCAGGACCGCCAAGCTGCATATCCTGTTCAAACGGCTGCTCCGACTTGGAATCAATACCGGGGAAGTGGTCCAGTGCGATATCAACCGCATCACCCAGCACCTGGTGATCCTGCTCGAATCGTTCTGCTTCCAGCTGGCTTTTCTCGACACCTTCGATGTCGACGGTTCCAAGGAATTGGTCTCCAACTATCTGGAGTTGCTCCGACCCCAAAAAGACCAGAACTTCATCATGTGAATTCCCCTTTCGACAGTCAATTCCACAGGTCCCCGGATTTGCCGTTTCGGTTCGTTGTCGGTATATTCCAGACGGATGTACCCATGTCTTCGTGAGGTAAGATATGCATATGGAAAAAATGACGGTCAAGTTGCGGGAAGCGATCCAGAGCGCGGATTCGTTGGCGCATGAATACAGGAATCCTTCGATCGAGGGCGAGCATCTGCTGCTGGCTTTGCTGCAGCAGCGCGAGGGATTGTTGCCTCCCCTGTTCGATAGGCTCGGGGTCCCGCATGCCATGCTGGAAAATGAAACGCTTGCATTGGTGGAACGCTTGCCAAAGGCCTATGGTGCGGTTGCGCAGAGTTCCCTTTCCCCAAAATTGGCCGAATTGCTGTATGCCGCTGAAAAGCAGGCGTCGGCTTTCAAGGACGAGTACATGAGTGGCGAGCACTTTCTGTTGGCGTTGTTGGCCGACGATTGTGCATTGTCTGTCATGTTGCGCGGTCATGGGGTAACCAAGGATGGTATCCTCAAAGCCTTGCAGTTGGTCCGTGGCAACACCAGGATAACCGACGAGAATCCCGAAGGCCGGTACCAGGCGCTCGAGAAGTACTGCAAGGATATGACGGCACTCGCACGCCAGCAGAAATTGGATCCGGTGATCGGGCGCGACGAGGAGATCCGGCGTGTCATGCAGGTCCTCTCCCGCCGGACCAAGAACAACCCCGTCCTCATAGGAGAACCCGGTGTAGGCAAGACTGCCATCGTCGAGGGTTTGGCACAGCGAATCGTGTCGAGGGATGTCCCCGAATCCCTGCTGTCCAAGCGCCTGTTGGCACTGGATTTGGGGGCCTTGATCGCCGGGGCAAAGTTCCGGGGCGAGTTCGAGGAGCGATTGAAGGCCGTTATCAACGAAGTCATCGCTTCGCAGGGCGAGATCATCCTGTTCATCGACGAGTTGCATACCCTTGTCGGGGCGGGGGCCGCCGAAGGATCGACCGATGCCTCCAACTTGTTGAAACCTGCGTTGGCGCGGGGCGAACTTCGGGCGGTCGGAGCCACCACATTGGATGAGTATCGCAAGCACATTGAGTCCGACAAGGCCTTGGAGAGACGCTTCCAGCCTGTTTTCACGAAGGAACCAAGCGTCGAGGATTCCATAGCCATTCTTCGGGGACTCAAGGAACGGTATGAAGTGCATCATGGTGTGAGAATAAAGGATGAGGCTTTGGTCGCTGCGGCAATCCTTTCCGATAGGTATATCACCGCCCGATTCCTCCCCGACAAGGCCATCGATCTTGTCGACGAGGCTGCCAGCCAATTGAAGATGGAGATCGAGAGCCAACCGGTCGAGTTGGACCAGATTGAAAGGAAAATCCTGCAGCTCACTATCGAGAGCCAGGCTTTGGGTCGTGAAACCGACAGGAACTCACTCAAGCGTTTGGAGAAGATCAAGGCCGAACTTTCCGAATTGCAAGCCTCGAGGGATAGCCTCCACTTGCAGTGGAGCAACGAGAAGGAGGCAATTTCGGGAATCAGGGCGAAAAAGGCGCAACTCGAACAACTCAAGAATGAGGAAGTGCAAAGCGAACGATCGGGAAATCTTGCACGGGCGGCAGAGATCAAACATGGCCTGATTCCTGCGTTGACAAAAGAGATCGAGGCCGGAAGTGGGACTTTGGAGCGTATCCAGGACGGAAAGCGACTGTTGCGGGAGGAGGTTTCCGACGACGATATCGCTCGCGTCGTTTCCAACTGGACAGGTATTCCGGTGACCAAGATGTTGTCCTCCGAAATGGAAAAGTACGTGAATTTGGAGAAAACACTCGGTGAGCGCGTGATAGGGCAGGAAGATGCCATCCGGGCTGTCAGCGATGCGATCAGGAGGAACAAGACCGGTATCGGCGACGAGCATAGGCCGTTGGGCTCGTTCCTGTTCGCCGGTCCCACAGGTGTCGGGAAGACCGAGTTGGCGAAAGTCCTCGCCGCATTCCTTTTTGACGATGAGAAGGCCTTGACCCGCATAGATATGAGCGAGTACATGGAGAAGTTCTCGGTCAGCCGGTTGATCGGGGCCCCTCCCGGATACGTCGGGTATGACCAGGGTGGCCAGTTGACCGAAGTCGTCAGGAGACGGCCGTACTCGGTGATATTGTTCGATGAGATAGAGAAGGCGCATCCCGATGTGTTCAATATCCTGTTGCAGGTATTGGATGATGGTCGTCTGACAGATGGACAGGGTCGGATCGTGGATTTCACCAACAGTATCGTGATCATGACAAGCAATCTTGGCAGCGAACTATTGTTGACCGCACAGACCTTTGAAGAGGCCAAGTCTGCGGTCGAATCGGTGGTGGCGAAAGCCTTCAAACCCGAGTTCATCAACCGGATCGATGAGATTATCGTTTTCCATCGGCTGGAAAAGGAGCAGATCCGTCGGATTGTCGGTCTGCAGCTGCGCCTGCTTTCGCAGCGGTTGGCGAAACGGAACATCACATTGGAGTATGGTGACGAAGCGATGGATGCGATTGCCGCGGCCGGATACAATCCGGACTTCGGTGCCCGGCCCATAAAACGTGCTATCCAGACACTTGTGGAGAATCCCTTGGCAAAACAGTTGCTTGCGGGCGTTTTTCCCGAAGGAAGCGTGATTTCTCTTCAGGTTGCACCGGAAGGTTCGTTGTCTTTGGTCAATCGGTCGGGAGCGAATCGATGAATTGTTGGTAGGCGTCGGGCGTATCGATATCGGTGATCCAGACAGGGTCGTCGGTATCGAGCCTCGCCACATCTTGTGCCGCCAACAGGTCCCGCATGGTTGCGGTGACAGGCAATTCCAGTATGATGTTGCGTAACGACGGGGCACAGAGTACCGGATGCCCCGGTATGCCGTTGCAGTAGGGGCGCACCGCAGAGTGACCATGCAACAGGGGTTCCAGTTGGTGGTAATGGTGTTGTGTGACCAGCGGGGAGTCCGCCACCGCAATGGAGAAGGTGTTGCCTGCACCGACTTGCGCCACGCCAACTTGGGTCGATGAGAACTGGCCTTTTTCTGCCTGCCTGTTATGCACTACACAGATATGGTGTTTCCATTTCCTCAGATATGGTTCCAGGACGGCTTCCAGCTCCTCGGAGTACCACCCGGTAACGACTATGACGCGGTCGGAGCTGGCAAGGGCCGATTCGAGTGCATATTCGACCAGGCTTCTTCCCTTCACCGGTAGGAGGAGTTTGGCTTGACCCATACGCGAGGATCGTCCGGCAGCCAGCAATACGGTTTCCATGTCCCAAGCTTACCACGATTGCAAAAACAATGCCATTCCGATTATACTCGCAGCCATGATTGCCACCTATATAAACAGCCTCGCCGTCATCATCGGATCGCTTCTTGGACTCCTCATAGGTTCCAAGCTGAAGGAGCAGTTCAAGGAAGTCGTGTTTGCCTCCGCAGGTCTGGTTACCCTTGTGATCGGTATCCAGATGGCCTTGCAGACAAAGAGCTATCTGGTCCTGTTGTTCTCCATAGTGGTCGGCGGGTTCGCCGGGTACCTGGCGGGAATCGAGGACGGTATCCTGCGCTTGGGTGATTGGATGGAACGGAGGACCAAAAGAAGGTTGGGTTCGACCGACTCCGTTTCCGGAGGTTCGCTCTTCGCCCGTGGATTCCTCAATTCCTCTGTCCTGTTCTGTTCCGGTGCGATGGCTGTGGTGGGTTCCATTTCCGCGGGAACGCAAGGGGACTATACGCTGATATTGATAAAGTCGGTTATGGACGGAGCCATGGCGATCATTTTCGCAGCGGCCTATGGACCGGGCGTGATCGGTAGCGCGGCAGTGATACTGGTATACCAAGGATTCTTTACGTTGGCAGGAACCTGGTTGTCTCCCCTCATGGGCGAATCGGGTTTGGCGGAACTGTCCGCGGCAGGTGGTGTCCTGCTGGTGATGATCGCCTTCGGGCTTATCCAGGTCCGCCAATTCAAGACCGGCAACTTCATTCCGGCGCTCCTGTTCGCTCCCATCTTCAGTAGGATCGGAGCTTGGCTTTCACAGAACATCCCCTTCTTGCCATAAGAACCGGGAGCGCCATGCCCCCGGTTATTGGATCTGTCGTCCGTGTATGCTCAGCGCTTCCGTGCGCTTCGCAGCGTCGAGCTGGCCGAAACATCCCGATCGATCGGGCATCTTCGTGTCTTCCAGATATCGTTGGCATATTCCATGATTGTCCTGTCACTTGAGAATTTCCCAGATGCCGCGATGTTGAGAATGGCTTTCTTGGCCCACAAGTCGCGGTTGTTGGCATACAGGAACGTCGCCTCGTCATGGGCATCCGCATAGCTTCTCAGATCGGCGAAATGGAAATACCGGTCATCATTGAGCAGCGACTGGCGCAACGGATCGAAAATATTCGGCTCCATGACATTGAAATACCCCGATAGGAACAGATCCATGATCTTGCGGATCTCAGGGTCCCTGGTCACCCATTCATACGGATCGTATTGGGCCCGCATGCGTTCGATCTCATCGGCCGTATGGCCGAAGATGAACATGTGTTCCCTTCCGACTTCCTCCGCCATCTCGACAGTGGCGCCGTCCATCGTACCGATGGTCAAGGCTCCGTTGCACATGAACTTCATGTTTCCGGTACCCGAGGCCTCGAAGCCTGCCGTCGATATCTGTTCCGACAGATCGGTGGCAGGGATGAGATGCTCGGCCATGGTTACCCGGTAGTTGGGAAGGAAATGTACGGAAATGAGTCCACGGACCGAGGTGTCGTTGTTGATGGTCCTGGCGATATTGTTGATCAGTTTGATGATCAGTTTCGCGTTTACATAACCGGGGGCGGCTTTTCCGCCGAACAGGAAGGAGGTGGGTGGAAAATCCTGGATCCTTCCCTCCTTTATGCGTTGGTACAGCAATATGATGTTCAGGGCGTTGAGCAGCTGTCGTTTGTATTCATGTATCCGCTTGACCTGAACATCGAACATGGTGTTGGGATTTATCGCGATACCGCAGTCCTTCTTGAGGAATGCGACCGCATGGTCCTTGGCCTTTTGTTTGATGGTGAGGAAATCGGAACGGAAAGCCGCATCGTCGGCGAACGGTTCCAGGTCCCTGATCCGCTCGTAATCGGTGATCCACCCGTCGCCGATTGCCTCGGAAATCTTGGTGGCAAGAAGCGGGTTGGCATCCAATAGCCATCGCCTTTGGGTGATTCCATTCGTCTTGTTGTTGAAACGGCCGGGAAACACCACCGCGAAGTCGGGGAACATACGCTCGGTCAACAACCGGGAATGCAGCTGTGCGACGCCGTTGGTCGAGTGGGACCCTATGATGGAGAGGTTCGCCATGCGGATTTGTTTTGGAATGTTCTCCTCGACGATGCTCAACCGTTGGATCACTTCGGGATGGAGCGGAAAGAAGGAGACCGCATGCTGGAGGAACCTGTGGTTGATCTCGAAAATGATCTGCAGATGGCGGGGAAGTATCGATTCCAACATCGGCATCGGCCACTTCTCCAAGGCTTCGGGCATGAGCGTATGGTTCGTGTACCCCATCGAGCGCACGGTTATATCCCAAGCCTCTTCCCACTCGAGGCGTTCGATGTCGAGCAGGATGCGCATGAGTTCCGGAATCGAAAGTGATGGATGCGTATCGTTCAACTGGATCGCGGCAAAATCGGGAAAGGTCGACCACGGAGCCGATTGCCGCTTGAAACGACGGACTATATCGGCCAACGAACAGGCGACGAAGAAGTATTGTTGCTTGAGGCGCAACTCCTTGCCCATATACAACGTGTCGTTGGGATAGAGCACCTGGCTGAGATTCTCGGCCAATATCTTTGAGCGAACGGCTTCCACATAGTCGCCTTCGTTGAATTCCTGGAAATCGAACTCGTCCGTAGCCTTGGCGCTCCACAGGCGGAGGGTGTTCACCGACCTTCCGCCATACCCGATGATCGGCATGTCGTAGGCTATGCCTTGCACCTGGTCGGCACACAACCACTTGTATTGGTCACGACCGCCTTCGCGGATAACCTTTACTTCTCCACCGAAACCGACATTGCAGGTAATGTCTTCCCGGGGGATTTCCCAGGGATTCCCATGGCGGAGCCAGTTGTCGGGTTGCTCGGTCTGCCAACCGTTGCGTACCTGCTGTTTGAATATGCCGTAATTGTATCTGATTCCATAGCCATAGGAAGGTATGTCCAGGGTTGCCAACGAGTCGAGGAAACAGGCCGCCAGGCGTCCAAGGCCGCCATTGCCCAGACCGGCGTCGGGTTCGACGTCGGCCAGCTCCTCGTAGGAGTATCCGAGGTCCGACAACGCGGCCTTCACTTCCTGCTCGAGTCCGAGATTGATCACATTGTTCGTCATGGCACGGCCCATGAGGAATTCCAGGGAGAGGTAGTAGACACGCTTGACTCCAGCTTTGCGCTGTGTTTCCCTGGATTGGTGCCATTGGTGGATGATCCGGTCACGGATCGCGAGGGCGAGGGCAGTGTAGCGGGTACTATCTGTATTGTGGAATTCGTCGGCATCAAGTGAATATTTCAGATGTTCCGCGAAGTCCAATGCAATTGCTTCCTTTGTTGGTGAGAACCGTGTATGATACTCTTTGGTGCTCATAATACTCCTTGTGCAGCAATAGGTTCGCTGCCATTGGGCCAATAGTACCTGATTACGTGTGCCGTATCAACCTTGTGGCAAAGTGGGAATCCTCTATATATGCAGGTTTTATGATTTGTTTGGTGTTTGATATTGACAAAGAAGGGGTGATTTGCTACGTTGACATCTGCTCGACTGCGGAACTGGTGAAAGCCAGTGTGTTTCCGTGAAAACGCTGAATCGCCCTTGTAGCTCAGCTGGCAGAGCACCACCATGGTAAGGTGGGGGTCATCGGTTCAAATCCGATCGAGGGCTTTATTTGCTTTTATTAGTGAAACGTGGCGCCGGTTCTTCCCGGCAAGGAGTTTAGGATGGCTAGCAGTAAGAAAAAGGGGCCGGTTGAAAAGATCGCCTTGCAATGCACCGAGTGCAAGCAGAAGAACTATACAACAGAGAAGAATCGCCGTAATACACCGGGAAAACTTGAGTTGAATAAGTTCTGCCCATTCGAGCGCAAGCATACCCTTCATCGCGAGACGAAGATTAAATAGCTTTCCGGAGCATATCGAGTGGCGAACAGGTCAGTAGCTCCAATGGTTAGAGCGCTGGTCTCCAAAACCAGATGTTGTAGGTTCGAGTCCTACCTGGCCTGTCCGCTTCCCGTGCAAGGAGTTGGTTGATGAAGAAGTTGATTCGGTATTTCAAGGAATCTCATTCAGAACTGAAAAAGGTAGTATGGCCGACCCGTGATGAAGTTGTGGCCTCCACCAAAATCGTGCTTATTTCCACAGCAATTTTTGCTTTGGTCCTCGGTTTGGTCGATTTCCTGCTGGTCCAGGGTGTCGATCTGATTTTCTAGGGAGAGGTCATGGCAAAAGGCTGGTATGTAGTACATACTTATTCTGGGTATGAGAACAAGATTGAGAAGACTATCCGCAAGATAATGGAAAGCGACCCGCAGTTCAGCGAGGTCGTTGGCGATGTCAAGGTTCCCACCGAGGAAGTTGTCGAGGTCAAGGACGGAGTGAAGAAGACCGTCAAGCGCAAGATACTTCCGAGCTACATTCTCGTGCAAATGGATTTGCCTGAATATCAATGGGAATTCTTTTGTTCCCAGATCAAGAGGATCCAGGGTGTCACCGGATTTGTCGGTTCCTTGGAAGGTCGGAAGCCTACCCCGTTGTCCAGCGAAGAGCTGAAGGGTATCTTGCAGAAGACCGGTGAGATCAAATCCGAGAAGGTTCTTCGTCCCAAGCAGTCGTTCAGCCAGGGCGAGCATGTGAAGATCATCGAGGGGCCGTTCGAATCTTTCACTGGTACTATCGAGGAAGTGAATCTCGAGAAGGGCCGCCTGCGTGTTCTGGTGGGTATCTTCGGAAGGTCCACTCCGGTTGAGGTTGATTTTCTTCAAGTCGAGAAGATGTAGTTCTTCGGGACTTGAAAAGATTTTTTCACATACTCCCCATCGGCTTTGCCGATAGGTGGGAGCCTCTTCGTTGAAGGGGCGTCAATACCAGCGCGGGGCTTTCATGCTGCCGCGTAAGGAGACAATATCATGGCAAAGAAGAAGGTAACTGCGGTCATCAAGCTGCAGTGCCCAGCCCAGAAGGCTACGCCCGCGCCACCGGTAGGACCAGCACTTGGCCCTCATGGCGTAAGCGCACCCCAGTTTGTCCAGCAGTTCAATGATAAGACAAAGAACTTTGAACCTGGACTGATCATTCCAGTGGTCGTCACCGTATACGCTGACCGTTCGTTCACATTCATTCTTAAGACACCGCCAGCCGCGGTCCTTATCAAGAAGGCCTGTGGAATCGCCAGCGGCTCAGGTGTCCCGCACACCCAGAAGGTCGCAAAGTTGACTCAAGCACAACTTACCGAAATCGCCAAGACAAAGCTTCCCGATCTCAATGCAAACGATATTGAGGCCGCGAAGAAGATCATCGCCGGTACTGCCAGAAGCATGGGCGTTGAGGTGGAGGCGTAATCATGAAACACGGTAAGAAATATCTTGAAGCACTGAAGCAGGTAGATCGTACAAAGCAGTATACTTTCAATGAAGCTGTCGAGCTTGTCAAGAAGGTTGCTTTCGCAAAGTTCGATGAGACGGTCGAGATGTCCTTGAACCTCTCCTTGAAGAAGAGCCAGTCCGTTCGTGACACTGTTGTCCTTCCCAACCAGTTCTCCGCAGAGAAGCGCGTATTGGTTTTCGCCAAGGGTGACAAGGCCCAGGAAGCTCTCGATGCGGGTGCCACCTATGTTGGTGATGTCGACCTCGTCGAGAAGATTCGTGGCGGTTGGATGGAATTCGACGTTGCGGTTGCGACTCCCGACATGATGAAGGATGTTGGTCGTCTTGGACCTATCCTCGGACGACGCGGTCTCATGCCGAACCCGAAGACACAGACGGTTACCTTCGATATCAAGGGTGCTCTTGCTGAATTGAAGCAGGGTCGTGTGGAGTTCCGCTCCGACAAGACGGGTGTTGTGCACTTGGCGGTCGGTAAGGTTTCCATGGATGCTGACAAGATCACTGAAAACGCACGTATCGTTTTGGCTGAAGTCATTAGGAAGAAGCCCAGCGACGCGAAAGGTGATTTCCTCAAGAGCATCGCACTCAGTTCCACCATGGGCCCCGGCGTCATGGTCGATGTGAAAGAGAACTAGGAGGATTGGGAAAATGGCAGAATTTCAGGCTCGAAAAGCCCAGTACAAAGTGGATGCAGTCAAAGAGATGACATCCGAGTTCTCCCAGTATGACGGTTTCATTTTCACCGATTACCGTGGAATGACTGTTGAGCAGATTTCGGCACTTCGCGATCAGCTGAGAGCCAAGGAGTCGGCATACCGGGTAGTAAAGAATCGTTTCGCAAAGATAGTGATGGGCGACCTGAAGCACAATGGAACCGACGGGAATCTTGTCGGACCCACTGCGGTAGCTCTGACAAAAGGCGAGGATGCTTCCAATGCGGCATCGAAGATACTCTTCGATTTCGCCAAGGGTGCACCACTGCAGGTAAAGGGTGCCTATATCGACGGGAAGCTGTTCGATAAGTCACAAATCGAGGCATATAGCAAATTGCCGACAAGACTGGAATTGATCGCATCGTTGATGGGAACCTTGAATGCTCCCCTTACGAAGCTCGCCCGGACTTTGCAGGCAATTGTCGACGCAAAATCAAATTAATACGGTTTTAGTCTTCACGTTTACGTAGACCTGCTATAACCGTAAGAATACACAAGGAGAAGATAATATGGCTACTAAAGAAGAACTCTTGGAAGCAATTGCCAACATGACCGTCATGGAGATCGCCGATCTCATCAAGGCCATGGAGGAGAAGTTTGGCGTAACCGCAGCAGCACCAGTCGCAGCTGCAGGGGCAGCAGTCGCTGCAGCCGAAGAAGTCGAGGAACAGACTGAATTCGATGTCATCCTCAAGGGTGTCGCCGAAGGCAAGACCATTCCTGTCATCAAGGAAGTCCGTGCAATCACCGGTTTGGGTCTCAAGGAAGCGAAGGACCTCGTCACCGCTGGCGGAGCAATCAAGGAAGCTGTCTCCAAGGATGAAGCGAAGAGCATCAAGGAGAAACTTGAAGCTGCAGGCGCTACTATTGAAGTCAAATAACTCGATTTTTTTCATGTTTGAACAGGCGTTAGCCTGAGGGGCCAGCCACCGGACAGTATCCGGTGGCCGGTCGTGTCTACTACATTCCGATGTGTGGGTCCTCGGACTCCTGTCCGAATCTTCCGCAACACAGACCTCCGGAGGGTAACAATGGTTGCCAAAGGCAATTCAATTACTAGAAAATTCGTTGGAACCCATAGTCAAGTAGTGTGTGAATTACCGAATCTTGTCGGTATTCAGCTTGATTCGTATGAAAGGTTCCTCCAGCTTGATCGATTAAAGAAACAAATGGAGCCCGATCCGAACTTTGGTTTGGAGCAGGTCTTTCAGTCGACCTTCCCGATCGAGAGCCAAAATGGCGAAATGTGCCTGCATTACCATGGGTACACGATCGATTTCGACAACATCAAGTTTTCCGAGATCGAATGCAAGCGAAAGGGACGTACATTTTCCATTCCCATCAAAGCAACCATCAGCCTTGAGTTGACTGGTACCGGCGAATTGCGTCAGCGCGAGATATTCTTTGGGGATATTCCGTTGATGACCGACCGGGGTACCTTTATCATCAACGGTGCCGAACGTGTTGTGGTAAGCCAGATCCATCGTTCTCCCGGAGTGATCTTTTCCGACGAGAAAGGTGTCTATTCTTCCCGCATCATCCCCTATCGCGGGTCTTGGCTGGAGTTTGAGATCGACAACAAGAAGAAGGATCTCATCTTCGCGAAGATCGACCGCAAGAAACGCATTTTGGGAACATTGTTCCTGAGGGCGATCGGGCTCGATTCCCGTGAAAAGATTGTCGCCCACTTCTATAAAGCGAAGACTGTTGAGCTGGCAAAGGATCTGCAGGCGAACAACGAGTTCGTCGGATCGATAGCCTTTACCGATATTTACTCCACCAAAGGTGGCAAGGCAGCCAAGAAGCTGCTTCGCGCCGGTGACGAATTGTCCCCGACCTATATCGAGGCGTTGGTCAAGGATGGCCTTACAAGCATCCGGATCATCGATGAGGACCACCCGGAATCGTTGCATTCCCGTATGGTCATCAATTGTTTTGAAGTCGAGGATGCCAAGTATACGCAGGACGGTTATGACGAACCGATGAAGGAAGACGTATTGTCTCCCATCTATGCGGTGTTGCAACCAGGTGAGATGATCGCCATCGAACGTGCCGAGAAGGATCTTCCCGACATGTTCTTCTCCAGCCGCAGATACGATCTCGGCAGTGTCGGACGGTACAAGTTCAACAAGAAGTTCGGCACGGATGAGGAGATCGATGATGAGGATGCCAGCACCGAGCTGACCGTCCTGACTCCCCAGGATATCGTCAATACCATGGGATTTTTGATCAAGGTCTATATCGGAGAAGAGAATGTCGACGATATCGACCACCTTGGAAACAGACGTGTCCGTTCTGTCGGTGAGCTGTTGCAGAACCAGTTGAGTGCGGCGTTCGCACGTATGGAGCGGATCGCACGTGAGCGGATGAATCTTGAGAGCAATCAGGTGAAGCCCCAGGACTTGGTCTCGATCAAGCCGGTGGTTGCCGCAATCAAGGAATTCTTCGGTTCCAGCCAGTTGAGCCAGTTCATGGACCAGGTCAATCCGCTCGCGGAGTTGACCCACAAGCGAAGATTGAACGCGTTGGGCCCAGGTGGTCTTTCCCGTGACCGCGCATCGTTTGAAGTCCGTGACGTTCACTATACCCACTATGGGCGTATGTGTCCGATCGAGACTCCTGAAGGTCCGAACATCGGGTTGATCGTCTCGTTGGCCAACTATACCCGTGTGAACAAGCATGGATTCCTCGAGAGTCCGTACCGCAGGGTAGTTGACGGTGTCGTTTCGACAAATTACCGGTATCTGGACGCCAATGACGAGGAGAAGTTCTTCATCGCCCAGGCGAACTCGAAGGTGGATGACGACGGCAAGTTCCTCGAGACGGATATTCCGGTACGTCGCAGCGGTGACTACACGACCCGTACGGCCAATGAAGTTAAATACATGGACGTATCACCCATGCAGGTTATCAGTGTAGCCGCATCGTTGATTCCGTTCCTCGAGCACGATGACGCCAACCGCGCATTGATGGGCTCGAACATGCAGCGC
>PGXW01000070.1 GCA_002839355.1 Spirochaetae bacterium HGW-Spirochaetae-2
GAGTTTTTTCAGAGTCTTGTATAACTATCTTAGACGGCATTCCCTTGTTGGGCTTTGTAATTGTGCGGGAGCAGTTCGGCCAGGTCTTTGCTGTAGTCGTTGTCGTAATCGTGCACATTGTTCAGGAAGAACATCATCCAGTCGCGGAAGTTAACATCGGCGGCTTTGCAGCAACCCATCATGGAATAAATTATGGCCGCGTTTTCGGCGGCACCGTCGTTCCCGCAGAACAACCAGTTTTTCCGGCCAAGTGCAATGGGCCTGATGGCATTCTCGGCCAGGTTGTTGTCCATCCTCCAGCGGCCGTCAAGGTGATAGCGGGTGAGCTTATGGTATATGCCGTAGGTGTATTGGATGGCCTTGCCGATACGCCCCTTGGGAAGTACCTTGGGATACTGTGCCACCAACCATTTCTCAAAGGCAACCATTATGGGGTACGATAAGCGGGTGCGCAGTTCGGAGCGTTCTTCGTACGATAGATCTTCCCTGTCGGCACGCCTTTCCACTTCATACAACAAGCCTATTTGCTCCAAAGCATACGAAGCCCGGTCTTTGTCCTCTTTTAATGCCTCTTCGAACTTACGCCGGGCATGGGCCCAGCACCCGATGGGCAGCACGCCTTTCTTGTTTTCGTACATATCGTAAACAGCGTACCCGTCGGACTGGATAACACCCTGATAATCTTTGAAGAGTTGAAGTGCTACTTTTTGTGCCCGGGAACCTTGGTCGTAATGGAAGAAGACCAGGCCGGGCATAACCGCTCGGACTATCCAGAGATATCCCTTTATGGTTTTGTGCTTTTCGTTGTTGATGATCGGCACCGTGGTTTCATCGCTTTGTATGTAATCCGAGGCCAGTACCAGCTCCTTTAGCCTGTAATAAGCAGGCCTCATCAGGTCGGACACGCCGCCGAACCAGTCGTTGATGGTTGCCGGGGCAATGCTGATGCCCTGTTGCTTAAACATCTGTATCTGGCGGTAAAACGGGAGGTGGTTTACATATTTGTCGATGATAAGGTCGGCCAAAACGCTTGCCCCTGCATAGCTTTTGGCAATGGGGATCGCGGGCATCGGTGCGGTAACAATCCGGTTTTCCGAACCAGGTAATTGGGCCTTCAGTACATATTTGTGGCGGATAATCCGACGGACGTACCAGCGGGCAGGTTCGCGTTCCAATAATTCGGTAACTTCGGGCTCCAGCTCGGCACTGTTTTCAAGGTCAACGTTCACAGGGTAAATGTGGCTCTCCTCGCGCGGAAGGTTTTCCGGGATGGGCTTGCGCACGGGGCGGGCTTTTTCCTTAACCTGTACGCGCACTGTTTTGTGCCCCTCTATCTCTTGTTTGGCATTGTCGGCCAGCTCCTTTTCTTCGGGCAGCAGGTCCAGTCCTTCAAAATCGAGGCGGCGCTGGGCGGGGTCTTCCTTGATGTAACGTTCGCTCGATTTGCCCCATATCTTGCGGTTGAGCATCTCTATCTGCTGTTGCAGCTTGTATATGAGGCTGTCTTTTTCTTCAATCTGCTGCTGGTAGGAGGCCCTTTCGCCGGCGAAGTCCTTAAAGCCGTCAAGCATGCTTTTCAGCCTCGATGACTCCCTGTAAAGTTCGTCCCGGTCCTCAAGAATTTGCTGTAAAAATGCCTCTTCGACTACCATGTGCTTGTTGTTTTTGATGACATAAAAATACAAAATGTCAAGCAAATGACCAAGCAAAAAACCCAGTATTTTAGGCTATCCCAGGGGTTTTTTCATCTTTTTTTAAGGCCACTTTTTTTGTTGTCGGGCCGGCCCTGCACCATCGACACCAGTCCTTGCCAATTGGTGGGGTACGTATTGGTCCCGGGGTCAAAAACCGGAAGGTTGAACCGTCCGGATTCCAGCTTCATGTGGTAGATCACCAGGCCGCCGCACTCCATGTGCAGTACCTTCATGCTGGTACATGTGCGGTTGACAAAGATGAACACATCGCCATCCTGTACGTTGCGCCCCATCAGGTTGGTCACCATGCCGCTCAGGGTGTAGAAGCTACGGCGCATGTCGGTGGGGCATGAGTAAAGGTAGTACCTCATCGACGGGGTAAGGCTAAACATCGCGCGATCCGTTTAAGGAGAGCAACGATCGCAACAGCCCGGCATCGGTGCACCCGTCCAGTTTTATGCTCACCCCGTTGGGATAGCTGATCTCGCAACGGATGGCTTGGCTACCGGGTGCATGGCCAGGATCACCATAATGGCTTTGAAGGGCAATGCTTTTTTTGGGCAAAACCCCATATGTGTTTTTATCTTTGCCCAACACTACCGGTACAAAACCGCCTTTGATGGGCAATTGACATTTTAACTTGTGCTGCCAGTAGTAGAACTTGGCCTCGTTCATCGAATGGTTGGCGCAAAATGCGCGGATGGTCAGGCCTGACTCAATATAGTCGGCATAGATTGACCGGAATTTTTCTGGATTTAACATCGCGTTCGTCTTTTTGTTAAAGAGCAAACGTAATGTTTCTCCAAGACCG